>DASTHF010000085.1:0-2451 GCA_035605615.1 Solirubrobacterales bacterium
GAATCGGCGATCCTATCGGCGGTGATCTTCAACGCGCTGGTCATCCCGCTGTTGATCCCGCTCTCCCTGCGGGGCGTCCGCTATCGGCCGATCGGCGCCACCGCGCTGCTGCGCCGCAACATGCTGATCTACGGCCTCGGCGGCGTGACCGCCCCCTTCATCGGCATCAAGCTGATCGACTTGATCGTCCACAACCTCCTCGGGGCCTGACGAGGGGCAGCCATGTCCCGGGGCCGCTACAAGATCTTCCTAGGGATGGCGGCGGGAGTGGGAAAGACCTACCGCATGCTCCAGGAGGGGCAGGCGGAGGCCGACGCCGGGCGCGACGTGGTGATCGGCTACCTGGAGCCGCACAAACGCGAAGACACGATCGCCCAGGCGCGGGGCCTGGAGATCGTGCCGAGGCGGCGCATCTCCTACCAGGACGTGACGGTCGAGGAGATGGACCTGCCGGCCGTGATCGGGCGCCGCCCGGATCTGGCGCTGATCGACGAGCTGGCGCACACCAACCCGCCCGGCGTGGAGCACGAGAAGCGCTACGAAGACATCGCCGACGTCCTGGCCGCCGGGATCGATGTCTTCTCCACCGTCAATGTGCAGCACCTGGAGTCGCTCAACGATCAGGTCGACGAGCTGACCGGGGTGCGGGTGCGCGAGACGGTGCCGGACTCGGTGCTGGGGATCGCCGACGAGGTAGTGCTGATCGACCTCACGCCTGAGGCGCTGGTGGCGCGCCTGCGCGCCGGCAAGGTCTACCCCGCCGAGAGCATCGATGCGGCGCTCAACAACTTCTTCCGGATCGAGAACCTCGCCGCCCTGCGCGAGGTGAGCTTGCGCCAGGTCGCCGAAAGCGTCGAGGCCCGGCGCCTCACGCTGGAGCAGCTGGAGCCGCTGGGGACGCGCGAAGAGGAGGAGCGGATCGCCGCCGAGGCGCCGAAGGCGGTGGGCGAGCGGCTGCTGGCGCTGGTCCGCCCGCAGCCCAGCGCGCAGCGCCTCGTGCGCCGTGCCTGGCGCTCGGCGCAGCGCCTCGGCAGCGAGCTCGACCTGCTCTGGGTGAAGCCACCGGGCGAGCCGGTCGAGGGAGAGGTGGAGCGCCAGGTGACGGCGCTGCGCCAGCTCGCCTCGGTGCTCGGGGCGAGGTTGCTGATCGAGGAGCACGACGACCTGGTCGCTGCCGTGGCCAGCGTCGTCCGCGAGCGTGGCTCCACCTACATCATGGTCGGCGAATCGAAGCCGCGGCGGGGCCTGGCGCGCCTACGCGAGCCGCTGCCACAGCGCCTCATGGAGGCGACGCCGCCCGGCGTCGACGTGCGGATCGTCGCCTACAGGGTGGGTGGGGAGAAGACGTGACGGAGCTCCTCGCCATCGGCGCGGCGCTTTTCGCCGGAGCCCTCGGCGGCTACCTTCTGGCACGCCGCTCGAGGATCGGCCGACGCGAGGAGAGGCCCGATGCGGTCCATCGCATCCTGCTCCCCTTCACGGGGACCGAGATCTCCCGCCGCGCGCTCGACGCCGCGCTGCGGCTGTCGAGCGCGGAGAACGCGACGTTGATGCCCGCCTACCTCGCGACGGTCCCAAAGCGCCTGCCACTCGACTGCGCCATCCCGCGCCAGGCGGGGCAGGCCATGCCGATACTCGAGGCGATCGAACAGCGGGCGACGGCTCAGCACGTGCCGGTCGACGCTCGGATCGAGCGTGGCCGCTCCTACCGGCACGCGCTGGCTCGCCTCTTGGAGACCGAGCAGGTCGACCGCGTCGTCGTGCCCGCCACCGCCACGGGCAGCAAGGGGCTCTCCGGCGACGACCTCGTCTGGCTGCTCGACCGGGCGCCCGCCGAGGTCGCGATCCTGCGCCCTGCGCGGACCGACAGGCTCCGCGTGACCGCTCAGGCGGGGCTCTGAGGATCGCGGACGGTCGAGGCCTCGGACCCCGGCCGCCCCTTGCGGCGGCGCAGCAGCCAGCGGCGCAGCTCGTCGGCGCCCCAGACGACGAAGGGGAAGGGCAGCGCGAAGAGCAGCGCGTCGGCGTGCAGCGGCGCCGTGCCAAGGATCGAGTTGAAGGGTGGCGCGTAGATGAAGAGCGCCGCCAGAGCCAGCTCGAAGCCGATTCCCCAGAGGAGCAGCGGGTTGCTGAAGACGCCGATCGAGCGCAGCGATGCGCGGTCGGTGCGGGCGGCGAAGGCGGTGCCGATCTGGCAGGCGACCATCGAGAAGAAGGTCATCGTCGTCGCTTCCAGGTAGGCGCCGTGGAGCGGCGAGCCGGACCCGGTCTCGTCGCCAGGGCTCCAGCCGGCCTTGGTGAGGACGTAGAAGAAGCCGGCCATCTCCAGGCCGGCCGAGATCAGGCCGAGGAAGAGCCAGGCGCGCAGCAGCATCGACCCCGGCACGACCGACTCGCCGCGCGGGCGCGGCGGCCGGCTCATCAGGCCCGCCTCGGCGCGCTCGCGGCCGA
>DASTHF010000138.1:0-2181 GCA_035605615.1 Solirubrobacterales bacterium
CTACGTCCGTCTCCGGCCTGAATGAGGGACGAAGTCGATCACCAGGGGCACGCCCTCCAGGCCATAGGTCTCGCGCATGCGGTTCTCCAGGTGATAGGCCCAATCGCGTGTGATCAGGCGGCGGTCGTTGACCTGAATCGCGATCCGCGGCGGGCGCTCCCCGACCTGGGCGGCGTAGTAGAGGCGCAGGCGGCGGCCGCGGCGGGCCGGCGGCGGCGTCTTGGCGACGACGTCGGCGACGAAGCGGTTCAGCTCCGGGGTCGGGATGCGCTCGGCGGCCCGGTCGGCCAGCTCCAGCGCCTTCGGCAAGAGCCTGGCGACGTTGCGGCCGCGAGTCGCCGAGCAGGTGACGACCGCCGGGCGCAGGCGCAGCTTTCGCGCCACGCGGGCGCGGGCGTCGTCGACGTCGGTCTCGGTGACGTCCCACTTGTTGAGCGCCAGCAGCGTCGCGCAGCCGGCCCGCATCGCCAGCTCCGCCACCCGCAGGTCCTCGGCCGTGACCCCCTCCGAGGCGTCGCAGACGACGATCGCGACATCGGCGCGCTCGACCGCCGTTTCGGAGCGCAGCTGGGCGTAGTAGTCGACGGTGCCCGCGACCTTGGAGCGGCGGCGCAAGCCGGCGGTGTCGACGAGGACGACGGGGCGGCCTTCGACCTCGAGCTCGGTGTCGATCGCGTCGCGGGTCGTGCCGGCACGCCCGGAGACGATCACCCGCTCGTCGCCGAGGAAGGCGTTGACGAGGGAGGACTTGCCGACGTTGGGGCGGCCGACGACGGCAACCCGTGCCGCCTCGCCCTCCGGGGCCGGTCCGGCGCCCTCGCCGAGCAGCTCGACGACGCGGTCGAGCAGGTCGCCGCTGCCGAGCCCGTGCGTCGCCGAGACGGCGAGCGGCTCGCCGAGGCCGAGCTTGTGGAACTCGGCGGTGAGGTGGGCGTCCTCGGGGCGGTCGACCTTGTTGGCGGCGACGAGGACGGGCGCGCCGCCGCCCCGCAGGGTCGTTGCCAAGTCGGCGTCGCCGGCGCGGACCCCGGCGCGGGCGTCGACGACCAGCATCACGACGTCGGCCTCGGCGATCCCGAGCCGCGCCTGGCGCTGCACGTCGGCGGCCAGCTCGCCCTCGTCGCCGACGTCGATGCCGCCGGTGTCGAGCAGCTCGAAGGCGACGCCGTTCCACTCGCAGGGAATGCGCTTGCGGTCCCGCGTGACCCCGGGCTCGGCGTGGGTGACCGCCTCGCGGCCACCGGCGAGACGGTTGACCAGCGTGCTCTTGCCGACGTTGGGAAAGCCGACGACCGCGACCTTGGGGACGCGATTCATGCGCGCCCCTTCCGGTGCGCTTTCTGTGTCCCTGGCGCACATAAGGCGCACCGAAACCTCATGTGAGGCCCCTTTCGCGGGCGAGGGCGACGACTCGGTCGACGACCTCGTCGAGGCTGAGCGAGGTGGTGTCGATCTCGACTGCGTCGGGGGCGGCGCGCAGGGCGCTGTGCTCGCGGGTCTGGTCCCGCTCGTCGCGAACGTGCTGGGCGGCGAGCACCGCCGCCCGGTCCTCGCCGGTTTGGGCCGCGCGGCGCCGAGCCCGCTCCTCGGCCGAGGCGGTCAGGAAGACCTTCAGGGGCGAGTCGGGGCTGACCACCGTGCCGATGTCGCGGCCCTCGGCGACGTAGCGGCCGTCGGCGACGATCTCGCGCTGGCGGGCCACCATCGCCTCGCGCACCAGCGGGTGGACGGAGACGCGCGAGGAGGCGTCGGTGATCGCCGGCTCGCGGATCGCGGCGCTGACGTCGCGGCCGTCGAGCGAGACCAGCTCGCCGTCGAAACCGATCTGGAGCGAGCGCGCCACCACGCCCGTCGCCGCGCCGTCGTCGAGCCCGGCGCCGCGCTCGAGCGCCGCCAGCGCCACGCAGCGATACATCGCCCCCGAGTCGAGGTAGGTGAAGCCGAGCGCCCGCGCGACGCCGCGCGCCACGGAGGACTTGCCGGCCCCGGCGGGCCCGTCGATCGCGATCACCATGAGGCGGGAGCGTAGAGGCGTCTCAGGCCGAGCCGCCGAGCAGGGCGCTGAGGTCGGCCTCGAACCCCGGGTAGCTGACGGCGGCGGCGTCCATGCCGGCGACCTCGACCCCCTCGCGCGAGGCGAGCCCGGCGACCGCGCCGAGCATCGCGACGCGGTGGTCGCCG
>DASTHF010000175.1:0-9954 GCA_035605615.1 Solirubrobacterales bacterium
CAGCAGAAGCTCCTGCTCACGGTCGCACTCGATGAAGTTCTGGGGCATCGCCGGCCTCCGCGCTCGGGGACGGGGCAATGCTCAACGGCGCCCCGGACGTGACTGAGGCTCACGTCCGGGGGTTTGTGCGACAGCCTCATGATCGGCGCCTACGCCCGCCCCTACTTCCCCGAGAGGCTGCGGCTCGTCGACGTGACGACCTACAAGCTGGCGCGCTTCCTCGACTGGCTCGCCGACCCCGACGAGCAGGGGCGCCGCCTCTCCGACGCGACCGTCGCCAACATCGTGATCCCGCTGCGCGCGGCGCTCTCCACCGCCAAGCGCGAGGGGCTGATCCGCCACAACCCCTCCCAGGGGCTGGCGCTGCCCCACCGCGAGCAGCTCCCCGAGGAGGAGAGGATCAAGGTGTTCAGCCGCGAGCAGCTCGCCGCGATCCTCGCGATGGCGCCCGAGCCCCACAAGCTGCTCTTCGAGGTCTTGGCGGCCTGCGGCCTGCGGATCAGCGAGGCGATCGCCCTGCAGCGCCTCCACCTCCAGCTCAAGGAGAGCCCGCCCGAGCTCTGCGTCCGCCGCGCGATCGTCAAGGGCCGCATCGAGCCGCCCAAGACCCGCCACGGGCGGCGCGACGTCCGCCTGCCCGGGCCGCTCGCCCTGCGCCTGCGGGCGCACCTCGCCTCCCAGCCCGAGCGGGACTCGACGTCGCTCGTCTTCACGAACGAGGCGGGGGGAGCGGTCGACCCCGACAACCTGCGCCGCCGCGTGCTGAAGCCGCTCGCCGGGGAGGTCGGCGCCCCCTGGGCGGGCTTTCACACCTTCCGCCACACCTTCGCCTCGATCCACCTCGCCCAGGGCACCAACCTGCTGCAACTGAGCCGCGCCCTCGGCCACCACTCGGCCGCCTTCACGCTCTCCCGCTACACCCACCTGCTGCCCGGCGAGGAGGCGCCGCCGCTCGAGCTCTGGCCGACGCCCGACTTCCCTCCGCAGGCGGAGGAGGGGCTGGCGATCGGAGGGGTCTCGGCGTGAGCCGGCAGGAGAGAGGAGTGCTGCGCGGCACCGGGCGGCGAGCGCCGCGGCAGCGGCCGAGGGGAGGCAGGCGATGATCTCGATCCACTTCGTCCTCCTGTTCGCGGCCGGCGCGCTCGCGTTCTGGTTGCTGGGCGGGGTCCTGTGTCGGCTCGGCGGGCTGCTGTGTGTCGCGGCCGGCGCGCTCGGCATGGCGTTCTCCCCCGGCGCGGAGGCGCTGCTCTTCCTCGCGCTGGGCACGGCCATCTGGCTGGCGGGCCATTGGCACTACGCCCTGCGCAGGCAGCGCTTCAAGAACCCGCTGACCCGCTACGTCTTCTGCCGCTGGGCGCCCGCCTGGCTCGACCCGACCCGGAGCTGGGCGGTGGCCGTGGTGCCCGAGCGCAGCGAATCGCAACCGCGACGCAGGAGGCGGGCGAGGTGAGCGCTGAGGCGGAGATGCGGACCACCGAGCAGGGCAACGCGATCGACGTGGCCCTGCTGCGGGGCTTCCTGAAGCGGGCGCTCGAAGACGACGCCGTTGCCGACGCCGTCAACGAGCTGCTCTTCGAGCACGTCGTCGCCGGTCACTTCCATCCCTCGGTCGTCGCCGAAAGCCTGTCCGCCCACATCGCCGAGATCCTCAACACGGCGACCTTCGAGGACTGGCAGGCCGTCGCCGACGAGCTGATCGCCGAGGCGCGCGCGCTCGACGGAGAGGTGTAGGGGGCGATGCGGGAGATCGTCCTCTACGTCCCGGCCGGCGGGCATACGGCAAGCGCCGACATCGGCCGCGGCTCAGTGATCGTCGGCGAACCGGGGGCCGGGGCCGACGAGGTCGAGATCTGCTTCGAGGACGCGATCGTCGGCCAACAGGAGAGCATGCGCACGCTCGCCGAGCGGGCGAGCTGTGCGGCGAGGCGGTTGCTGGGCTGCGATCCCAGCACCGCCACCCGGATCGTCCCGCGCGAGGCGCTCGCCGCGGTGGGCACCTTCAGCCTTCGCGAGGGCCGGATCGCGCTGAGCGGCCCCGACTCGGAGGGCGCCGTGGCGGCCTGGCTGGGCACGCTGCGGCTTGACCCCGCAGAGCTGGCGCGGAGGCCGCGAGGCTCATCACCCAGTGGATGCGTGGCTATCCGCTCGCTCGACTGATTGCCGAGCGAATCAGCTTCTACGAAAATCGTGGAGACAAGATCAACGTTGCGTCGCTGATCCGATCGACGATGGACGACGTCGAGCAGATCGCCCGCTTCGAAGCTCCGAAATATCTCGCCTGCTACCAGTACGTGCTGAGGCTTCATCTAGAGCAGGCAGGCAGGCTCGAGCTCGCCGCCGATATGCCCGATCTGACGATGATGCTTGAGCTGGGGGTTTCCAGGCAAACCGAGCTCTCCCTGATGGCGCTTGGCCTTTCACGGACGACCGCCGTGGCACTCTCGGAGTTGATCGTCGCGGATGACCTCGACCGCGAGGGGGCTCTGGCATGGCTCGCCGAGCAGAACCTGGCCGAGCTTGACCTCGCGTCACTCATCAAAGCTGAGGTCTCCGAGATCCTGGTGGGATAAAGGTTTCGGTGAGGCCGTAAACCGCCCCGAGAATATTAGATTGGTCTTCCCCCGGACTGACGGGGCGGCTGTCGTCGGAGATCGGCCCAACGCCCGCCGCATAGGCGACGAACCCGGCGATCAGCGGTCGTAGGCGCGACCGCGCGGAAGCACGCGAAGGACCGCGATGACCCGGCGATCGTCATCGAAGCTGAAGCGAACCCGCCAGTCGCCCACGCGCAGTCGCCATTGGACCGAGTCGAGCTTGCGGATGTCTGCGGCGCGGGGGTCGGCGACGAAGCGATCGAGGGCGTCGAGAACCCGGCGCTGAACCGGCGGATCGAGCCGCTTCAGGTCGCGCCGAGCCGGCGGCGTGATCTCATGCGACCAGCCGGGGCTCAATCCAGGCCGAGCTCGCGGCGCATCTCCTCAGAGGAGATCGCCTCGCCCCGGCGGTAGGAGGCAAGGGCATCGACTGCGCTGGCGTCCTCCTCCGGGCTGGAGGGCTCGTCGTCGATCGGCGCCGAAGCGAGAGCGTGCAGCATCGGATCGTCCCGTCGGCGCTCGACGATCACCAGAGCGGCCTCGGCCTCCTGCTCGGAGAGCTCGTCGACCAGCTTGTGCAGCCGCTGCTTCGTAGTCATCGACGTCGATGGTAGCGACGGCCGTGCGACACGGCGTCTCCTGGGGCAATAAATGGGGCAACATGCCTCACGGATTCCAGCCGATCTCAGCGTAGCTCGACCCCGCGGAAACCGCTCTGGAATGGGCTCTGCGGTGCTCAGAGGAGCTGCGGGAGCGCGCTCATAACCCGAAGGTCGCGGGTTCGAATCCCGCCCCCGCTATGTCTCTCGGTACCACCTGCGAGCCCTCCATTTGGAGGGCTTTCGTGTTCTCGAAGGCGTCTGCGATGGCCTGCGAGACGGTCGCTGAGATCTCGATCCGCCGGCCGACTTTGTCGTAGGCGATCTGCAGGTCGAAGGCCTGAAAGACCTGGCGCTGGACCTCGGGGCTGGCCTGTGCCAGCGACCTGGTGAGGTCAGGGACGCGAGCGAGCTGCAGAGCAAGCTCCTCATCTTCGCCCTCCTCCCGCCCGGCTCCCACCTCCAAGAGCGCCTCCGCAAGGGCCTCCTTGTCGACGCGTAGCTCGGCGATGCGCTGAGTCACCAGCTCTGGCTCGACGCCGTCCTCCAGGGCGATCACCTGCGCCTTGATCTTGCGGTCGATCTCGGCGATCTGCTGGCGGAGCCTCGTCCCGGCCAGCTTGCCGTTGGCGCGCTCGCTGCGGGCCTGTGCGCGCAGCTGCTTCTCCAGGCGCTCCAGGCGCAGCGGCCCGAAGATCCGCTGCTCGAAGAAGCGCAGGACGAGCCGCGTGAGGCGGTCCTCGCGAACGGAGACCGTCTTCTGTCCGGAGTGAGCCTCCAGGGCCGCCTGCTCGCCGTAGCCGGTCGCGTAGCCGCAGACGTAGTAGTGATGGCCCTTGCGGGCCTTGCCCTGCATGGAGAGCGGCCCGTGGCCGGCGCAGCAGCGCACCATGCCGGAGAGGGCGTAGCTGCGCTTGGCGTGGGCGCTGCCGTTGCCCCGCGCTCGGATCGAGAAGCGCTCCTGCGCGGCCTCGAAGGTCTCGTCGTCCACTATCGCCAGGTGGGCGTCCTCGGCGATGACCCACTCCTCGCGGGCGCGCCGCTTGGCGCCGCCGCCCGACTGCTTGGCTTCGGTGAAGTCCAGCCGGTTCCAGACCGTGCGGCCGGTGTAGACGGGGTTCTTCAACATCGCCCTGATCGTGCTGGCGGCCCAGTGTCCTCGCAGGTTGCGGGCCGAATCGACGTGGCGCGGAGAGAGAGGGCCACCGGGGCGGTTGAGGCGGTCGGCGATCGCCTTCGGGCTCAGTCGCTCCCCGACGAAGAGTTCGAAGATCTCCGCGACGACGCGAGCCTCTTCATCGACGGGTTCAAGGGTGACCCGACGCTTATCGCGATCCCCACGGTGGTCGGCCGGCAGCTCCTGCTCACGGCGCCGGTAGCCATAGGGGGCGCGACCGCCGGCCCGGTAGCCCTGTTCGGAGGCCTCCCGCATACCGCGCTTGGTCTCCCGGGAGAGCTTCTGGCGCTCGAACTCGTCCCAGAGCTGCTGCATGCCGATGAAGACCTTGCCCTCCGGCGTGTCGGGGTCCCCGGCGCCAGTGGCGTAGTGGATGCTGACGCCGACTTTCGAGAGCTCCCGCTCGAAAAGGGCGGCGTAGAGGCGGTCCCGCGCCAGCCGCGAGGTCGAGTAGATGACGACGGCATCGAAGCGCCGCCCCTCGCGGTCGCGGGCCTCGTGGGTCAGCGCCGACCAGCCGGGCCGCTCCTGCTTGGCGCCGGACTCCTGGTCGGTGAACTGGCAGGTGACCTCGCCGTCGAGCTCAGCGACCTTGCGCTCGCAGGCCTTCAGCTGGCTCGGGAAGGAGAGCGCGGGGTCCTGCTTGTCGGTGGTGGAGACCCTGCCATAGAAGGCGAAGCGCTTCGGCGCGGCGCCGTTAGCGGCGCTCACCAGACCACCCCCACCGACTCGACGGGGGCTGCACCGACGAGGTCCTTAGCTGCCACCTCGTCGGCGACGGCGTCGATCTCGACCAGGTGGGCGACTAGGGCCTCGCGGGCTGCGGCTTCGTTGAGGCGCATGACCACGAAGGACGGCCCGTCGGCAACGGCGAGGTCGACCAGCCAGGCGGCAGCGCTGGGAGAGGGGACTTGGCGGCTCGTATCAGTCATGGCAAAAAAGGACCGAAGGAAAGCACGGTGGACCCGCTTGCACAAGCCCACCGCGCAGCCGTTGGTGTTAGTCCAGGTCCAGCGACTCTGGAGAGGGCAGGACGGAGCGATCCTCGGGGAGCGGGTCGTCGAGGACGAACAGTTTCCGACTATCCGTCTGGACCCCTGGGCGGATGAAGCCGAGAGTCAGGGCAGCCTTCGCATCTCGCGAAATCGTGCTGCGGTGGAGGCCCAGGTGCTCGGCCACAAGCGACAACGGGATTGGGACGTGATCGCCACCGCGCTCCTTCATCGCCTCCACCAGGCGACGCACTCCGGCGGGGACGGTGGCGCCCGCCGCCTGGGCTATCGAATCGGCGACCAGGTCATACACCGCCCGATAGTCGTCCGGCGTCGCGATCACCGCGCCTTCCTCATCGCGGTCGCGGTGCGCCTGGTGTATGAGGGCGTGGGCGCTAACGAGCCCAAACACGGCCGTCAGGTCACGGCGCATCCGTACCGCGGTCGCATCGCAAGCTTGGGCGATCTTCGAGGCGAATTGGATGACGACCCTCGAAGGACCGGCTCGCAGCCAATGGTCGAATTCATGAAATTCGGAAAGGTCGAGATCTTCGCGCCCGCCTTCGGCGATCAGAGCTGCGCTTGCGAGGATGGCTCTCGTCGCCTCGGGGCTGGCGTCGACATTCAACGAGAGCATGCGGGTGCCGAGCTCATAGTCGACCTTCCCCGGCGTAGAGGTGATCAGGCCGGTTGGTCCTTCGCGTTCGATCTTGGTCGTACCGCGGCCATTTTCGAAGTCCACGAACTCGTACTCGATCCGACCCTCGCTGAGCAGGGAACGCATCAGGTACGTGATGGTGCCTCCGCCCAGGGCATCGTCCTCGTAGAGGACCATCATGCGGTGCGAAAGGTCTTCTTGGCCGTAGGCGAGGGCCTTCTCGCTCATCGCCGTTAGGGCGTAGATCGAATCGGGCGCCATGAGCTCCGTAGCGCACTTCATGGCATAGCTCTTCCCGGCCGAGGACTCGCCGCGGATGAGAAGCGATACCGGCTTGTCGAGAAGGCGGGAGACGATCGCGAGGACGATGACCATCACCACCGCCACGCTGCCCGCGAATTTGCCCGACGAGCGGAGCGCCTCCCCGTAGCGCTCAAGCACCTGGCCGGACCCGATCAGGTCCTTGCAATTCTCGGCCAGCTCCTCGCGGCTCGGAACGTTGGCCTGCTCCTCAGGGGCGTTTCGAGGCTGACCGGCGGAGGATCCCTCCTCCTTTTCAAGGAACTGCCACTCTGGTTCGTCCGGGGCGAACTGGTCGCTGCCGCCGACATATGAATTCATCACTTCTTCCCCTTCTGTTGGGTGAGAAGCAGACGAAGGGCACGTAGCTGGCGTACCGAGAGCGCCGGGGCACCGGCGGTCGAAACCTTCCAGGTGACCTTGGGGGCCTTGGTATTGGGCTCGTGCTTCATCTGGCTTCTCCGTTGATCCCGCGGGATCGCGGGGTGGAGAGCCAGTGTCGGGTGAAGCGGGTAGTCCGCGAGCATTAGATCGCGGCTCTAATTTGTTCTCGTTACGCTCTTGATCGAATCCGGTCGGGGTTCACGCACACCGCGCATCGGTCTGTGCGTCCGTGCGTGCACGCGGACGTTCGCCTCACGTACCTGTGTAGCGACGCCAAGCCTTCGAGGGTCCTTTCGATGGAATCCCCTCCGGTGAGATTGCGCGCATCCATTTCCGGAGACGTTCCAGCTCGGCCACGAAGTCCAAGAATTCGAGGCCCAGCCTCTTCTTCACTCGCTTTTTGTCATATATCTCGATAGGTGCGGGACCGCCGAGCCACGCTTGGAACTCCGGTAGGACCGCCAGCGATGCCGGCCGAAGTTGCTGCCGCGATGATCCGCTCCGTCCCCACATCCGCTCGAACGGACCTGTTTTATGCCGACTGAGCCATCTCTCCACGGCTTTGGACTGCTCCTTGACCACCGGGCGAGGTACGAACAGCGTGTAGCCGAACGGCGACTCCCAGATGACGATCGCCCGAGCCTCGCGCTTGAAGCCGGCGAAGACCTCGTCGTCTCGTAATTTTGGCCCCTCCGAGGAGTTCCGGGTCAGGATGTAGGCCGCGGCTGGCGAGATCGCCCACTTCTCCGCGAAGTCGACCAGCGGGTAGTCGGCCTCCTGTGCTCCCTTGCGAGCCCGGTCCAGACTGAGCCAGATACCGTGCGCTTCATATTCTTCGATCTCCTCCCGTAGCTCGGTGAGCGCCTTCTGGAACCCCGGGTGCGCCCACAGCAGGGTCAGGTACTCTTCGGCAAGCTCGTCCTCCTCCGGATAGATAACGTCGATCGCGCCGAGTACCGTCTTCAGGTCCGGGCCGAGTCCGGAGAAATCCTCGCGTTCCATAACCACAATTCTCCAGGGAGTCGCGGCGGGAAAAGTCCCGCGTTCCCCTGCTCTTTCGTGTTCGCGAAATTCGATGGGCTACTTGAATGTTCAGCGAGCAGAGGAAGCCACGGGAAGGACTTTTGTGGCGTCGGAGATGTATGTCACTGCACCGCTGTGCGCCTGTGCATGCACACCTGCACATCCCTCGACGCTCAGGAAGCCCCCCGCAGCTGCGTGCTGAGGTTATCTAGCGTCACCGTGACCGCTGCGACAACTCCCTAGCTCAACCAAACGAGGCCAACGTGACGGATGTGACGGTCGGTCGGCTGGGCGGCTGGTGTGCAGGTTCTTGCGGTGGCGGTGGCGCCTACGAATCTCGCATGAGGTCCGCCAGCGGCACTCCGAGCGCCTTCGCGATCTTCGCCGCCAAGCCGATCGTCGGCGAGTACCAGCCCAGCTCTATCTCCCCGAGCGACTTGGCATCCATCGGGACCGGCTTCCCGTCGGTTCGACTGCGGGTGACAATCTTTCCCGCCAGAGCCTCGATCGACAGCTCTTGCTCTTCTCTGATCCGCCGCACGTTCTTCCCGAACGCCTGGGACGCGGAGTCAGCTTTCTGGCGACGCGGCATCGACATTCTCGCTGCAGTGGGAGGGCATAGGAGCGCGAGTGTCGAAGCCAGGGGCCGTGGAGGCCACTAGACATGCCTAGGGATGCGATGACGGTTCTCGGGATTGATCTCGGCGGTGCCCTGCAGGCGACGACCGGGTACGCCGTTCTGTCGGGAATCGGCGCTCCCAAGCTCAAGTCGGTAGGGGTGCTGCCGCGCAGCGCTACGGCGGACGCAGCCGAGGGCCTTCTGCTGGGGCTGCTCGATGAGTGGCGCCCATCTCTGGTCGCCGTTGATGCACCACTGACTCTGCCGCCCTGTCTCGTCTGTCCCAGCAGCTGTCAGGGACCAGGAGTCGATAGCTGCGAGTTGCAAGCAGCTCGCCAGGTCTGGGAAGCGGGCGGCAATCCCGTGACGGAGCGGCTGTGCGAGGTTCGCCTGCGGGAGGAGATCGGCGGTGGCAAGCCTCTACCGACGATGAGGATCGGGCAGATCGCAGGGCGTGGCGTGGTCCTGGCTCGACGACTCAGGGCGCGACGGGCAGAGCGCGGTCCTATGGCCGGGCCGGAGTTGATCGAGGTCTATCCGGCGGCATCACTTCTGCGGCTGGGCTTCGAAGGCAGGCCAGCCCGCAAGGAGGGGGAGGCGGCGGCACGTGGATTCCAGAGCCGCGTGCTCACGACGCTCGGGGAGCGGATTGTGGGACTCGACGGCGATGTGGATGAGCTTCCCGGCAGCCACGCGTTCGACGCCGTAATCGCGGCCTACACCGGCTGGCTGGCCCCTGACGGGCTAGAGCCCCCACCCGGCGACTTCAATGCCGCCGCTGGCTGGATCTGGCTTCCAAGGGCTGCCTGACCGCTCCGAGCCTCTCCGTTGCCTTTGGTGGGTCTGCGGCTGCTCAGATATTTGGAAGACCCGAGGAATCCACAGGAAGCCCGCGCGCGGCCTCCGAGACACATGTCCGATCTAGGCAAGCTTCCGGTGGAGACCTCGAAATCGTCACACTGCCATCTGCGGCCACCGGCCTGAGATGGAGCCTATTCGCACTCCAACGCGATCCTTCCCAATCGGTCGTTATGCGGAGTTCGTGGGTCTTGTAGGACGAGTTCGCACATTTGTCTGTGGAGGGCATCAGCGCGCGACTGTGCTGCTCGCTCAAGTTTGATCAGCCGCACGGACTTCGCGTGCTCTTTCTCGCTCGCGTATTCCTCACCTTTGGCAATCCCTTCTCGCACTATCTGCTCGGTCTGCCGAAGATAACCTTGGGCGATTTCGTGCTGGGCAGCAGCTTCGTGCTGAAGTTGGCTGATCGATGAGGTGGGCTGGGCCGTAGCCTCAGTCTTTGAATTACCTTTGTCCGCGTGCTCGCAACGCCGGTTTATCATCCTTACGATGTCTTCGGGCTTGACACCGTGTTCGTGGTATTCACGCAACAGTTTGAATCCAACGCCTTCCTCGAAGGCACGCACATCGCGTTGGAAGAACTCGGCGTCGTACATGCCCTTTTCGACAACGTTGACGTGGAAATGGCAATACCGCGCCATCGTCCCGGGGTTTTCGTCGAAGACCGCGTTGACCGATTTCCCTAATGCCGACTCTTCGCGACTTGAGCCGCCACACCCGGTGACCGCCAGGGCGACGATGATTGCGAGC
>DASTHF010000179.1:0-7044 GCA_035605615.1 Solirubrobacterales bacterium
GCCCTCGACGTGAAGCAATCGAGAAGCGACGCCGCCGCTGACCCGCATCACGCGATCCTCTCCCCCCGAGGGGGGCAGCCGGTAGGGAGAAGGGGGCTTGACCTCGACCTCGAAAGCCGCGGCCGTCACGGGCTCAGCGCCCGAGCAGGTGCACGTCGACGAGGAAGGAGCGGCTGGCGACCACGTTGACGGGGCGCTCGCCGCGGCGCGAGAGGCGGCGCTGCGAGCGCTTTCGCGCCGCGGCGGCGGCGCCCACCGCGCGCACCGCGGCCACCGTCGCGGCGCCCGCCAGCACCCCGCCGGCGGCCGCGATCACGGCCGTCTTCGCCTCGTCGCGCAGATCGAGCGCGCCGGCCCTCTCACGAGGTAGGACGCGAACCGAGACCGGCTCCAGCTCCATGCCACCCATCCCGCCGACTGTAGCGAGCGATGCGCCTCGCGGCCGTCCCTGCGACCAGCAATCCCGCAACTTGCGGCCTCTTGAAGGCCTATCCCGGTAGGGTTGGAACGTCTTGTACTTTTTCGGCAATTCACTTTCGGACGGCGGCATTCGCCTCACCGAAAAAGTTAAGTGGAACTCCTGCCGGGATAGGCCCTAAAGAGCCTTCTCGTAGATCCGGTACTTCTTGACGACCTTGCCGCCCATGCCCTCCATGGCGCGGTTCATCGGCCCGTTCGTCTCCAGGATCCAGCCCATGTCGCCACCCTTGATCGAGTCCGGCCTGGCGGCGGTCTCGAGGTGCTTGAGGTAGAGGCCGGCGGCGACGCCGCTATGGCGGTAGTCGTGCTTGACGCCGAGCGCGAAGACCCGCAGCTGGTCGATCTTGCGCTTGCCCAGCAGGAACTTGAGCCACCCGAAGGGCAGCAGGCGCCCATTCAGCTTCGACATCACCTGGTTGATGTCGGGAAGGGTCAGTGCCGCGCCGACCGGCTCGCCGTCCTTCTCGGCCATGAAGGCCCATTCCTCGTCGATCACCTGCTTCAGGTTCTTGGCCTGGAACTCGACCTCGGCGTCGGTGATCGGCACGAAGCCCCAGTTGCTCCCCCAGGCCTCGTTGTAGACGTCCATGAAGCGGCGCACCTCGTCCGCCATGTCGCGCTTGCGCATGTTGCGGATGACGACACCTTCCTCCTTCAGGGCCTTCTCCGCCGCGGCGTGGATCGCGGGGTCGAAGCGCTCGCCGCCCTTGAGCTCGCCGAACTGCAGTTCCCACATCTGAACGTCCATCGCCTTGCCGAAGCCCTGGGCCTCGATCCGCTCCCGGTAGTAGGGCGGGTGCCAGGGCTCGAGGATCATCGGGCGCCGATCGAAGCCCTCGATCAGGATGCCGACCTCGTCGTTGGTGGTGAAGTCCATCGGGCCGAGGATGCGCGTGCGGCCCTTGCCGCGCGCCCACTCGGTGGCGGCGTCGAGCAGGGCAGCGACGGTCTCGGCGTCGTCCTCCGACTCGAAGAAGCCGAACATCGCGTCGCTGCCGCCCTGGAACTCGTCCCAGCGGCGGTCGAGGTGGGCACTGATCCGGCCGACCGGCTCGCCGTCGCGCTCGGCGATGAAGAACTCGGCCTCGCCGTGCTCGAACCAGGGGTTCTTGCGGCGGTCGAGGAACTCCATCCGCTCGTAGATCAGCGGCGCCACCCAGTTCGGGTGGTCGCGGTGGAGCCGGAAGGGCACCTTGACGAAGCGCTTCAGGTCGCGGCGACCGCGCACCGGCCGGATGGACAGGCCTCCCATGAGGTTGGGAAACCTACACTTCGGGCATGAGCGAAGCCACCAAGCTGCCGGTCGACGTCTTCGAGAAGGCACGCAACCACGACCGCCTCGAGCAGCTCGAAGCCGCCAAGCAGCACGACCTCCTCCCCTACTTCCGCCTCCTCACCTCGCAGGCCGGGCCGGTGGTGGAGATGGAAGGGCGCGAGACGATCATGCTCGGCTCCAACAACTACCTTGGGCTGACCGGCGACGAGCGGGTCAAGCAGGCGGCCCGCGACGCGCTCGAGACCTACGGCACCGGCGTCACCGGCTCGCGCCTGCTGAACGGGACGACGCCGCTGCACGTCGAGCTGGAGCGCGAGCTGGCCGAGTGGATGGGGACCGAGGACGCGATCGTCTACACGACCGGCTACCAGGCGAACCTGGGCTGCATCGGGACGATCCTCGAGCCGGGCGACACGGTGATCTGCGACTCCGGCAACCACGCCTCGATCCTCGACGGCTGCCGGCTCTCGGGCGCCAAGCTGCGGCCCTTCCGCCACAACCGCATGGAGAAGCTGGAGAAGATGCTGGGCCGGGCGGCCGAGGACGGCGGCGGCGTGCTGGTCGTCGTCGACGGCGTCTTCTCGATGGAGGGCGACGTCTGCGACCTGCCGCGGATCGTCGAGCTCTGCAAGGCATACGGGGCGCGGCTGATGGTCGACGAGGCGCACGGCGCCGGCGTGCTCGGGGCGCGCGGCGCCGGGGCCTGCGAGCTGTTCGGGCTGGAGGACGAGGTCGACCTGCGGATGGGCACCTTCTCCAAGAGCCTCGCCTCCTGCGGCGGCTTCGTCGCCGGCCCCGCCGACGTGATCGAGTACCTGCGGATCGCCTCCCGCTCCTTCGTCTTCAGCGCCTCGGCGGTGCCGGCGGCGGTCGGCGCGGCGCTGGCGGCGCTGCGGGTGATCCGCTCGGAGGGGCCGCAGCTGTTCGAGGCCCTGCTCGCCAACGCCGAGTACCTGCGCGAGGGGCTGCGGCACCTCGGCCTGAAGGTGGTGGAGCCGGGGACGCTGCCGGACGGGCGGGTGGCGACGACGCCGGTGGTGCCGGTGCTGGTCGGCGACGACTGGCAGGCGGTACTGCTCTGGAAGGCGCTCTTCGACGCCGGCGTCTACACCAACGTCGCGATCCACCCGGCGGTGCCGCCGGGCGGGGCGCTGCTCCGCACCAGCCTGATGGCGACCCACGCGCGCGAGCACCTCGACGCCGCGCTCGGAACAATCGCCCGAACACTCGAAGACTTTCCCGACTTACCCCGGTCGGGGTAGATTCGCTCTTGTCCAGATTCGCACGAGGCCGGGGCGGGCGAGAAAATGGTGCTCTTAGCGAACGAGCTGGCACCGCTTTGCCGCCGCGGGGGTTGACGATCGTCGCCGCGACGGCATAGCTTGGCTCCCGCGCCGACCACTCCTCCAGGAAGGGAAGGCGGCGGGGGCAGCGCCTCAGCCAGGGGCGAACTGCAGCCGCCGGTTTGGCGCAAGAGAGATAGACCAGTCACGACCCCGGAGGGAGGACTCCCAGTGGAAGCTGCCTCGATCGCCCCTGCTTCAATGACCGTCCCGCAGCACATGCAGGCACTCGCCCGCGCCAACCGAGTGCGGCTCGCGAGGGCGGAGCTGAAGCGCTCGATCGCGCGCGGCGACGTCGAGGTGGTCGAGGTGATCCGGGAGTGCCCCTGGGAGACCGAGAGCATGACCCTCGCCGAACTGCTGACCAGCCAGCGCCGCTGGGGCCGCACCCGCGCCCGCAAGTTCCTGCTCGCCCTCGCGCTCAACGAGAACAAGCGGCTCGGCACCCTCACCCCGCGCCAGCGCGCCATGCTCGCCACCGCCCTCTCCTCGAAGTCCCGCGAGACGGTCGTCTTCGTCTGAGGGCGCGGGCCGTCAGCCGCTCATGCGGCCGACTTTGAAGGAGTAGCCGCCCGAGGCGCGACGAAAGGCGCGGCGCAGAGCGAGGAAGGCGACGAGGAAGGCAACCGCGCCGGCCACCAGGCAGATCGCCAGGATCAGCCCGGCGAAGTAGAAGAGGCCGCCGACGACGAGGACGAAGACGGCACCGGCGAGCAGCGTCGTGTGGGAGCGGTAGCCGGCGAAGTGCTCGCGGACCGAGACCTCGAGGCCGCCGAGCGCGCCGAGCGCGACGCCGACCCCCAGCGCCTTCGCATTGCCGCCGGCGAGGCCGACGATCAGCAGCACGATGCCGGCAAGGACCGTCAGCTCGGCGAGCGGGAACGAGCCCCAGGGGGCCGGCGGTCGCTCGTCGTCCGGCTTACGTCGCTCGTTCAACGGCCGCCAGCCGCCCGGCTAACGGGCATCCGGAGGAGACCTTGACCTGCCACCAGCCCATCAGCATGCCGAGCAGGCCGAGCCGGGGCCGCGAGTGCCAGTGGCCGCAGCCGGGCTCGCCGACGTCGGCGCGAGAGATCCGCACCCACTTGAAGGCGGCCGGCTCCGCCAGCATCCGCTCCAGCAGCTCGCGGTTGCGGGCCTCTAGCTCGCGCCGCCCGTCGAGGGCGCGGCGCGCGTCGGCGATGCGGGAGGCGAGGGCGTCGCGCACCGTCTCCAGCTCGCCGAGCCCGAGCAGGCGCGGCCCGGCGGTCGGGGCGGGCACCCGGCAGTCGACCTCGACATGGCCGAAGGCGTCCGCGAAGAGGCCGGCCAGCTCGCGCTCCAAGCGCCCGATCTGGCGCCGCAGCTCGGCACGGGCCAGCCGCTCGTCGACGCGGACATCGAGCGCCGGAACCGCCTCTCGCTGCTGCAGTCCCACGCCCGGAAGTCTAGATCGCCCGGCCACGCGCGTCATCCCTCCACGGCCGCCGCCGCCATCCACAGCGCCTCGTCCACGGCCATCTGAGGAACGCCCTTGACCTGCACGGCGGCAATCGAGATGCGCCGCGTCGCCGCCCCCACCTCGCGGTCCGCTGCCGTGGCGCCGAACAGCAGCCCCACCGGCGCGCGCTCGTCGGCGATCACCAGCGTCCGCTGCGGCAGCTCCCGCCCGTCCACCAGCGACTCGCCCGGCGCCGAGTCGCGGATGCAGAGGCGGCCCTCGATCCGCTCGGCGTCGAAGGCGCGCAGGGCCACCCCCGTCTCGGCGATCGCGATCGTCAGCGCGTCGTCGGGCAGGCCGCGGCTCCGCAGGGCGCCGTCGTGGAGGCGGTCGAGCGCGAGCTGCTCGATCGGGGTGCGGGTGCGGTCGGGGTCGAGGCCGATCTGGCGGAAGAAGACGCGGTAGGCCGAGGGGACCTGGCGCTCGCGCATGTGGACGGCGTGCGAGCCGAAGAAGCGGTCGGAGAGGATGCGCAGGCGGCGCTGGACCGGGTCGGGGCTGGGGCGACGCCGGGCGTCGACCTCGACCGAGGCGATCCCCAGGCCGGAAAACTCGGTGGCGACGTGTGGCGCCACCCAGCCGCGTCGCGGCGTCGGCACCCACTCCACCCCCGCGCCCGCCGCCTCCGCGCCGCCCATCTCAACCCGCCTCGGCGGCGCGGCTGGCGCGCAGCAGCTCCTCGATGCGGGCTCCGAGCTGCCGCGCGCTCAGCTCGCCGATGCTCGCGCTCTGCAGGGTGCCGCCGGGGTAGACGTAGGCGAAGGTGGGGCAGCCGCCGACCCGGTAGAGGGTGGCCACCGCGCCGTCGCGGTCGTAGCCGACCGGCATCCTCCAGCCGTGTTCGCGGATCAGGTCGCGAACCGTGCCGCGGTCGTCGCGCACGTCCAGCGAGAGGAAGCTCACCCGTCCACGGTAGCGCTCGTAGGCGCGCTCGACGACGTCCTGCTGGCCGACGCAGTTGCCCCCCTCGGCGAACCAGAACGAGACCACCGCGGGGCGGTCGAAGAGGTCGCAGACGCGGATCGCGTCGGCGCCGGGGACGCGACAGGCCGGGGTGCGACGGTCGGCCGCCGGGCAGGGCAGCGCCGCAGTCGAGCAGTCGTCCTGGGCGATGTTGGCGTCGCCTTCCAGCGGGCCGGCGGCGGCGGGGACCGCGAACTCGGGCAGCGGCCAGTGCGGCGGCTGGCGGTCCAGCCCCAGCGTGCCGCCGCCGCCGGAGCCGTGGGCGAGGGCGATGACGATCACGGCGGCGAAGAGCAGGCCGACGGCGATCGAATAGCGGTTCCTCACCGCTCTTCGCTCCAGACGAGCGCCGCCGGCAGCGCCACCATCACGCCGAGCAGCGCCACCGCCAGGTCGACCACGGTGACGAAGCCGAAGTCGCGCAGCATCCGGACGTCGCTGACGATCAGCACGGCGAAGCCGGCCGTCGCGGTGACGCCCGAGGCGAGCACGGCGGCGCCGGTGCGGTCGTAGGCGGCGCGCAGCGCCTCGGCGCTCGTGCGGCCGCCGCGGCGCTCCTCCTGGAAGCGCGCCGCCAGGATCACGCTGAACTCGGTGGCGATCGCGATCGTCAGCGCGCCCAGCGCGGCCGACATCGGGTTGAGGGGGATGCCGCTCGCCCACAGCACCAGCGCCGACCAGCCGGTCGCGAGGACGACCGGGACCAGCGGCACGAGGGCGCGGCGCGGCGAGCGGTAGGCCGCGAGCAGGACCAGGGCGACCGCGCCGAGCCCGGCGAGCGTCAGCCAGTAGCGGCTCGACGAGAGGTCGGAGGCGGCGGCCGCGGCGATCACCGGCAGCCCCGCGAGCTGCACCTCGACGCCGGGTGGCGGGCCGCCGGGCGCGCCCGGCCTGCCGATCTCGCTGCGTACCCGTTCGACCAGCGCCTGCTGCGCCTCCAGCGACTGGGCGCGGATGCCGAAGCTGAGCAGCGCCGTCCTGCCCGGCAGGCCGGTCTTCGGGTCGACCGGCGCGACCTGCGCCAGGTCGTAGGCGGGCAGTTCGGCCAGGGCGGCGCGGACGTCGTGCCTCGTCAGCCTCCCTTCGCCGCCGACCAGAAAGTCCGAGAGCGCCGGGCCGGGGCACACTTCGGCTCGCAGGCAACTCGGGTTGGGGCCGGAGAAGCCGTTCGAGCGCAGCACCCGCCGCTTGAAAGCGGCCATCCAGCGCAGGGTGGCGGGGTCCGTGAGGTCGCGGGCACGGACGCTGACGTCGAGCTCGCCAGAGACGCCGGTGGCACGCTGGACCTGGTTGAGGTCGCGGACGGCGCCGAGGCTCTGGGGGGCGAGGGCCCTTATGTCGGAGTTGGTGCCGATCTGGGTGCCGGCCGCCCAGCCGATCACAGCCAGGATGAAACCTATGCCGAGAACCCGTTGCGGTTGGGAGAGCGCGAGGGATACGAGGCGGTGGGGGGAGAGTGGGAGGTGCCCCTCTGCGGGCTGGGTTTTTCGCCTTGCGCGCTG
>DASTHF010000183.1:0-9617 GCA_035605615.1 Solirubrobacterales bacterium
GTGATCGGCGGCGGGGTGATCGCGGCCGGCGAGCTGCTCCTGGGACCGGCCCGGCGCGAGTTGCAGGCGCGGGCGCTGCCGCCGATGAGCCGCACGCCGGTGGTCGCCGCCGAGCTGGGCCAGGACGCCGGGATGATCGGCGCCGCGGCGCTGGCGCGGATCGAGCTGGAGGGGAAGAGGGCCTGATGCCCGGTGCGCTGATCGTCTGCCCGACCCCGATCGGCAACCTCGACGACATCACGCTGCGGGTGCGCGACGCCCTGGTCGGCGCCGACTACGTCGCCTGCGAGGACACGCGCAGGACGGGCGGCCTGCTCGACAAGCTCGGCATCCGCCCGGCGCCGCCGCTGATCTCCTGCCACGAGGGCAACGAAGCGGCGCGGGCGCTCGAGCTGGTGCAGCGGATCGAGCGCGGCGACGTCGTCGCGCTCGTCTCCGACGCCGGCATGCCGGCCATCTCCGACCCCGGCTACCGGCTGATCCGCCGCTGCATCGAACGCAACCTCGAGGTAGACGTCCTGCCCGGGCCCTCGGTCGTGCCCGTCGCCCTCGTCGCCTCCGGCCTGCCGACCGACCGCTGGCGCTTCGAGGGCTTCCTGCCGAAGCGGGCGGGCGAGATGGAGCGGGTGCTGCGCTCGGCCGAGACCGTGGTCGCCTTCGAGTCGCCGCGCCGCGTCGGCGAGTCGCTGGCGGCGCTGGCGGCGATCGCGCCGGACCGTCCCGCCGCCGTCTGCCGCGAGATGACGAAGATGCACGAGGAGGTGGCGCGCGGCTCGCTGGCCGAGCTGGCGCGGCGCTTCCGCGGCGACGTCAAAGGGGAGATCGTGCTGGTGATCGGCCCCGCCTCCTCCGAGGGCCACGACACCGACGTCGGCTTCGCCGTCGACGCCCTCCGCCACCTGGTCCAGTCCGGGGCGCGGCCGCGCGCCGCGGCCAGCGTCGTCGCGGCGCTGACGGGAACCCGGGCGAATGACCTATACCGGGCGCTGACCGGGCGGGAGCCGCGCAGATAGCCTGGCGACCCGTGAGCTACTACATCACGACCCCGATCTACTACGTCAACGCCGAGCCGCACCTCGGCCACGCCTACTCGACGCTGGCGGCCGACGTGCTCGCCCGCCACATGCGCCAGCGCGGCGAGGACGTCTTCTTCCTGACCGGCACCGACGAGCACGGCGAGCCGATCGAGACCGCCGCCGAGCGCGAGGGGATCTCGCCGCAGGAGCTGGCCGACCGCAACGCCGCCAAGTTCGAAGCGCTGATGCCGATCATCGACGCCAGCAACGACTTCTTCATCCGCACCTCCGACCCGCGCCACGGCGAGAAGGTCGCCGAGATCATGCAGCGGGTCTACGACAACGGCTGGGTCACTAAGGGCGTCTACGAGGGCTGGTACTGCCCGCGCTGCGCCGACTTCAAGACCGAGCGCGAGCTGGGGCCCGGCCAGACCTGCCCGATCCACGAGATCGCCCTGGAGCGGGAGCGCGAGGAGAACTGGTTCTTCCGCCTCTCCGCCTTCCAGGCGCAGCTCGAAGGGCTCTATGAGGAACGGCCCGACTTCGTCGTCCCCGAGTTTCGGCGCAACGAGGCGGTCTCGTTCATCAGGGGCGGGCTGGAGGACGTCTCGCTCTCGCGCCCCAAGCTGAAGTGGGGGATGCGGCTGCCCTGGGACCCCGGGCAGCGCATGTACGTGTGGTTCGACGCGCTGCTCAACTACGTCACCGCGCTCACCTTCGCCCGCGAGGGCGAGGACCTGACCGAGCGCTTCTGGCCCGCCGACCTGCACGTGATGGCCAAGGACATCCTCAAGTTCCACGCGGTGATCTGGCCGGCGCTCTGCTGGGCGGCCGATCTCGAGCCGCCGCGGCGGATGGCGATCCACGGCTACCTGCTGATGGGCGAGAAGAAGATGTCGAAGAGCCTCGGCAACGTGCTCGACCCGTTCGCGGCGATCGAGCGCTTCGGCGCCGACGCGCTGCGCTTCTACTGCTTCCGCGAGGTCAGCTTCGGCCAGGACGGCTCGATCTCGACGGCGGGCTTCGAGTCCCGCTACGAGACCGAGCTGGCCAACGACTTCGGCAACCTGGCGAGCCGCGTGCTGGCGATGGTCGAGCGCTACCGCGGCGGCGTCGTGCCGCCCGCCGCGGTCGACGCGGTGCTCGCCGAGGACTTCGAAGGGGTCGTCGAGCGGTTCAGCGGCCTGCTCGACCGCGCCGAGCTGACGCAGGCGCTGGAGGAGGCCTGGGGCCTGGTGCGCCGCCTCAACCGCTACGTCGAGGAGACGCGGCCGTGGGAGCTGGCCAGGGACGAGGCCGATCCCGAGCGGCTCGACGAGGTCCTCTACAACCTCGTCGAGGGGCTGCGGGTGACGACGCTGCTGCTCGTCCCCTACCTGCCGCGGACGAGCGAGCGGCTGCTGGCGGCGCTGGGGGAGGAGTCGCGCGAGCTGGCCGAGCTGGGCTCGCGGCCGGGCGGCCAGGCGGTGGAACGCGTGCCGCCCCTCTTCCCGAAGATCGAGGCGTAGGGATGATCGACTCCCATACGCATCTCTTCCTCTGCGAGAGCCCCGAGGCGGAGCTCGTCGAGCGCGCCCGCGAGGCGGGTGTGACGCGGATGCTCAACGTCGGCCTGGGGGGCGAGGCGAACGAGCGGGCGATCGCCGGCGCCGAGCGGCACGAGGGCGTCTTCGCGACGGTCGGCTGCCACCCGACCTCGGCGCAGGGCTTCGACGACGCCGCCGCGGCGCAGATCGCGCGGCTCGCCGCCCACGAGAAGGTGCGGGCGATCGGCGAGACGGGGATCGACTACTACCGCGAGACGGCGAGCCCGGCCGAGCAGCGGCGCGCCTTCGAGGCGCAGATCGAGATCGCCGCCGAGCACGACCTGCCGATCGTCATCCACGCCCGCGACCCGGAGGGGGAGACGACCGCCAGCGACGAGGTATTCGCGATCCTCGACGCGCGCGCCGCCGGCCGCCCGGTGGTCCTGCACTGCTTCTCGGCGCCATGGCGCGCCGCCGACGCGGCGGAGCGCGGCTGGTACTGCTCCTTCGCCGGCAACGTCACCTACCCGAAGTCGGAGGCTTTGCGGGAGGCGGCGGCGGGGCTGCCCGCGGAGCTGATCCTGGTCGAGACCGACGCCCCCTACCTGGCCCCCCAGGAGATGCGCGGCAAGCCGAACGAGCCGGCCAACGTGGTCGCCGCCGCCCGCGCCGTCGCCGAGGTCCGCGGCGTCTCCTACGAGGAGCTGGAGCGAACGGTCGAGGCGAACGCGCGGCGCGTCTTCGGCTGGTAGGCCGGCCCGTGGTCCGGCTCGGCCAGAACTTCCTCGCCGACCCCAACCTGCTCGACGCGATCGTCCGCGACGCCGAGCTCGACCCGGAGGACGTCGTGCTCGAGGTCGGGGCGGGGGAGGGCGTGCTGACCGAGCGCCTCGCGGCGGCAGCCGCCCATGTGCATGCGGTGGAGATAGACCGGGGGCTGGAGGAGGCGCTGGCGGCGGTCGCCGCCCGTCCCAACGTCAGCCTGCACTGGGGCGATGCGATGAGGCTCGACCTGGCGGCGCTGGATCCGGCGCCGACGGCGATGGTCGCCAACCTGCCCTACTCGGTGGCGACGCCGCTGCTGCTGCGCACGATCGAGGAGCTGCCCTCGCTGCGGAGCTGGACGGTGATGGTGCAGCGCGAGATCGCCGATCGCCTGCGGGCGGCGCCCGGCAGCCGCACCTACGGATCGCCGAGCGTGCTCGTCCAGCTCGCCTGCGAGGTGCGGCTGCTGCGCTCGGTCGATCCCGCCGTCTTCCGGCCGCGGCCGCGGGTCGAGTCGGCGATCCTGGCGCTGCGGCGCAAGGGCCCCGCCGCCGACCCGCCGACCCGCGAGCTGGTCCGCGCCGCCTTCGCCCACCGCCGCAAGTCGCTGGCCCGCTCGCTGGAGCACGTCCGCCCGGGCGGGATCGATGCCGTGCGCACCGCCCTCGCGGGCATCGGGCTCCCGCCCGATGCCCGCGCTGAGCAGCTCACCCCAGAGGAGTTCCGAGCGTTGACAAGGGGCTTATCCCGGTAGGGGTCGGCATGCGCATCGAAGCTCCCGCCAAGCTCAACCTCTGCCTCTTCCTCGGGCCACGGCGCGAAGACGGGCTGCACGAGCTCTGCTCGCTGTTCGAGCCGCTCGCGCTCGCCGACTCGATTGAGGTCTCGGAGGCGGAGCGCGACGAGGTCGTCTGCCCGGGTGTCGAGGGCGAGAACCTCGCCGCGCGGGCGCTCGCCGCGCTGCGCGGGCGCGGCTGGCGGCGGCCGCCGCTGCGGATCGAGATCGAGAAGCGGATCCCGGTCGCGGCCGGCCTCGGCGGCGGCAGCGCCGACGCCGCCGCGGTGCTGCGCCTCGCCGCCGGTGAGATCGAGGAGCTGGGGGAGATCGCCATGGCGCTCGGCGCCGACGTGCCCTCGCAGCTCGACCCGGCGCCGGCGCTCGTGCGGGGCGCCGGCGAGCGGGTGGAGCGCCTGCCCGAGCCCGCGCCGCACGCGGTCGTGCTGCTGCCCGGCGGCGGCGGCCTCTCCACCGCCGCGGTCTTCGCGGAGGCGGACCGGCTCGGGCTCGGCCGCGGCGCCGCCGAGCTGGAGGAGCTGGCCGCGCGCCTCCGCGCCGCGGCGGCCGGCGGCGCCTCGCCGCTCGCCTACGCCGAGCTCCTCGCCAACGACCTCGACCCGGCGGCGCGCTCGCTGCGCCCCGACGTCGGCGACTCGCTCGACGCGCTGCGTGAGGCCGGCGCCCCGCTCGTCCTCCTCACCGGCTCCGGCCCCACCGCTGTCGGCTTTTTCCCCACCCTGGCGGGGGCGAAGTCGGCAGCGGCGCGGCTCGGCCGCGCCGACGCGATCGTCTGCGAAGCTGGCCGCTCTCAGTGAGGCTTGCGCTCCCAGAGAACCGACGCCGCCGCCGGCTCGTCTTCGCCGCGATCGTCGTGGCGATCGTCGTCGGCTACTACTTCTTCGGCCGCCTCCTCGCGCACGGCGGCCTGCACGTGCTGCTGCGCGAAATCTCCGACACGCTCGGCCCCTGGACCTACCTGATCGTCGGACTCTTCGCCTTCGCCGAGACGGGCGTCTTCATCGGCCTGATCGTCCCCGGCGAGACGATGATGCTGCTGGGCGGCGCCGTCGCCGGCCAGGGGGCGATCAACATCTACCTGCTGATCGCGATCGCCTGGTTCTCGGCCTGGGCCGGCGACTCGACCAGCTACCTGATCGGCCTGCGCCTGGGGCGCGGGTTCGTGCTCGAGAAGGGACCGCGCTTCGGCATCGACCGCGAGCGCTTCGAGCGTGTCGAGGCCTACTTCCACCGCCATGGCGGCAAGACCGTCTTCCTCGGCCGCTTCGTCAGCTTCGTGCGGGCCTTCGCCCCCTTCATCGCGGGCAGCTCGCGGATGCCCTACCGGAGCTTCGTTCCCTACAGCATCCTCGGCGGCGGCTTCTTCGTCATCGGCCACATCCTGATCGGCTACGTCTTCTCGCGCAGCATCGACACCGCGGCCAAGTACGCCGGCCGCGGCGCCTTCCTGCTGGCGACGCTGATCGCCGTCGTCGTCGGCTCGATCGCCCTCGTCCGCCACTTCCGCGAGGAGGGGAACCGGCGCGCCGCCGTCGCCTGGATGGACCGCCACGGCGCGACCCGCTGGCTGGTCGCCCTCGGCCGCCGCTTCCGGCCGCAGCTCCAGTTCCTCTGGGACCGGGTCACGCCGGGCGGCACCTTCGGCCTCGAGTTCACCTCGCTGATGGCGGCGCTCGCCGTGGCCGCCTTCGTGCTGATCAGCTACACCGCGGTCGTCGGCGCCGAACCCGGCCCGACTCCCGGCGACGCAACGGCCGCGGAAATCGCCGAAGGTCTCCGCTCGGCCTGGCTGACCGACGTCGTCAAGGTCTTCACGGCGCTCGGCTCGGCTGCGGTGACCTGGCCGCTCGCCCTCGTCTGCGCCGCCGCCCTCGCCCTGCGCCGCCGCTGGGCCGAGCTGGGCGTCCTCGCCGCCGCGATGCTGCTCGTCATCTTCGGCGTCCACGAGCTCAAGGCCCTGGTCGACCGGCCGCGGCCGGTCGGCGGCCTGACCGGCTTCCGCGGCTCCTCCTTCCCCAGCGGCCACGCCGCCTACTCGGTCTTCTACGTCTGGCTGGCGGTGACGGCCGCGGTGCGGCTGCGCCCCGGCATGGCCCGAAGCACCGCGGCGATCGCGGCGGGGATCGCGCTGACCGCCCTGCTCGGGCTCTCCCGCGTCTATCTGGGCGTCCACTACATGAGCGACGTCAATGCCGGTTGGGCGCTGGGCGCCGCCGCCTTCGCGCTCTGCACGGCCATCGCCCTGGTCATCTCGACAGTGCGCCAGAATGGGGCGCGTGCTGTTGCCGCTCGCGCTGCAGAGGATCGACCATGAGTACCTGCTGTTCGGCGGCGCCGCGCTGGTCAGCCTCGTCGCCTTCGTCGGCCTGATCCTGACGCCGGCGCTCGGCTCCTACGGGCGGTTCTGGGAGAAGGCCGTCGCCGGGCTCCTCTCGCTCTTCGTCCTCTTCGTGCTCGTCGCGATCGGCGTCGTCGCCGGGCTCGCCGTCGTCTACTACTACAACGACATCGTCAAGATCGTCCACGGCTAGTGTCGTGAGACACCGGCGGGCCTGGATAATGGGGCGATGCCCGCCACCTCGAAAGGGCCGAAAACCCCTGTAAACGCGCCGGAAGCGGGGACGCTGGACGCGCTCGCCGAGGCGGTCGAGTCGGGCGCCGGGCTGCCTGCCGTGGCGCGCGCCGCGGCCGCCGTGCTGGGCGCCAGCGTGGCGCTGATCGACCGCTCCAGCGCGGTGCTGGCGGTGGCCGGCGCCTCGCCCGACCAGGAGCGCAAGCTGCTCGCCGGCGGGGAGGACGTGACGCGGGTCGAGCTGCGCGTCGCCGACCGGGCGGTGGGCGAGCTGCGCCACCGCGCCCAGCGCCCCCCCGACCCGGTCATCGCCCGCATGGTCGCGACGTTGCTGGCGCTCGAGCTGGAGAGGTCGCGCTCGCCGGAGTGGGAGAGCGAGGAGGTCGCCGACGCCTTCGTCGGCGCCGTGCTTGCCCGCCAGGTGACCGACCGCGGCGACATCGTCGCCCGTGCGGCGGAGCTGGGGGCGGACCTCGAGAAGGGGGCGGGGGTGCTGCTCGTGCGGGCCGGGCCGCGCGCCGCGCAGACGGGCGAGTGGCGGGCGCGCGTGCTGACCGTCGCGATGCGGGCGCTGCGCTCGCTCGCCCCGGGGGCGCTGGCGGCGGCGCGCGGGGGCGAGGTCGCCGCGGAGATCGCCGCGATCGTGCCGGCCGAGGACGACGAGCGCCTGGCCCGCGCCGCGGCCGGCCTCTCACGCGAGCTCGACGACAGCCTCTCTGGCTTCCACCTCACCGTCGGCCGCAGCCGCCGCGCCGCCGACCCGGTCGACCTCTACCGCGCCGGCAACGAGGCGCGGCTGGCGGTCAACGTCGGCGAGGCCGAGGGGCGGCCGCTGCTCGCCTTCGAGGACACCGGCGCCTACCGCCTGCTGCTGCCGGCGATGAGCGAGGAGCCCGGCGAGCTGGAGCGCTTCTACGCGGAGACGATCGAGCCCCTCGCCGCCTACGACGAGCAGTACGAGACCGAGCTGGTGGCGACCGTCGAGGCCTATCTCGCCAACGACGGCAACGTCGCCGCCACCGCCAAACAGCTCTTCACCCACCGCCACACGGTCCGCTACCGCCTCGAGCGCGTGCGCGAGCTCTGCGGCCACGACGTCTCCGCCACCGAGGGCCGCGAGAAGCTCGGCCTCGGCCTCAAGGCAATGCGAGTCCTAGGCATACCCTCCCCCCGCGGCCCCGCCTTCGAGCCAGGCGCCGAGGCGGGGCATGTGCCGCAGCCCGCCGAGGATTAGCGGTACGAGAGTTCCGGGGGGAGGATTTGAACCCACCTCTTCTTGGTCCAAGGCCAAGCGTGCTGCCGATTACACCACCCCGGAGCGTGCTCCGACCATAGCGATCGGTACTGCTGGATGGATACGTCCGGCAATCGAACTAGTGTTCGTGTATGCCCAGGTACGGCGAGGAGGAGGCGCGGAGGGCGGTCGCTGCCTCCCGCTCCTATAGCGAGGTCCTGCGGCGCCTT
Source organism: Solirubrobacterales bacterium (assembly GCA_035605615.1). GTDB lineage: Bacteria > Actinomycetota > Thermoleophilia > Solirubrobacterales > 70-9 > VRUE01. The sequence goes on from DASTHF010000183.1 coordinate 8,140, forward strand.
GGAATGCGTCCTGCCGGCGGTAATCACCGGCTGCTAAGGAAATATGTCGATGAGATTTGGTGCATTCCGACGGATCACTTCGATGCCGGTGGTTCGGCGATCGTCCATCTCCATAACCCGCCGATACCGATCAAAGAGATCCTTGTCGAGGGCTCGACGTATTCAAGGGGAAAGCTGAAGCAGCGCCTGTATGACGAGGGACTCAAGCAACGTCGCTGTGAGATGTGCGGGCAGGAAGAGTGTTGGCGCGGCCGTTGGATGTCATTGATCCTCGATCACATCAACGGAGTGCCAGATGACAACCGTCTCGAAAACCTGCGGATCGTGTGTCCCAATTGCGCGGCAACCCTGGATACCCATTGCGGGCGCAAAAACCGACAGGAGACTCCAATCCGGACGTGCCTGAGGTGCGGTCGCGAATTTGCCGCGAAATACCGAACTCACCGCTATTGCTCAAGGGCGTGCGGGGTCCGCTGGGATCGCTCATCGCTGAGGGGCAAGCCGAACGTCAAAGCACGCAAGGCCGAGCGGCCTCAATACGAACAACTGCTTGAAGAGATCGAGGCAAATGGCTACGTGGCCGTCGGATGCAAGTATGGAGTGTCGGACAACGCCGTGCGCAAGTGGGTGCGCTTCTACGAGCGGCAGATCGAGCGGGAGGCTGTCGAAAAACAGGGTTGAGCGGAGGGTCACAGGTACCTCAGGCTCTGTGCTCGCTTCGTTTGGGGAAGGCGACGGGGAACCGCTCCGGGTTCGTGAAGAAGCGGATGTTCTGCACGGCTCCGTCGGCCACCTCGATGGCGATGATGCTCAGGAAGCCGTCGGCGGCGCTGTCCATGCGCACCCCCGGGTCGCCGTTGACCAGGACTCGGGTGAAGACCGCGTCGGCGGGGTAGGCGGCCTTGCGCTGCACGCCGACCATGAAGCGCGCGATCTTGTCCGCGCCGTAGATCGGCCTGCGCGCCGCCGTCACGACGCCGCCCCCGTCCGAGTACATGACGGCATCCGCTGCGAGAAGGTCGCGGAGCCGGTCGACTTTGCCCGAGATCGCGGCGGCCAGGAAGGCGGTAGCGAGACGCTCGCGCTCCTCCTCGCTCACCGTCTGGTTACGGCTCGGGTCTCCGGCGTGGTCGCGGGCGCGCTTGGCGATCTGGCGGACGTTGGCCGGCGTCTTGTCGAGGACGTCGGCGATCTCGGCGTACTCCAGGTCGAAGACGTCGCGCAGTACCAGGACGGCGCGCTCGACCGGGTTGAGGCGCTCCAGCGCGCCGAGCAGCGCGAGGCTCAGCCGCTCAGCCTCGATCGCCTTCGTCTCCGGGGTCTCGGGGTCGGTGACCAGCGGCTCGGGGAGCCATGGTCCGACGTAGGACTCCCGGCGGACCCGCGCGGACTGGGCCAGGTTGATCGCGAGCCGGGTGGTGACCGTGGTCAGGAAGGCGGCTGGTTCATGGATTTGCGCGCGGTCGGTGTTCTGCCAT
>DASTHF010000211.1:0-6534 GCA_035605615.1 Solirubrobacterales bacterium
CGGCCGGAGTCAAAGACCATCCGGACGCCGCGGTCCAACAGCTCATCGGGGTACTTCTTCGGTCGTGGCATGGTTTGATGGGTTCCCTTCTGCCAGGTGGATTCCTGGCTTCAAGGTCTCCGTCAAACCTGGACTGGCTCAGTGGCGGGTTCGGTGGTGGCGGTGGGCGGCAGGCCGGCGGCGAGGGCGGTGGCGCCGAGCAGGACGGCGGCGGCGAGGACCGCCGCGGCGAGGGTCAGGGCGAGGGCGCGCTTGGGGGCGCGGCGGGGGGCCGTGGCGTGGGCGCGGGCGGGCGAGGGCGCAGCGGCGGTGTGGGCGGCCGCAGGCGCACCGGTCCCCCGGCCGGCCGCGGGCGCACTGCTCCCTTTGACACCGTGAGAGGCGGCAGGCGCGGCGGCGCTCCCGGCGACCTCGGTCCCGCGCGCGGCGGAACGGCCGAAGAGGGCGGCGAAGCGGTGCCTTGCCTTCACGTGTGTCTCCTTTTTCCCTGAGCCCCTCTGCCGGCCGCTCCCATAGCGGCTCCCGCGAGGCTCGGTTCCCTGTTTCCCTGGTGCCCCGGTGCGGGTCCCTGCCCGTCCCTGAGGTCTTCCTGAACCGGCTCCGCCGCCTTTCCTCCGCTCCTACGGTGGATAGCGGTGCTTACCGTTCCGGGTGGATGCTAGATAGGCGTGTTTATTTTGTCAAGCGATTTCACCTTTTCCCTGTAAATCGGCATGTTTTGAGGTAGATAGAAACGTTTACAGACGAACGGTTCGATGACGAGCCGCGAGCTCATCCGAGCCCCAGCGGCGAGCGGCCCGGCCGCCGCTTCGACCCGCGCCCATGCTGTGAAAGGTCCGCGGCGGAGCCTGGTCGAGCACCTACTCCACGCCTTCGCGGATCAGCTCGGCCTGGGAGCGACCAGGGGTTTTGTCGTATAGCGGGGGCCCGCTTCGTTCCTCGCGACCACCCGCGGATCGTCGACAAGACATTTCTTGGCTGATCTCCCACGACAGCTATCAGCCGCCGTTGTCTAGTTCAAACATGGTCTCGTCCCTGCTACCCTATGTCGGGATATGACAGAGAGGCCCCCGAGGATGACGCCGCACGTGCTCGCGACCCTTAAGGTCATGCTCGAAGACCCTTCGGCGTCCTATTACGGCTATCGGCTCGTCAAGGCAGCTGGGGTTCCAAACGGAAGCCTGTACCCGACACTAGCCAAGCTTAGAAGGGCGGGCTGGGTGACAGCATCGTGGGAGAACATTGATCCCATGAAGGAGGGGCGCCCCGCAAGACGCCTCTACCGGCTTACTCCCCTAGGAGAACGATGCGCTAAAGCAGAACTTGAAGCGGCAATCAACCGATTTTCTCCAATGAAGCCGGCCTTTGGAGTCTCGTAGCTCGTGGCCGGACCGACGATTGTCCTGTCTGTATTAGGAGCCATTGGTCTATTTATTGTGGTCGCTTTTGTGCGAGCCGCACACGACTTAACCGTAGCTGAGTTCAAGGGATGGGTCTATAAGCTGACACAGCTTGCGATTGACGCTGCTGTGAAAGGCCTCCCTGCGGATTGCCAAGAGGACCAGCGTAAGGAATGGGAGGGAGACCTAGCAGGGGAATACAGCAAGCGGCCTTGGAGTGGTCTCTGCTTCGCGATCTTTTGCGTCTGGCTGCCAGCCCGAAGAGTTGCGAGAAGCCTTGATCCACGATCCCGTGTAGAGCGGCCCAGCGTCAATCTTGCGGAACGCATCGCGCCGAAGCGGATTGCTTCAGTAAACGGTTTTTCATTGAAGCAGCAGCCCGTTTCCATAAATTGGGGTTCGGAAGCTAGCCACCTCGAGGCGAGGTCCACTACTCCTGCCAGTATCCCGCCAGCTGTCGCTATTCTCAGCCGCGCGGTCGTTTTACGACTTCGCCAGATCGGTCAGATTCTTTACTGGGTAGGACTCTTGATCATGCTTGCTGGGGTTTGCCTGCTTGGTCTCTTCTTCATACAGCAAGTCCCTTGGTATCAAGACCCGAATGGTCTTGGCAAATGGCGCGAGCCCAAGTGATGAGCGCCGTTCTCGGCCCTGCACAGCACGCACACCCCCGGTGGGGCTCAGCGGACCGAGTTCCAGAGTCTCCGTCAAACCCGGTCTGACTCAATAGCACGCCAACTGCGGTGGGAGCGACGACCGATACCTGGCCCGATTCGTTTCTCGCGACCACCCGCGAATTGTCGAGCGAACACGCCTGACGCGCTGAGTCGCTCCTGCTTTCACGCGAAAGCGGAAGTGGGCGGCTAAGTGACAGTGTCTTAAGCTCCAGCGCGGTGATGAGCGACCCCTATTGGGCGGCCAGCACAATCTGCCGCGCCTGCGGCGGGCAGTCGGTCGCAGGGTCATACCTGTGTGCCCGTTGCCGGCCAATCATGGCGCGCATAGAGACCCGCAAGGACCCCCAGGGGCGCGGGCGCGCGGTTGACAAGCAAGCGCGGCTGCGGGCGATGCAGCGGCAGTTCGACCCGTCGATCGACGGTTACCGCTGCTACTTCACCCACGTGGAACTCGAGCTCGCCGCGGGGACGCGGAGGTCGGCTGAGTGGGCGCACCTGACGGCCGGCGAGGAGAGCAGTGTCGTTCTGGCATGCAAGCTTGTTAACCGCATGCAGACGGACCTCACCGAGCCCGAGTTCGAGATTTTTGTAAAGGCGCTGGCCCGACGCTTCGAAGGCAAGCCGTTTGACCAGTCGGCCTTTCCGCCTGACCGCTAGGGCGGGAGATGAGAACCGCGACCGCGCTGCCGCCTCGCGCGAAGGGCGGCTACAGCCCGAGGCGACGAGCAGCATCGATGAGCTCGAGGGCGTCGAGCATCTCCTGGAAGCGCTCGAGCATCGGCAGCAGGTGGCCGTCGTAGAACCCGGGCCCCCACAGCGCACAGAGACCGTCGCCTACCTTCAGCAGGACCTCCTGGAACAGCGTCCCGGCGAAGATGACGAATTCGAGTCGTCGCGCCGTCCGCGGATCCGGTCCGTAGATCATCACACCAGCCTCGAAGTCGATCGCCTCGTCTACCACCGAGCGCTGATGATGCGCGGCCCTTGAGAGGCCGCGGTATACCTTTCGCGTGAGCTGCTGGACCTCCGACGGGGGCTCAACTCCCGCAGCCTTCATCCGCTCGGCGATCCGATCAGCCTGACGCTGCTCCGCCTCCCGCGCCTCGCTCTGCTTCACCTCCTTGTCCGCGAGCCAGCGCTTCGCGATCTCCTCTTCCTCGAGGTCGGCGACGACGCCGAGGAGACGGTTCGACTCGTGGATCGCCCGCATCGTGGGGAAAGTCTGCGTCGTGTAGCCAACTTTAAGCAGATCGACCAGCGCTCGCGCCGCGCCGATCGACTCTCCGGCGAGCTTCCAGGTCGCCGAGGGCCGGTCATTGCCGGCGAGGTCGAGCTCGGTCTTGCGGGCGTAATCGGCGTGGTGCTCCTCGAGCCAATCAACAGTCTCTCTGTAGAACGTGAGCGCCTCGGGAATCAAGCACTGATCGCGATCCTCGTTCATCCCTCGAGGCTACCCAGCGAGCCGCGACCGTTGTTCGGCGGCACCCGAAGGTGTTGACCTATTCGGCCTCTGCCGAAAGGCACCAGAGCGGCTCCTGGATCGCGCGACAAGCGACGGCGGTTCAGAACACGCAAGTGGGGCGGGCGAATCAGCTCTCGGCTTCCCTGCCCGTGCCGCGCCCAACGCTAGCCAAGCCCGAGCGCACTCAGGACCAGTCCGGCGATCACGCCCGCCCCAGCCTCGGTGCCAACCGGCCAAGCCCCGCTCGCCGCTTTCTCCGTAGCCCGGCCGAGCCAGGAGCGCGTCCTAGGACCGACCTCGTCTGCCACGGGAGCACCGTCGGCTTCGAGCGCCCGTTTCAGGCTTTCCAGCTCATCGGCCGGGACGCCGGCCTCGGTCAGCCCCGCCCGCAGCGGCTCCCAGCCGCCGGGCAGGATCTGCTCGATCTTGGTCGCACTCAGGTCGCGCCCGGCAGCATTCAGCGTCGCGCCGTCACCGATGATGGTCGTGTGAAAGGTCTGGGAAACGAAGGCCTCCGGCAGCGGTGGATCCCCCGGCCGGGCCTCGCCAGCGTCTGGTGCCTCCTTCTCGATTTCGAGACTGAAGGCCAGCACCCGGTCGCGGATCTGGTCTAGCACGCGGCGGATCAGGGTCGCAGGTAACACCTTGTGGGCGGCCATCAGCTGCTGGCCTTCGTAGATCTGTTCGCCGAAATGGACTAGTGCGTCGGCGGGCCAGGGGATGTGCGCGAAGTCACCGCAGGCCTCGAGCTGGCTCTCGAAGTAGCCGACACCGGCGTAGAAGTGGACAAAGAAGAGGAGGTCGTGGTACTCGGGATCGATCGCCGCCGGCGGGATCCGGGCGTTCCGCAGGCCGCTGCCGGCAAAACCGGAGAAGTCGCCGTGAACCTGGAGCTGGACCTTCTCGCGGTAGACGGGCAGGAGCTCGGGTCTGTTTTCGGGGTAGCCCTTGAGCTCGCGCTTGACCCAATCGCGGAAAGGTTCGTTATCAAGCCGAGCGGCGAGGATCATGCACTTGCGAAGAACGGTAGTCAGCGACTCCTCGCTGGTGGTCGCGCCGCTCTGAATCTCCTGCAACAGGGTCACCGGGCCCGATCCTAGGCCGTGGATCGGAGCGGGTCGCGAGACGGCCGAAGTCGATTCTGCTAGACGAAGCGCAGCCGGCGCTTCCACCACTTCTTCTTCGGCGGGGCTTCGGCGAGCGGTGTGTAGCGACCGCTGACCGCGAGGATGTCGGGGCTCTTCAGGGCGATAAAGGAATCAGCCAGTTCCTTTCCTTGGCCGTTTGCGTGTCGCAACCAGAGGCTGCCCCCGACCGGCCTCGAGAGCAGAATCTCGCGGGGCTCGTCGTTGTCGGGGGTATAGGCGACGACGAGTCCGGAGATCGCGCGACCGTCGCGGAGGTCGACGGTGACGTAGGCGCCGTGCTGTTCGGGCAGCATGCGGTGAAAGGCCGCATACCAGCCGGTCTCTCCCGGGCTGATTTTGGTCCCACCTCGAAAGAGGGGCTTGGCGAGCAGCCAGACCACGCCATAGCTGATCAGGATGACGAGCGCCAGCGCCGCCAGAACCCGCAGAGGCTCATCGACGGTATAGGCGAGCGCATCATGCTTGATCGCGCCACTCTCGAGGAAGCCAACATCCTCGGTGATGCCGAGTGTGAGGAGGATCGCGAAGCCGCTTGAGAGCGCGCCGAAGACGACGAATTCGGCCGCCTCCTCGAGGGTGGTGCGCTCATAGCGCGGCTCGCGCGCCCGCGAAAGGCGGACGTAGAGATAGCCGGGCCCGGCGGCCGCAGCGAACACGACGAGCCCCAGCAGGGTGCCGGGCAACATCGTTGCCTGCTAGCTCTCGCTGCCCTCGGCTGGCGATGGCGGAGGAGGGGGCGGTGGATCCGCCGGGGCGGCGTTCTGGGGCGAAGCAGGGCCGAGGCCGCCGATTGGCGACTCGGCGGGCGGCAGCGCCGATGTCGGCGCGAAGGCCATCGACTTGCCCTCGGCGAGGCCGAGGTCAAGCGGGCGCTCATTGGACGGCGGCGGTTCCTTCGGCGGCTGGTCTGCGTGCTCTTTGCTCATCTTTGGAAGGTAGCGCAGTCGCCGGAGGCAAACCGCCGGCTGGCGGCTCGCGCTTCTTGGAGCGCTAGGTGAAGCTCCTCGATGCCGGAGAGATCCACTTTCCACCGGGTCGCGACTCACCGCCGCGTCCGCTTGGAGGACGTTCTTGCCTGCAGGGCAAGCGCTCGCAGAATCGCCGCGAAAAGCTGGACGGGCTGACTCGGCTCTACGAGGACTTCGACGGCGGCTACCGCTAACCCGGCAACATCGGCCGCGGTTCATAGGCTGCGGTGTCGTGGCCTTAGATAGGCGAGATTGCAGCGGGGCTCGAGGTTGAGCAACGTCGTGGGGGCGCTGACCGTCCGCTTCGGCGGCTCGCGTCGCTTCTGGCGCCTACGTCAGCGGCTGATTGGCTTGCGCCTCGGTGTTCTGAGCTCGGCTTTCCGCATCCGCCACGCGGCCTCGGAGACCTCGACCTCGGCGACCGCCTTGCGCGCGCTCTTGCAGAACACGGTCGTCTCGGTAGGGCTCGCCTGCGTCCTGATCGCCGCGATCGCCCTGCTGCAAGGGCCTGTCGATCAGCTCGCGGAGACCCTAGGCCTAGGCCGCCTGGACAAGAGCGCCTACGACTCGCTGCTGGAAACGGTCGCCGCTGCAACCGGGGTCTTCCTCGCTCTCTACTTCACCGCCGTCAGCGCGATCGCCGCGTCGATCTATGTCGACGTCCCCCACGACATCCGCAACCTGATCGTCGGCGACCGCCTCGGCAACCTCTACGTGCGGATCGTCGCCTTCGCGATGGCCCTCTGCACCCTCCTGCTCGTCGTCCACGCCGGCGCCGGCGCGGCCTACCGTCTGGTGCCGCCGATTGTCGGCCTGCTTGCTGTCATTTCGATCTTCGCCTTCATCCGCCTCGGTCGCCACGCCTTCTACCTGGCCGAT
>DASTHF010000013.1:0-12189 GCA_035605615.1 Solirubrobacterales bacterium
CTCGAGCGGGAGCTGCTCTCCGCTTGGCGCTACAAGGACGGCCGGCTGGTGGTGCACCGCGACCACACCGCATTCCCGAGGCGGGAGCTGATGCAGGCCTACACCTTCCTCTACCGGCGGCAGAACGGCGGCTTTTCGACCTCGGTGAACGGGAGCCTCTGGTTCGAGCCGGGGGTGCCGCGCTCCTGCGACCTGATCGCCTCGCAGCACCCGAACTTCCCGATCCGCGAGGACCTGATCGAGCTCGACACCGTGCTGCGCACCCCCATCTTCGATTTCCGCTCCTGCGCTACCACCGACCGCCTGCCGGAGCTGAACGGAGTCAGGAACACCTACTACTGCGGCAGCCACTTCGGCCACGGCCTGCACGAGGACGCGATCCGCTCGGCGGCGGACGTGGCCCGGGCGCTGGGAGTCGAGCCCTGGCGGTTGGCCTGACGCCGGCCGGCACTATCGTCCACACCCATGGGTGACAGGGACCTCTCCGTCGTCGTCTTCGGCGCCACCGGCGTCACCGGCCGCCGCGTCGCCGCCTACCTCGCGGAGCGGGCCGGGGAGGCAGGGATCCGCTGGGCGGCGGCCGGCCGTGACGCCGCCAAGCTCGAGCGCGTCCTCGGCGAGGTCGGCGTCACCGCGCCGGAGACGATCGTCGCCGACGTCGCCGACCCCGGGTCGCTGGCGGCGATGGCGTCGAGGGCCCGCGTCGTCCTCAACCTCGTCGGCCCCTACACGCTTTACGGCGAGCCGGTGGTCGAGGCCTGCGTCGCCAACGGCGCCCACTACGCCGACCTGACCGGCGAGATGCCGTTCGTGCGGCGCACGATCGATTCCTTCCACGACCGCGCCGCCGCCGCCGGCCTGAAGGTGGTGCAGGTCAGCGGCTTCGAGGCTCTGCCGCCCGACCTGGCGGTCCTGCTCGCCGCCGAGACCGCCTGGGAGCGCTGGGAGGAGGGCCTTGACGAGGTCGACGTCGAGGTCGCCCTGCAGCAGCCCGCGGGACGCCTCGGGCTGGCCGACGTGGTCTCCGGCGGGACGATGCAGGGCACGGCCGAGGTGCTCGGCGATCCGGAGGCCGCCGCCATCGCCGACCCGGCGGTGCTGATCGCCGACCCCGAGGCCGCAGCCGAGGTGCGGCGGCGCAGCCCGATCTCGCTCGTCCCCCGTCTCAACGCCCGTGGGGCGGTGATCGGCCCGATGACGCCCGCCGCGTTCATCAACCCGGCCGTGATCCAGCGGACCGCGGCGCTGCTCGCCGCCGAGCGGGGGCACCGGGCAGAGCCCATTCGCTACCGCGAGGGGATCGCGATCCCCGGCGGACCCGTCACCCTGCCGTTGCGCTATGCGGCCGCCGCGACGCTCGGCGCGACCCAGGCCGGCTTCCGCGCGCTGACCCGCACCCGGCCGTCAGTGCGGCGACGGGCAGCCGGCATCCTGCGCAGGATCTTCCCGTCGTCGGGCTTCGGCCCCTCCGGGAGCCGCCTCGACGAGTGGTCGTGGCAGGTCGCCGTCGAAGCCCACACCGCCGCAGGCCACCACGTCCGCGTCGACGTCGACGCGGACGGGCACCCGGGGTACCTGGCCACAGCCAGGATGCTCGGCGAGGTTGGCCTGCTGCTCGCCGAGGACGGCGCGACGCCGGAGCGGGCCGGCTGCCTGACGCCTGCCACCGCGCTCGGCGCCGCGCACCTGGACCGCTTCGAGCGGGCCGGGGTGCGCTTCTCGCTCTCTTCCTGAGCGTCCTTCCGCTGCCCCGCCATAAGGGGGCGCTATCGATGGCGGCGGGCGCTCTAGGAGGCGGGTTCCGAGGAGAGGAACACCGCCGGCTCGGTCGCCGGCGCCTCGCCGAGCCCCGACAGCTCGTGCGTCGCGAAGATCTCGTCGAGGTCCTCGCGGGTCAGCGTCTCGCGCTCCAGCGCGTTGGCCGCGAGGTCGTCGAGGCACTCGCGGTTCGCCGCCAGCAGCGCCCGGGCGCGGCGGAAGGCCTCGCGAGCAAGCGTCATCGCCGCCACGTCGACGTCGCGTCGCGTGCGGTCGGAGAGCGCGTAGTCGCCGGTCGGCAGGGCGATCGGCGGCGCTCCGTCCGCGTCCAGCGCCACCCCCATCCCGAACTCGGCGACCATCTGCCGGCAGACCATGTGGACGCGGGCGAGGTCGTCGACCGCCCCCGAGTAGGAGGCCTCCATCACCTCCTCCTCGGCGGCGCGCCCGCCCAGCAGCGTCACCACCTCGTCGAGCAGCTCCTCGCGCGACTTCAGGTAGGTGTCCTCCTGCGGCGAGTGGCCGACGAAGCCGAGCGCCGGCCCGCGCGGCACGATGCTGAGGATCTCCGGCGGATCGAGGCCGAGCAGGCGCCGGCAGAGCGCGTGCCCCGCCTCGTGGTAGGCGACGATCCGCCGCTCCTTCTGATTGAGGCGGCGCGCCTGCTGCGAGCCGACCGACTGGCGCAGCAGCGCCTCGTCGAGGTCCTCACGGGCGGTCGCCTCGCGCCCCGCCCGGCCGGCGATGATCGCCGCCTCGTTGAGCGCGTTGGCGAGCTGGGCGCCGGTCATCCCGGTCGTCTTGCGCGCCACGTCGGTGAGGTCGAGGTCGGGGCCGAGCGGCTTGCCTCTGGCATGGGCGCGGAGGATCGCCTCGCGGCCGTCGCGGTCGGGCGGCGCCACCAGCACCTGGCGGTCGAAGCGGCCGGGGCGCAGCAGCGCACGGTCGAGCTTGTCGACGTGGTTGGAGGCGGCGATCACGATCACCGTCCCGGGATCGCGCTCGAAGCCGTCCAGCTCGACCAGCAGCTGGTTGAGCGCCTGCTCCCGCTCGCTGGTGCCGCCGTCCCCCCCGCCCCCGCTGCGCGCCCCCCCGACCGCGTCGAGCTCGTCGATGAAGATCACCGCCCGCCCCGACTTGCGCGCCTCCTTGAAGAGGCGGCGGATCCGCGCAGCGCCCCTGCCGACGAACATCTCGACGAAGCTCGAGCCCGAGGCCGAGAAGAAGTCGACCCCCGCCTGGGCGGCGACGGCGCGCGCCAGCATCGTCTTGCCGGTGCCGGGCGGGCCGAAGAGCAGGACGCCGCGAGGCGGCCGCGCGCCGAGCGCGGCGAAGCGCTTCGGGTCGCGCAGCCACTCCGCGACGTCCATCAGCTCCTCCTTGGCGGCGTCGACCCCCTGCACCTCCTCCCACAGCACCGGCTTCGTCTGGCTCGCCTTGACCGTCTCCGGCTTGGTCGCGCCGAGCGTGCCGCGCAGCAGCGTCACGAAGACGATCAGCAGGCAGAACATGAAGACGACCCCGAAGACGGGGTACCAGTCGAAGAAGAACTGCTTGATGTCGCTCGCCTGGAGCGCCAGGGCTAGGTGCATTGGCCTTTCACCGATTCGGGCGGAAGGCGAGTGTGGAGGCAAAGGCAGCTTGTGTCCAATCGCACATCCGTCCGCCTACCCCGGCTAGCCCCGTTCGACCTGGGAGCCACCGACGATCGCCTCCTCGCCGCTGTCGGCGAAGACGACCCAGGCCTTGTTGCCGCCGTCGTAGTCGGGCGCCCACAGCTTCAACGTCGCGGCGCGGCCCCAGACGCTGCACGGCTCCTCGCCGGTCTGCCCCGCGCCGCGCCAGATCCGCGCGAAGGGGTTGCCGTCGCGCTCGGCGCCGATCGTGGTGGGCTCGCGGTGCCCGGGGTGGACGCGCGTCTCCGGCGGCAGCTCCAGCAGCCGCATCACCGAGGAGCGGAGGTCGGCGAAGCCGCTCGCGCCCGGCGCCATCGTCCCGCCCACCGTGCCCTTGAAGAGGACGTCGCCGGTGAAGACGTCGCTGCCGTTGACGAGGAGCGCGATGTGCCCGGCGGCATGGCCGGGCGTGTAGATCGCCTCGACCTCGAGGCCGCCGGTCCTCAGCCTGTCGCCGTCGGCGAGCGTCCGCGTCACCTCCTGGTCGAGCTCGGCGGCCGCCTCGGCGTGGGCGAGCAGCGGCGGGCCGCCGAGCCGCTCGCGCGCCGCCGCCAGCCCGGCCACGTGGTCGAGGTGGGGATGGGTGACCAGGATGTGGGTTATCTCGATCCCGTCGCGCTCGGCGCGCTCCAGCAGCGGCGCCAGCTCGTCGTTGCCGTCGATCAGCACGCCCTTGCCGCCCGCCTCGTCGGCGACCAGGTAGGCATTCGACAGCCACTGCGGGTTCTCGGTCCTCTCGACGATCAACTGCGCCTCCCTTCTCGGTCGTCCGTCTCGCTGCCGCTCGGCCCCTTAACCGTAAGGGCTGTAGATCGTCCGCTGGCCGAGCAGCTCGCTGACCGTGGCGAAGCGGTAGCCGCGGGCGCGCAGCGTGTCGACGATCGAGGGCAGGGCGGCGAGCGTCTCGCTGCGGTTGCCGCCGCCGTCGTGCATGAGGACGATCGAGCCCGGCCGCGTGGCGGAGACGACGCGGCTGTAGATCGCGCCCGTGCCGGGGGTCGCCCAGTCCTGCGGGTCGACGTCCCAGGCGATCGTCCGCATTCCCGCCCGCCCGGCGGCGGCTACGACGGAGGAGTTGACCGCCCCATAGGGCGGCCGGAAGAGGCAGGGCCTGAAGTGCGTAGCCGCCTCGATCCGGGCGCTGGTCGCCGCCAGATCGGCGTAGCCGGGATAGAGATCGTGGTGCATGGTGTGGTTGCCGATCTCGTCTCCTTCGCGGAGGATGCGGCGAAGCGTCGCGGTCCGCCCGGCGATCTCCTGGCCGACCTCGAAGAAGGTGGCGTGGACGTGCTCGCGGCGCAGCACGTTCAGGAAGCCCGGCGTGTAGGAGCTGGGGCCGTCGTCGAAGGTGAGGGCGACGATCTTGCGGCTGCGGGGGCCGTTGAAGACGAGGCCCGGCGTGCCGCCCGCGCAACCGACCGGCCGGACCGGCCGAAGGCGGAAGGCCCGGAAGCCTTCGGCCGGCAGGCTCTCTTCGCATTCCCGCGGCGCCGCGGCTTCGCATTCGCCGCGCCGTTCCAGCACCCGCCAGCGGTAGCGGTGCGGGGTGAGCCCGGCCTCCCCCGGCACGAGGGTGAGCGTGAGCCGTCGCTGGCTCGGGCGCTTCAGCCGAGCCGCCAGCGTCGACTTGGCGGTCACGTGGCCGCTCGCGTCGAGCACCTCCAGCCCGACGCGGTGCTGGGCGCCGCTGCCGCCGCCCAGGCAGAGCCGCCGCTCCGCCGCCTCGCCGGCTTGGCGCAGCGCCAGGCAGAGGAAGCGGGCGCGCGGATCCGCCGGGCTCGGCAGCCGATCCAGCTTGGCGAGGGGGATCGGCGCCGCCGTGTCGAGCGTGAGGACGAGCTTGCGGCCGGCCTGGGAGAGGGCGGCCTGGAGGAGGTTGGGTTGGGGGGCGGCGCCCGGGGCCGGCGAGGCGGCCGCCGCCGGGAAAGCGGCGGCAAGGGCGAGCGCAAGTCCGAGCCCCGCTGTGCAAACGATCTTGCGAGCCGGGCCGCTGACGGCGGTCGAAGAAGGCGGTTCGATCTGCATGTCCATACTGGAGAGCGGGCTCAGCATGCCGCTACCCGGCGTAAGAGAAGCGCATTCGGCGGTCGTAGGAAGAAGTGGGGACCGGTCTTCCACCGCAGCCGCCTGCCCGCGACCGTGTTGGGGAGCGGTGTGAGGGGGCGCAGCACTTTCGGGAAGGGGATCCGCCGTGCGTTCCTTGCGGTTTTGCTGGCGATCCCGTTCGCGATGCCGGCGATGGCGTCCGCCGGCGCATCCGGCCCGCCGGAAGGCTCGGCGCAGAGTGGCTCGCCCTTCGACCGCCAGGGGATGTGGGTCTGGTACGTGAGCCGCTCCGACGGCGGCGAAGCCGCGCGGATGATCGCCCGCGCCGACCGCGCCGGGATCGGCACCGTCTACATAAAGGCAGGCGACGGCGGCGCGCGCTGGAGCCAGTTCTCCAGCTCGCTGGTCGAAGCGCTCCACGCGGGCGGGCTCGACGTCTGCGCCTGGCAGTACGTCTACGGCACCAGGCCGCTGGCCGAGGCCCGGGTCGGGGGCGCCGCCGTCCGCCACGGCGCCGACTGTCTGGCGATCGACGCGGAGAGCAGCTACGAAGGTCGCTATGCGGCGGCGGAACGCTACGTCCGCGCCCTGCGCGCCCGCATCGGCGAATCGTTTCCCGTCTCACTCGCCGGCTTCCCCTACGTCGACTACCACCCCGCCTTCCCCTACTCCGTCTTCCTTGGGCCCGGCGGCGCCGACTACGTCCAGCCGCAGATGTACTGGAAGGCGATCGGCACCTCGGTCCGCGCCGTCTATGAGCACACCTACCTCTTCAACCGCCTCTGGGGGCGGCCGATCTACCCGCTCGGCCAGACCTGGGAACGGCCCGGCCGCCGCTCCATCCTCCGCTTCCGCCGCTTCGCGCAGAGCTACGGCGGAGCGCCGCCCAGCTGGTGGGACTGGCAGGAGACCGCCCCCGCCGGCTGGCGGGCGCTTGGCGCGAGCGTCGGCGGCCCTATCGCCGGCTACCTGCCAGTCGTCTCGCGGCCGGTGCTGAAGCGGCACAGCCGCGGCGACCTCGTCGTCTGGGCGCAGGAGCACCTGCGTGCGGCGGGCCAGGCCACGGTACCCGTCAACGGGGCGTTCGACAGGGCGACCTACGAAGGGGTCGCCGCCTTCCAGGGCGCCAGCGGTCTGCCGGTCGATGGGACGATCGGCGAAGCGACCTGGCAGGCGCTGCTCGCCTATGAACCGTTGAGCCCGCGCTGGGCCGGCTCCCGTGCGAGGCGCGGCGGCGCGGCGGCCAGCCGCGGCGGTGGGGGGACAGCCGGCCGCATGGGGGGCGCAACCGATGAACGCGCGGTTCCGCCGCACCGCCCGCTCTCCGCCTCGCTCCCCGCCAGGGCCTACGAGATCCCTCGGCGACCCTGAAGGTCGGACCCTGAGATAATCCCGCCGGGCGCCTTGGCGCCCATCCCCTGGGGGCGTAGCTCAGCTGGTTAGAGCGCCGGCCTGTCACGCCGGAGGTCGCGGGTTCAAGTCCCGTCGCTCCCGCTCCGCGTCTTTGGCTCTACAAGTGCCCTTTCGTGGGTGTAGACCCTAGGATCGTCGATGGATTCTTAGGCCACAGTCTGTGACCCAAGGAATTTGAACCGCCGACTTCCTGGGTGCCCATGCCGCTCAGTCGCCGGATCGGTGACTGCCTACGCGCACTCGGTGAGCCGGGCAGAGCTCTCCACTGCTACCGCGACGCGCTCCGCCGCAACTCAGCCTCGGGTCACGCCACCCGAGAGGCGCGCGACCTCCTCGGCATCCCGAGGCTTCTGCCGACGATTCCAGTCCGTGGACCGGATAGCGACGTCCGGATGCGTGCCTCGGCGCGGATATGGTCGCCCTCATGAGTCGACTTCGCACGGTCTTGCGGCGATTCCGACGCCGATTCCTCTCCCGCTCCCCTTGGGCGAGACGCCCACCACTGATCTATCTGAGCTTCTACATCGAGCTTCCATTCGACGTGGGACTCACCGAGGGACCTGCACTCCGCAAGATCCATCTCGCCGAGGGTCCACTGGAGGAGTGGTCCGATCTCGATCTCGACGACTTTCTGGGCTTGGAGCCGTACGAGGTGCCGGGCACCTTCCCGTCCACCACCTTTCAATTCCGGCGCGCCACGATCGAAGGTCCCGGTCAGGGCATCTTTGCGGCCACCGCGTTTCCCGAGGTCTTTCGGTCTTTTCCATCAGACTCTCGCGTCTCACGAACGGTCGTCCGCGCTATCCGCATCGCCACTCACGAGACCGGCGAGTACGACACCGAATGGGTCCGCGTCCAATTCGACGCCGCCCTGACTCTGCTCGACGACTTCCTGATCGTGCTCGGAGAAGGCGCAGGAGACCTCCGGATCGGACCGGTGGCGCCGCTCGAATTGCCCTCGGAAATTCACGGCATGCAGGCCGACTTCCGCGACGGACTGCCGCTGGACTGGCGACCTTTCACCCTGTTGACCTACCGAGACCAGCCGCCGGACGGTTTCGAGCTTCCCGAGGGAGCGGTCGAGCGTGCCATTGACCTCGTTGCCGAGCCCGATCAACCGCGGCCCTTCCTTCCGGCCTTCGAGATGACGGCGGTCGCTCATCGCTCGCTGTTCGCCGGGCGCCCGCGCCATGCCGTGCTAGAGAGCGGCACGGCGATCGAGCTCCTCATCTACGCTGCGGTCCGCGACGTCACCTTCGAGAGCGGCAAATCACTGCGGCAGGTCGAAGGCGTCCTCGCATCCGGCTTCAGGAACGTGACCGCCGATCACTTCGCCCGGCAATTCGGCTTTTCCAGCGAACTCGATGCCGCCTCCGACGCCCTCGGGCGCTGGTGGCGTGACGGCTACGAGCTCCGCAACCGTGTTGCCCATGAAGGGCATGAGCCGACCAAGGGCGAGGCAACTGGTGCGCTCGCAGCCGCCGAGGTCCTGCACCATGAGTTCGGCGTTGCATTGGCCTCCCACCCGTTGACGCGCGAGCACGTCCCGTCACACCTTCAGGGCTGAGCACCCTGGCAGATGTGACGCGGGTCTACCGTCATGCCGGGGACTCCGGCGGCTCGTAGTCGCGTCCCCGGGGGAGGTCTTGCTCGGTGTCCTCAGAGGCCCTGAAAAGCTGCCCGGGCGTCTCAAAGCCGAGGCTGGCAAACATCGCCTCGATCTCATCGCCGTGCTCGCCGACGAAGAGGTCGTACCTCGCCGAGGCGAGAGCAAACAGGGCTGCTTCTCCTTCCAGGCGGGTCTGCGTTTCGCCTTGAGCCTCGAGCCAGAAGATGTGTCTCCGAAGATGCTCGAGGTTCGCCGGCAGGTCCCCTTCCTCCCGTACCGCACCGACGACCAGGGCGTCCATCGTCGCGATCAGCCGGTTCGTGTACTCGATCCGGGTGGCCAGGATGACCCAGCGGCGTGCAACCTCTATCTGGTCGACGACCAACGCGTGTCGGGCGAGCCAGGTCCTCAGCCACGGATCCTCCGGAATGGCGAATCGCCACACCCGAAGCAGCGGCCCCGCGACCCGGGGCCGGTTGTGAATCAACCTCCAGATCCACTCGCGCCAACCACCCGGCATCGCTGGCAGGAGCCTGGGTATGCGCTGGATGGCGCGAGCATGGTCAAGCGCATGGCGCGCGCTCGCGTCTCTTCGCAGCATCTTGCGATAGAGCCGGAGCGCCCGGTCGAGTTCTCCGAGGGCCGCGTAGCAGTCACCCATCTGCCAGTACTGTCGGGGATTGGACTGCTTGTAGTAAGCGAGGGCCGTGGCAGGGTCACGGCGCGTCCAGGCGATGTTCGCGCGGAGGCGAGGAATCGAAGCCTCGGCCGGGTCGAGGCCTTCCATCCGATCCAACAGTTCTTCCCCGCGATCCAGATCCTCCATCTGGATTGACAGACCGGCGGCATTCGATATGACGCCGACGCTGTCGGGAAAGAGGCCGAGGATCTCCTCCCCGGCCCGACGAGCGATGGCCTTTTCGACCCGATGCTCGACCGTGGCCGCATACCACTGAGCCTGCAGCCAGATGCCGAAGCCGCTGTCCCCTGCTCCTGACCGCACCAGCTCCTGGAGCCTCTCCAGGACCTCGAGGTGGTCTCGGCCTTGTCCGATTTCGGTCTGGGCTTCCATGATCGCGACCCGACCCTGCAGCGATCCGGCTAGGTCGGGGTCGGACGGGTCGGGGAGCAGCCAGCGATAGGGCTCTTCGGGCTGCTCCTCCAGTGCCCGCTCGAAGACCTTTTCGCTGCCGAGGACGCAGATCGTCTTCGCTACTGCCTTGAAGTGGCCGACGGCGAAGTCGGTCGCGACGAAGGAGCTCAGGTTCAGACCACCCTCGATGTCGTGTGCTTCGGCGAGCGCCGGGGCAACGGCGACCAGACGCTGCCGAAGGGGCCGCCGGGCGGCGTTGTTGTTCAGGATCGAGAACTCATACTTGGTGATCATCACGTCGGGGCGGGAATCTCGAAAGCAGGCGTACCACTCCCATCTGCTCGAGTCGCCTACGGCGTCTCCCGACCCTCGGACGACAGCCAGCGCACCAGAGATGCGAAGCAGTCGCTCCGCCTGTCGGCCACTCAGCGGGATGGTGATCACGCGGATCGCGAAGGGCCCGATCTCCTCGAGGTTTGCGTCCTCCTCCAAAAAGCGCTTCAGCGCGCCGATGTGCGTCGCGGCAACGTCGCGGCCCAGGGAGGAGCGTCCTTCGAAGAGGCTGATGAAGATGATCGAGTCAGAACCTCGTCCGAGCCACCACCAATGTGCGAGGACGGCGCCGATCACGAGCACCAGAAGCGCAACCGCACCGCCGGCCGGCGCGGGCGCGAAGATCCACAGCGCCACGTCGACCCCGATCAGAACGCCGAGCAGACCCAGCCAGCGCGCACGCGACATTAGAAAGGGCCTGCGCACGAGCCAGAGGGTGGCGGCCATGATGATGCGAGCCGCTGCAACGAGGACGGATCCGGAGAGTTGAAATCCGGAGTCATTTGAGTTCGGTCGTCCGCTCTGATTCATGGTTTCCTCATCGACGAACGAGTTGTGGACTGAGTAACTAATTGAACTTGCCTCGATCGGCGGGCGACTGACCGAGATGCCGATGGCGATCTCCATCTGATCTAGCGCTTTCGACCCTATCTTTTGAGCCCCTCATTTCGGGTGAGACGCCACGCAGACGCACCGCGTCGATTACATTCGACCCGTGCAGGGAGTAGAGCGCGAGCAGGGTGTCCCGCGGCAGACGATCGTTCTCCGCCCGGAAAAGGCGTCCGACTTCGAGGGGGAGCTTCCGGGGATCGCCGCCTCTCTGGCCGCGGCGCTGCCCGATCTCACCGTGGAGGTCACCGATCCGCTGAAGAGCCCGCCAGGCACGTTTCTTCCCCCGGAGGCAGTGAACGTCCTGACGGCCATCTTTCCCTATGCCGCTGGCTACAGCTTCGACAAAGCCGCCGATCTGATCGTCGAGAAGTTGCGCGCCGGCTTGCGCAGGGAACCCGATGCGCCGAAGCGGGTCCTTGAGATCTACGGTCCCGACGGGAGGGTTCTCCGACGGGTCGAGGTCTCGCCCGACGACGCTTCACCCGGAGGCGAGGGGGACTAGGAGCCGGCGCCGCCGGCACCGTGCGCGATGAAGTGGCCGCTCCGCCGACGGCCCCCGTGGGACCTCGAGAACGAGGGCGGCGGATTCCTGCCCAGTCGCACCTATGGCTTCGTACGTGGAAGAGAACTGGAAGGCACATACCCCGGACCGCCGAACGTTGGCTCCTGGATCCTGACCACGCAGCGGATCAGCAAGGGCTGGGGCAGTCTTCCGAACCGTTTCTGGCCGTACGACCCCGCCGATTGGCCTCCCGTCGAGCCGCCCGGCCTCGACACGGTCGCAAAGGCGGCGCGGACTAGGTGCTACATGCGCTGTCGGACCCTCGAGGAGTGCCGGAAGGTCCTCGAGGGCGGAGGAATGGTCCTGGCGGCTTTCGAGATCGACGATAGCTGGTCTGCTTCCGAAGGCCTGATCGACGATCCTCGCCTCCACAGTCCCCAGGCAAGCCACTCCATCGTCCTGGTCGATTTCGACCCGGTGGAGGAGACCATCGGATTCACCCACAACTGGGGGCCGGCTTGGGGCGAAAATGGATTCGGTCGACTGCCCTACCGCTACTGGTCAGACCGTCTCCTGGAAGCTTGGATCCCCGACGAGCGCCAGGCCGCGACCGTCGAGCCCTCCCGCGCCTACGAGTTCATCGTCATCAAACGAGAAGCCCCGGATCCGTGGGGCCATACGATCCACTTGATAGAGGTCGAAGACCGACCCCGTGACGAGATGATGGCCTGGGCGATGATGCGCCACTCCTCGGCGGGACTCGAGCTGGAGGAGATCTTCGTTCGTCCAACGTTCAGAGGGCGCGGCCACGGCCGCAGGCTCGCCGACGCGATCATCGAACTGCACGACACCCTCGACGGTCCGCTGAGCGCCTGGATTGCGCACGCCGACGCGGCGCCCACGGCGGCCCAAGACGCAATCCTCCGCCGCTTGGGCCTGGGGCGGGTGCCGAGCGACGAGCGTTGGGCCGCGGCACGGGCGCTCCCGTAGTTCCGAGTTCCGCCCGCGGGTCTCTCCGCCGCCGGTCTCCGGATCCGCTCGGTCGGTCGACCTTGCTCCTCACTCCTTGCTGTGTCTTCCGGAGGGTCAGCTCACACCCTCTTCGGGAAGCACCAGCAGCACCTGATGGAGCGCGATCTGCTCGCCC
>DASTHF010000019.1:0-2960 GCA_035605615.1 Solirubrobacterales bacterium
CGTAGGTGCGGTCGCCGCGCTCCAAGAGCTGCAGCTGCGCGTCCTCGGAGACCTCCTGGCTGAAGCGGACGCAGCGGTAGCAGAGGATGCAGCGCTCGCGGTCGAGCGCGACCAGCGGGCTGAGCGGGATCGGCTTCTCGAAGTGGCGCTTCGGGTCGGTGACGCGGCTGCGGCCCTTGCCCCAGCCCATAGTGATGTCCTGAAGCGGGCATTCGCCGCCTTTGTCGCAGACCGGGCAGTCGAGCGGGTGGTTGACGAGCAGGAACTCGACAACCGCGTTCTGCGCGTCCTTGACCTGCTCGTTGCGGGTGTTGACGACCATCCCGTCGCGGACCGGCGTCGAGCAGGAGGTCTGCAGTTTCGGGATCCCCTCGATCTCGACCAGGCACATCCGGCAGGCGCCGACCGGGGCGCCGAGCTTCGGCTCGTAGCAGAAGACCGGGATCTCGACGTCGCCCCGCCGGCAGGCGTCGTGCAGCATCTCGCCCTCGATCGCGGCGATCTCGCGACCGTCGACGACGATCGTCACCTCGCGCGGCTCGGAGCCCGGGCTCACGGCATCGCCCCGATCGTCTCCGGCTCGCCCTGCACGGCGGCGATCCTGCTCACCTCGTCGAGCCGCGGCCCCGTCTCCTCGATCGTCCGCTCGAACTCGTCGCGGAACTTGTTGACCATCGCCGAGACCGGCATCGCCATCGCATCGCCGAGCACGCAGAGGCAGCGGCCCATGATGTTCTTCTGGACCGAGGCGATGATGTCGAGGTCCATCGGCGTCGCCTCGCCGCGCACCACCCGCTCCAGCATCTTCACCGTCCAGTTGGTCCCCTCGCGGCAGGGCGTGCACTTGCCGCACGACTCGTGGTGGTAGAAGCGCGCCGTGCGCAACGCCATGTGGGGGATCGAGACGCGGTCGTCGGCGACGATGATCGAGCCGGAGCCGAGCATCGAGCCCGCCTCGGCCATCGCCTCGAAGCTGTAGGGGAGGTCGAGCTCGGCCGGCGTCAGGACCGGCGAGGAGGAGCCGCCCGGGTAGAAGGCCTTCACCTCGTGGCCCTCCTCCGGGCCGCCCGCCAGGTCGTAGATCAGCTCGCGGATCGGCACGCCCAGCTCGACCTCGTAGTTGCCCGGCCGCCGCACGCAGCCGGAGACCGAGACGACCTTGGTGCCCGGCGACTGCTCGGTGCCGTAGCCGCGGAACCACTCGGCGCCGTGGGCGACGATCCGCGGCACGTTGGACAGCGTCTCGACGTTGTTGATCAGCGTCGGGCCGCCGTATAGGCCCTGGATCGCCGGGAAGGGAGGCTTGAGGCGCGGGTTGCCGCGCTTGCCTTCGAGCGCGTCGAGCAGTGCCGTCTCCTCGCCGCAGATGTAGGCGCCGGCGCCGCGGTGGACGACCAGCTCGAGGTCGCAGCGGCTGCCGAGGATGTCCTTGCCCAGGTAGCCCGCCTCGTAGGCTTCGGCGACCGCGGCTTCGAGGATGTCGGCCGGCAGGTCGTACTCGCCGCGGATGAAGATGAAGGCGGTGGAGATCTGCGCGGAGAGCGCCGCCACCGCGATCCCCTCGATCAGCTGGTGCGGGTTGCGCATCATCAGCTCGCGATCCTTGAAGGCGCCCGGCTCGGACTCGTCGGCGTTGCAGCAGAGGTACTTGGCCATCTCGCCGCGCGGCAGGAAGGAGGCCTTTTTGCCCATCGCGAAGCCGGCGCCGCCGCGGCCCCGCAGCCCCGACTCCTCCAGCTCCTTCAGCACCTCTTCGGGCTCCATCTCGCGGTAGGCCCTTTCGAGAGTGCGGTAGCCGTTATAGGAGCGGTAGCCCTCCAGCGTGCGCAGCTTCGGGTCTTCGGCGTTCTTCAGCAGGAGGCGGGTCTCAGGCACCTTCCGGCCCTCCCGCCAGCGGCCGCTTCTCCAGCGCCTTCTCGGGCAGCACGTCCTCGCCCGCCTTCAGCTGCTCGATCGCCTTCGCCGCGTCGCCCGGCTCCAGCGGCCCGAAGTAGCGCTCGTCGATCGAGGCCATCGGCGCCATGTCGCAGGCCCCGAGGCACTCGAAGCCGGTCACGTAGACCTCGCCGTCGGCCGAGGTCGTGCCGTGCTGGGCGTGCTCGCGATCGCACTCGGCCGCCTCGCAGAAGGCGTCGAGCAGCTCGTCGCCGCCCCGCATCCAGCACGAGATATTCGTGCAAACGGCGACTTTGTGAGCCCCCACCGGCTTGGTGTGCAGCAGGTCATAGAAGCTCGCCACGGATTCCAGGTAGGCCGGCGTCACCCGCATGACCGCGGCAGCCTGCCGAATTCCCTCCGGGGTGCACCACCCATACAGCCTCTGCACAGCCCACAGCGCCGGAATGGAAGCCGACTTCCGATCCGGATACCGCGACATCAAAGTCTCAATGTGCTCCCTCAGCTCGGCCGGGCAGTCCACTTCATGAAGCTCGGGAACTCCCTCAGAAACCCGATCCGGAACCCGGCCCTCGGTGAGCGCCGGATCGACCGGCAGCCGGCTCACCGGTCCACCCCGCCGAGGATCGGGTCGAGCATGCCGAGGCTGGCGATCATGTCGGCGACGTAGCCGCCGGCCGCCATGTCGCGGAAGGCCTGTAGATGGATGAAGGAGGGGTCGCGGAAGTGGACGCGGGCCGGCTTCGCCGAGCCGTCGGCGAGGACGAAGCAGCCCAGCTCGCCGCGCGGCGACTCGATCGAGTAGTAGACCTCGCCGGCCGGCACCCGGTAGCCCTCGGTGACCAGCTTGAAGTGGTGGATCAGCGACTCCATCGAGGTGGAGAGCTCGTCTCGCGGCGGGAGGACGTACTTGCGGTCGTCCGCGATCCAGGGGCCCTCGGGCAGCCCGTCGAGGGCCTGCTCGATGATCCGGACCGACTCCCTCATCTCCTGGACCCGGACCCGGTAGCGGTCGTAGCCGTCGCCGACGGTCCCGACCGGGATCTTGAAGTCGAAGTCGCCGT
>DASTHF010000058.1:0-12542 GCA_035605615.1 Solirubrobacterales bacterium
GCTACGTGGCCGGCGCGGCCGCGAGCCCGTCGAGCTGCGGGGCCGCTCCCGAAAACCCCGGGAAGGCCACCTATATCGGCGTGAAGCTCCACTTCCCAAATCCGAATGGCAGCAGCGGCGGCGGCATGACGATCTCCGACGGCGCCACGCTCAGCAACGCGACGCTGATCGACTGACGATGGACCGGCGGCCCGCGAGAGAGGACGGCTTCACGATCATCGAGGTGATCGTCGCCGTCTTCGTGCTGGTGATGGCGGCGCTCGCGACCTTCGGCCTCCTCAGCACGGCGACCAAGAACACCGAGCGCGCCAAGGCGACGCAGGTTGCGCTCGACCGCGCCCAGCAGGAAATCGAGGCGCTGCGCAGTCTGAAGAGCGAAGAACTGGCGCTGACCGCGACGCCGGGCAGCTCGAGCGATCGGCTCAACCCCGGCTACAGGGTCTCCGGGGGCAGCTACGCGCTGACCAGGGAACCGCCGAGCAACTACCACCCGATGGTCATCAACGGCGGCAGCGTCTACGGCGGCGGCGAAATCCAGGGCGGCGTCGTCGACCCCGGCCCGATCTCGTTCACGAGCGGCGACGTGAGCGGCAAGGTCTACCGCTACATCGTCTGGCGCAACGACGAAAAATGTTCGGAAGAAAAGTGCCCGGGCACGCAGGACTACAAGCAGATCGTCGTCGCGGTGAAGCTGAATACGCCCGGCAACCAGGCCGGGGAGCGCGGGTATGTCGAAGTCCAGTCCGACTTCATCGACCCCACCAAGAGCCCGCTCGACGACCCGGCAGCGGGCCCGCAGGGGGTCGTCACCGCGCAGCAGTTCTTTCTCACCGACACCCCCTGCGCAGCGAGCGGTGCCACCGCGCGACAGGAAATCACCGGCGACCATCCGCTCCACAACACGCTGGGCACATGCGCCAGCGGCCTTCAGAACGGCGAAACTCTGGGGGCGCCGGACGCGCTGCTGCTCAG
Organism: Solirubrobacterales bacterium; assembly: GCA_035605615.1. GTDB lineage: Bacteria > Actinomycetota > Thermoleophilia > Solirubrobacterales > 70-9 > VRUE01. The sequence goes on from DASTHF010000058.1 coordinate 973, forward strand.
CGGCCCCCCGGTGCCGGCCGAAAACGAATCCACCCCGCCGCTCCACGACTATTCCAGCAACCTCGAATTCAACCCCGAAACCGGCCGCGGCGTGCAGATCGTCAAGGACGAAAAAACCAGCGGCTGCCCCTTCTACGAATGGCCGAAAGAAACGAAATATCCCGCGGCCAGGGTTCACCTCTGGGTCACGGACCCGATGGCGTCCGAATTCAAGATGACCGGCCGGGTGACGGTCGAGTTCTACACCCGCACGATCGACAACTCCGAAAGGACCAAGGGATCGCTCTGCGTCTACCTCTTCAAGCGCCATGAAGAAGAAGTGGGGGGCGAAAAGAAGGCGATCGACTCGCGCCTGATCGACTCGAGCGGTAACAACCCCTACTGGAAGTACACGCCCGAAAACAACAACTGGTGGCCGTCGCTCGCCTGGACCAAGGAGCGCATGACGATGAACTTCAAGGAAGCTCCTTATACGATCCCGAAAGGCGACCGGCTCGGGGTGGCGATCAGCGTCGAAAGGGCCAACACCGAAACGGTGGCCATCCCGATCATGTTCGACCACCCCACCTACCCGAGCCGGATCGAGGTCGACACCAGCACGCCGATCGAAGGCGGCTAGGGCGTGGGCGCCGCGGCGGCGATCGCCTTCCTCGGGGGGCTGATCGCCGGTAGCTTCACGACTGTCGTCGCGCACCGCGTGCCGCGCGGCGAGTCGATCGTCGGGCCGCGCTCCCGCTGTCCCGGCTGCGGGGCGCAGATCGCGGCCTACGACAACGTCCCGGTCCTCTCCTGGGCGCTGCTGCGGGGACGGGCGCGCTGCTGTGACGAGGCGATCTCGGGCCGCTACCCGCTCACCGAGCTGGCCCTCGGCGCCCTCTACGCCGCGACCGTGCTCATCCTCTGGGACGACCCGGCGCAGCTGGCGCTCGGGCTCGTCTTCGTGACGACGCTGGTCGCGGTCACCCTGACCGATCTCGAGCGGCGGATCATCCCCAACAAGATCCTCCTGGTCGCCGCCGTTCTGGGGGTGGCGATCGCCGCCGTGGCCGACCCCGGCAGCCTGCCCGAGCGGGCGATCGCCGCGCTGGCGGCGGGCGGCCTGCTGTTTCTGGCGGCGCTCGCCTACCCGCGCGGGATGGGCCTCGGCGACGTCAAGCTGGCCGCCGTCATGGGTCTCTTCCTCGGGCGCAGCGTGGCGCCGGCGATCCTCGTCGCGCTGCTCGCCGGCTCGCTCTTCGGCCTCGCCCTGATCGCCCGCCACGGCGCCGCGGCGCGCAAGCGGGCGATTCCCTTTGGGCCCTTCCTTGCACTTGGCGGCGTCGTCGGCCTGCTCGCCGGAAATCAGCTCGTGGACTGGTATCTCGGCACCCTCTGAGACGAACGTCCAGGTTCTCCTAATACCGGGTAGTTGCAGCGCGAAAGGTTTGCGCCCCTCCTGTCGATCAAGGTCGGGCGTGCTTCAACTGACCAGGCAGAAGAAGACCGAGGGGGCGGTCGGGCTCGACATCGAGGCCGGCAGCATCGCCGCGGCCGAGCTGAAGGGGGCCAACTCGTCCCAGCTCGTGGGGGCGGCGGTCGAGCCGCTGGCCGCCGGCGCCTTCCAGGAAGGCGAGGTGACCGACCCCGAGAGCCTCACGGAGGCCCTGAAGTCGTTCTTCTCCAAGCACAAGCTCTCGAAACGGGTGCGGCTGGGGATCGGCAACCAGCGGGTCGTCGTCCGCATGCTGCGGCTGCCGGCGATCGAGGATCCGAAGGAGATGGAGGCCGCGGTTCGCTTCCAGGCCCAGGAGCAGATCGCGATGCCGCTCGACCAGGCCGTGCTGGAGCACCAGGTGGTCGGCGGCGTCGCCGCCGAGGAGGGCGCGGCGCCGCAGGTCGACGTGGTTGTCGTCGCGGCGCGCCGCGACATGGTCTCCTCCTTTCTCGAGCCGATCCGCCGCGCCGGTCTCGAACCGGTCGGCGTCGACCTCTCGGCCTTCGGGATGATCCGCGCCCTGGCCGGGGTCGGCGCGATCGCCCAGAACGGCGACGGCGCGGACGCCGAGGCCACCGTCGAGCTGGCGGCGCGGCCCGAGGAGGCGGTCCTCTACTGCAAGGTCGGCGACTCGATGAACCTCGCCGTGGCGCGCGGCCGCGCCTGCCTCTTCACCCGCGTCTCCAGCGCGGGGCTGGCGGGCATCGCGGCTCGGCTCGGCGGCGAGCGGGGCCTCAGCCCCGAGCACGCCACCCAGTGGCTGACGCACGTCGGCCTCGATGCCGGGCTGGAGGAGGTCGAGGGCGAGCCCGAGACGGTGGCCGCCGCCCGCCGCGCGCTCGAGGAAGGCGTCACCGGCTTGGTCGACGAGTTGCGCCTCTCGCTCGACTACTACCGCGCCCAGGAGAGCGTCGTGCCGGTCGGCCGCGTCGTCCTCTGCGGCGCCGGCAGCACGATCCCCGGCCTGCCGCAGCGCATGGAGGAGGGCCTTGGGCTGCCGATCGCCGTCTCGCGCCCGCCGGCGCTGGGCGGCTACGAGGACGTCGAGGCGGCTCGGCTCGTCCTTCCCTACGGCCTGGCGCTGGAGAGCTGAGATGCGTCCCGTCAACCTGATCCCAGCCGAGGAGCGCCGCGACGGGCACGGCCCGATGCGCACCGGCCCGGTGCCCTACCTGCTGGTCGGGGCGCTGGTCGCGGTGTTGGCCGGGGTGACGGCGCTGGTCGTGATCGGCAACCAGATCTCCGACCGCAAGAGCGAGGTCGCGAAGCTCGAACGCGAAGACGCGGTCGCGGGCGCGCGGGCGCAGCGCCTCGCCGGCTACACCCAGTTCCGCGGCCTGCGCGAAAAGCGCGTGCAGACGGTCACCAGCCTCGCCGACAGCCGCTTCGACTGGGAACGGGTGATGCGCGAACTGTCGCTGGTCCTGCCGCACGACGTCTGGCTGACCAGCCTCGAAGCCTCGGCGGCGCCGGGCTCGGAAGGCGGCGGCTCCGGTGGGAGCGGCAGCCTGAGTGGCTCGATCAAAGGGCCGTCGCTGACGATCGCCGGCTGCGCGACCGGTCACGAAGCGGTCGCCGGCTTCGTCACGGCGCTGAAGGAGATCGCCGGCGTCACCCGGGTAGGGGTCGAATCGTCCGAACTGGGGACCGAAAGCGGCAGCGGCGGTGGCTCCGAAGGGAGCTCCGGCGGCGGCTCCGGCAGCGACTGCCAGGTGCGCCCCTCCTTCGCCACCTTCAACATGGTCGTTGCCTTCGACGCGGCGCCGGTGCCGCAGCTCGAATCCACAGGCGAAGCGCCGGCCTCCGCGCCCGAACAGGCCCAGGCGGCCTCCAGCGCAACCTCCGAAAGCTCCAGCGCGAGCTCCGAAAGCTCCAGCTCCAGCTCCAGCTCCAGCAGCTCGGAAGGCGGCGGCTGAGATGAAGGGCGGGAAAACGACGAACGTGGCGATCGTCGCGATGCTGGCGATTGCGGCACTGGGGGCCGCCTTCTGGATGGAGGTGCTGAGCCCGAAGCGCGAAGAAGCGAAGAAGCTCGGCGCGCAGGTCGAAGAAGTGAAGGCCTCGCTGGCGCGGCACCGGGCCGAAGCGGCGCAGGCGCTGGAAGCGCGCCGGGAATTCCCGGTCGACTACCAGCAGCTAGTCGTGCTCGGCAAGGCGGTGCCGGGCAGCGACGACACCGCCTCGCTGCTGGTCCAGCTCAACCAGATCGCGAAGCACGCCAAGGTGCGCTTCAGCGACTTCCAGCTGAACAGCGGCGGGGGCGGCGGCGAAGCGGCGCCGGCGCCGGAAGCGAGCGCCGGCGGTGGGGGCGGCGAACAGGTCTCGCCGACCGAGGCGGCGGCCTCGCTGCTGCCGCTCGGCGCGACGATCGGCTCTGCCGGCCTGGCCGTTATGCCCTACGAACTCACCTTCAGCGGCAGCTTCTTCCACGTCGCCGACTTCATCAAGGGGCTCGACTCGCTGGTCAAGACGAGGAAGGCCAAGGTCTCGGTCGACGGCCGCCTGCTGACGATCGACGGCTTCTCGCTTGAAGCCGGCCCGAACGGCTTCCCCGAACTCGAAGCGAGCTTCAAAGTCACCACCTACCTGACCCCGCCCGAACAGGGCGTCACCGGGGGCGCGACCCCGACCGCGCCGGCTCCCTCCGAAGCGACGCCGGCGGCGGCCACGACTGGAGGAGCCCCATGAAGCGACCCGAGTGGCTGAAGCTGTCGGCGAAGGGGCCAGAGCTGAAGATGCCCGAGTTGAAGCCGCCGGCCTTCCTGGTCGACCTCTGGTGGGACCTCTGGGACCGCCGCCTGCTGCCGATCGTCGCGCTGATCGTGGTGGCGATTGCCGCCGTGCCGTTCCTGATGGGCGGCTCGAAGCCGGTGCCGCAGTCCTCGCTGGCGGCGCTCGCCGCGGCGAGCGCCTCGCCCGGCGCGGCGGACAACGGCACCGCGAAGCTCGCGGTGGTCCAGGAAGAGCCGGGCCTGCGCGACTACCACAAGCGGCTCGAGCGCCTCGTCCCCACCGACCCCTTCAAGCAGCGCTTCGCGCAGCCGCACGTCGTCGCCCACCTGAGCGTGAAGGGGGAAGGGTCGGGGGGCTCGACGACCACGACGACGACCACGACGTCGAAGGGCGGCGAATCGAGCGCTGGCGGTGAACCGAGCGGCTCGACCGCGCCCGAACCGGCGCCCGGCCCGCCGGCGACGCAGCGGGAACCGTCCGGCGGCGCCCCGTCGAGCGGCGGCAGCACGAAGCCCCACATCGTCTTCTACACCTTCGCGATCAACGTGAGGATCACCCGCGCCCGGCAGGCGGCCGAAGGCGAAGCCGCGCCGAAGCCGGAATCGTGGACGCGGAAGAAGGTGCTGCCGCTGACGCCGCTGCCGGGCAAGAAGGCGCCGGTCATCACCTACATGGGGGTCTCGAAGCAGGGCAAGCCGCTGCTCCTCATCTCCAATGGCGCGAGCTCGCTGTCTGGCGAAGGCACCTGCCTCTCCGGCGAAGACCCCTGCCAGCTGCTCGAAGTCGAACCGGGCTTCCCCGTGACGCTGGTCTACGGGCCGAGCGAAGTCCGCTACACCTTCAAGGTCCTGAAGGTGGAATTCGTCGTCGTCAAGCGCACCTGAGCGCACCCGGCCAAAACTTCAGTAAGTGAAGCGAGGGCGCTAAACTCGCTGGACGAGGCAATCGTCACAACCGCCTCCCTCCGAGATGAGCGCAGCCAGCAACTCCCTTTGCCCCGTCTGCCGGACCGCCGAGATCGTCTGCGGCAAGTGGACGCTCCTCGTGATCCGCGACCTGGCCGAGGGCGCGAGCCGCTTCTGCGAGCTGGAGCGCTCGCTGGAGGGGATCAGCCCGCGCACCCTCTCGCTGCGCCTGCGGGCGCTCGAAGAAGAGGGGGTCGTCGTCCGCAACACCTTCCCCGAGGTGCCGCCCCGCGTCGAGTACGCGCTGACCGAGAAGGGGCGGGCGCTGGTCCCCCTGATCGAGGACATGCGGCGCTACGGCAGGCGCTGGCTCTTCGAGGACGCGGCCGAGCAGGTCGCCGCCGCCGTCTAGCTGCAAGGCGTCGTGCAGGCGCAGGAGCGCCGGGCGCCGGGCGGAAGCGTGGGAGGGTGCGCGACCCCCTCCTCAACGAGGCCCTGAAGCGGCTGGCCACCGAGGCCGCGACCCGCTTCAGCGTGCTGGTCGCGAGCGGCGAGCAGATTCCCTTCGACGTTGCCGAGCAGGCGGGCGACGACTCGCTCTTCTACCGCTACCTGCCGCTGGCCTCCGAGTTCGTCCGCGAGCGCGAGGGCGAGCTGCGCTCGCTTGCCGCCTTCGAGCCGGCGCGGCGGGCGGTCGAGGAAGCCGGGATCGCGGCCGCCTATTTGGAGGCGCGCGGCGAGCCGGTTGCATCCGAGCCGGGCGAGCGGGCGGCGCGGATGCTGACGACCTTCGTCGCCTCCCTCTGGGACGGCTGCGGCGAGTTCTCGCTCGACCGGGCGCGCCTCGACAACGCCCTGGCGCTGCTCGACGCCGAGGTCCGCGACCCCGGCGAGGCCGATGTCCTGATCGTCCCGATCGTCGGGCTGCGGATGAGGCAGCCGCGCCTGCGGCTGCCGCACGGCGTGCAGATCCTTCGTGCCGACTCCTTCGAGGCGCCGCTCGAGGCGATGCGCAGCGAGGGCACCGGCCGCGCCGCCTGGGAGCCGCAGTTCCTGGCGCTCGCCGAGCAGGGCGAGGGAGCCGACAGCCTCGCCGAGGCGCTGCGCCAGCTGCGCGAGCTGATTTCCGTGATGCGGCTCTTCAAGGCGGGCGGCGTCGGGCTCGGGCCCTTCGCCTTCGCGCCGACCGGCGAGGGCCGGTGGCGCCGCGTCGCGACCGGTGCGCCGGCTACCCGTCCCGGCGGCTATTCGCTTGACGAGGAGGAAGCCGAGCGGCTGGCCGAGCTGGCGAGCGCGCTGGAGGCGCGCCCGGACCCGGCCGGGGTGCTGGCCTGGGCGGTGCGCCGCTTCGAGCTGGGGCTGGAGCGCGACAGCGCGCGCGACGGGCTCAGCGACCAGCTGCTGGCGCTGCGCGCGCTGCTCGAGGGCGAGGGCCCGGTCGGAGCCTCGCTGCCGAAGCGCGCCGCGGCGTTGATCGCGCCCGAGTCGGGCGAGCGGGAGGAGGCCGGCGAGCGGATCGAGCGGGCGCTGGAGCTGGAGCGGGCGCTGATGAGCGGCGACCGGCTCGAGGAGGCGGTGGAGCTGGCGAGCTGGGTCGAGGAGGGCGTGCGCGGGATGCTTCGCGCCGCCGCGCTCGGCGAGCTGGGAGCCGACCTTGGCACCGCCGCCGACGAGACCCTGATCGCCACCGGCCTCGCCGAGGGCGACGCCGAGATCACCGTCAGCGTGGCCGATCCGCCCGCCCCCAAGCCGGCGATCGCCGCTGACGCCTGGAAGGAAACCCGCGACGACCGTCTCGATCCACCACTTGAAGAGGAGGACGACATGCAAGAGACGCGCATCCTCGAGCCGGTCCCGGCCGAGGGCGAGATCCGCATCACAGCGACCAACTGGCTCGACGAGGTCGAGGGCGACGGCGACCACACGCTCGAGTGGCCGGCCGGCCGCGAACCGGGCCGCGAGCGGATCGATACGCCGCGCGTCCGCCACCTTTTCCCCGTTCCGGACGATGCGGACTGGGAGGTCCGCGAGCTCGACTACGACCACTACCGCCGCGCCGGCTAGATGCGGCCCTGGGCGATCGCCTCTCTCTCGGTCGTGCTTGCGAACAGGTAGCGGTCGATCTCGGCCAGCCCGGCGAGGTCGTGGACGTCCTCGTCGAGGTGGGGGACGCGGATCACGGCGCTGGTCCGCAGCTCCGCCGCGAGGCGCTCGATGTTGCGGGCGTCGCGCTCGGCCAGCACCTGGTAGTCGGCGAAGTTCTCGGCCACCCGCGTCGCCAGCTCCTCGTCGCCGAGCCTGGCGGCCAGCGTCGCGCGCAGGTCGGCGCCGTCGCCGCGCAGCCGCTCGGCGGGGTAGTGGACCTTGTTGACGATGACGCCGCCGAAGGGCAGCTTCGCCTCGACCAGCTTGCGGTGGAAGTAGACGGCCTCGTCGATCGGCTCGCCCTGCGGGCCGCAGACGACGAGGAACGAGGTGCGCTCGTCGGCCAGCAGCGAGTTGACCCGCTTGGCGCGCGCCTGGAAGCCGTCGACCATGCCGCTGAAGGCGTTGAAGAACTCGGCCAGGTCGGCGAGCAGGTCGAAGCCGACGATCCGCCGCAGCACGCCCAGCGCGACCGAGGCGCCGCGGCCGGCCACGCGCGCCGCCAGCCCGGTCGGCCGCATGAAGACGCGCAGCGAGCGGCCCTCGATGAACTGGGTGAGGCGGCGCGGCGCGTCGAGGAAGTCGAGCGCGTTGCGGGTCGGCGGCGTGTCGAGGACGAGCAGGTCGAAGCGACCCTCGGTGTGCAGCTCGAACAGCTTCTCCATCGCCATGTACTCCTGCGAGCCGGCGAGCGCGTTGGAGATCTGCTGGTAGACGCGGTTCTCGAGGACGCGGTCGCGCGACTCCTCGTCGGGCGCCTGGCGGGCGACCAGCTCGTCGAAGGTTGCCTTGGCGTCGAGCATCATCGCCCACAGCTCACCCTGCATCTCGATGCCCTGGCGCTCGAACAGCTTCGGGTCGACCCGCTTCGCCTCGTTGCCGAGCTCGGGCAGGCCGAGCGAGTCGGCGAGCCGCTTCGCCGGGTCGATCGTCAGCACGCAGACGGTGAGTCCGCGAGCCGCCATGCCGACGGCGATCGCCGCCGCCGTGGTCGTCTTGCCGACCCCGCCCGAGCCCGCGCAGATGCAGATCTTCTTCCCCTCCAGGATCTCGTCGAGCGAGGGCATCAGCGCAGCCTCCCGGCGAGCCGGCCTGCCGACTCGACGCCGAGCTCCGGCTCGAAGAGGAAGGGGAGGGTCTTGACCGGCGTCTCGACGCGGCGGCGCAGGCGGGCCAGCTGGGCGCGCTGGTGGCGGGCCCGCTCGTGCTCGGAGAGCGCCGCCCGCGCCGCGGCCCGCGCGGCGCCGTCCTCGGCGGCGGCCAGCTCGGCGAGCCGCTCGGCCTCCTCGTTGCCGAAGCGCTCCGGGTAGAGTCCGTTCATGTAGACGCGGTCGACGGCGACGCCGACCTCGTCGCGCAGCTGCCGCTCCAGCGCCGCCGACTCGTTGACCGGCATCTCCTCGGGCAGGGCGACGATCGCCGCGCCGGTGTGGTCATGGTCCGTGATGAAACGGTCGAGCTCGCGCGCCTGCGAGTGGATCGGGCCGACGCGGGCGATCGCCGCAAAGGTGCGCGGCGTCTGCAGGAAGCCGATGCCGTGGCCGGTGGCGGGCGCGTCGACGATCACCAGGTCGTACTTGCGGCCCCGTTTCACCTTGCGGTCGAGCTGCGCCAGCTCCCAGATCTTGCCGATCGTCACCAGCTCCTTGAGGCCCGGCGTGGCGGCGGCCAGGTAGGTGAAGATGCGGCTGCGGAAGAGCAGGTCGCGCATCGCGCGGACCTTGAGCTGGAGCAGCACGTACTCGCGCATCGCCTCGTCGGGGTCGATCGAGATCGCCCAGAGGTTCTCGCCGACCTCGACCTCGTGGAAGCCGACCTCGGCGTGGTCGAAGATCCGCGAGGCGTTCTCCTGGGCGGCGACCTCGCAGACGATCGTCCGCTTGCCCGCCGCGGCGGCGCGCAGGCCCAGGGCGACCGCGACGGTGGTCTTGCCGACACCCCCCTTGCCGGTCACGAAGACCAGTCGCTTGTCCAGTAGGTCGGGAATCGGTTGATTCCTAGCAATTTCGTGGGGCGGCAGGAAAACCAGGGGACCATGCGAATACCCGCGCATGGGATTCCTCAGCCGCAAGCCCAAGCCCGCCCCTATCGTCGTCGAAGAGCCGCATCCGATCGTCGAGGAGTTGAAACGGATGGAAGAAGCGGTGCCGGAGCTGCCCCCTGCGGCGCCACCCATTGCAGAGAGGGAGAGGAAAGCTGAGGGACCGGCCGCGCCTGTGATCGAAGCCGAGAAGGTCGACGAGAAGGTGGAGAGGTTCATGCCTGGGGATTTGCTCGTGCCTAGTCGGCGGGACGTGGTGGAGGAGAAAGCTGAGGAGCCCGAGGCGCCGGTGAAGCATGCGGAGGTGATCGCGTTCGCCAATCAGAAGGGCGGGGTGGCGAAGACGACCACGACGCTCAATTTGGCGGTGGCGTTTGCTGAGTCCGGGCACCGAGTCCTGTGCGTCGACCTGGATCCGCAGGGCAACCTGACGATGAGCCAGGGGATCGATCCGGACAAGGTCGAGAAGAGCCTCTATGACGTGCTCGTGCACGACATGCCGATCAGCGAGATCGTCCACCACCGCGAGATCGACATCGCCGTCTCCTCGATCGACCTGGCCGGCGCCGAGATCGCGATGAGCACGAAGATCGGCCGCGAGCGCTCGCTGGAGAAGTCGCTGAAAGAGGTCAGCGGCGACTACGACTTCGTCTGCATCGACACGCCGCCCAGCCTCGGCCTGCTGACGATCAACGCGCTGACCGCGGCGAGCAAGGTGATCGTCCCCGTCCAGTGCGAGTATCTGTCGATGCGCGGGCTGGTCCAGCTCCAGAACACGCTGCGGATGATCCAAGAGAACCTCAACCCCGACGTTCGCATCGAGGGCATCCTGCCGACGATGCTCGACTCGCGCACCGTCCACGCCAAGGAGGCGGTGGAAATCCTCGAGGAGAACTTCGGCGAGCTGGTCTTCAAGTCGCGCATCCGCAAGGCGATCAAATTCGCCGAGGCGCCGGTCAAGGGCGCCAGCGTGCTCAAGTACGATTCGGGCAGCAGCGCCGCGGGCTATTACCGCGAGCTGGCGAAGGAGGTCCTTGAGCGATGAGTCGGCGTGGCAAGCGAGCCAGCATGCGGGAGGGGCCACTCTCCAACCTCTTCAAGTCGACGACCGAGGAGGAAGTCGAGCAGCCGCCCGCGGAGCCCGTCGCCGAGGAGGCGCCACCCGTCGGCGAGTCTGCCGAGACCCCTCCCGAGAGGTTGAAGAGGGTCTTTTCCGAGGAGCCGCAGCCACGGCCGCGGCGTGAAGTCGAGCCGATTGTCGAGGCGCCGCGCTACGGGCGCGAGGAGCCCGAATACGAGCCGCCGGGAAGCGGCCAGCCGCACCAGCCGGTGATCCGCGTTGTCGGCGTCGGCGGAGCCGGCGTCAACGCCGTCAACCGCATGGTCGACGCGCGCGTGCCCGGGGTCGAGTTCATGGCCGTCAACACCGATCTTCAGTCGCTGCAGCTCTGCGTCGCCGACGTCACCGTGCACATCGGCGAAGAGCAGACGCGCGGGCTCGGCGCGGGGGCCGACGCCGAGGTCGGCCACCGCTCCGCCTTCGAGGAGCAGGACAAGATCAAGCGCCTGCTGAAGGGCTCCGACATGGTCTTCGTCGCGGTCGGCGCGGGCGGCGGCACCGGCACCGGCGCGGCGCCGGTGATCGCGCGCCTGGCGCGCGAGGTCGGCGCCCTCACGGTCGGCATCGTTACCAGGCCGTTCAGCTTCGAGGGCTCGCGGCGCGGCAACCAGGCCCGCAAGGGGATCGAGGAGCTGGCCGCTGAGGTCGACACGCTGATCGTCGTCCCCAACGACCGCCTGCTCGAGGTGCTCGACCAGCACACCTCGATGGTCGACGCCTTCCGGGTCGCCGACGACGTGCTGCGCCAGGGCGTGCAGGGCATCTCCGACCTGGTCACGCTCCCTGCCCTGATCAACCTCGACTTCGCCGACGTGCGGACGATCATGTCCGAGGCGGGCCGGGCGCTGCTCGGGATCGGCATGGGGAACGGCGAGGGCCGCGCGATCCTGGCGGCCGAAAAAGCGATCTCCTCGCCCCTGCTGGAGACCTCGATGGACGGCGCGCGGGCGATCCTGCTCTCGATCGCCGGGGGCGACGACCTTTCGCTGTTCGAGGTCAACGAGGCCGCCGAGGTGGTGCGCCAGGCCGCGACCGACGACACGAACATCATCTTCGGCGCGACCGTCGACGACAGGCTCACGGGCCAGGTGTGGGTGACCGTCGTTGCGACAGGTTTCGGTGGACGGGGGCGCCGGGCGATGCGGAGCGAGG
>DASTHF010000059.1:0-2294 GCA_035605615.1 Solirubrobacterales bacterium
CGCGTACTCGATCACCGACGACGACGAGGCGCGGCGGGCCTATGCCGTGATCGTCACCTGGTTCGTCTCCGTCACCACGTTCGTCGTCGCCGGCATGTGGCTGCTCTCGCGCTGGATCGTGCGGGCGCTGGCGGCGCCGGAGTTCTTCGGCGCCCACAAGCCGATCGGCCTGATCGCCGCCGCCGTCACCCTCTACGCCCTCTACATGGTGCTGGTCGTGATCCTCGGCAGAACCGGCCGCACCGAGCTCAACCTCCCCGCCGCGATCGCCGGCCTGATCGCCAACGTGGCGCTCAACCTCCTCCTCGTGCCGCCGCTGGGGATCGTCGGCGCGGGCATCGCGCTGGTCGCCTCCTACCTCATCGTGCTGGCGCTGATGTACGGGTTCACGCAGCACCTCTTCCCGGTGCCGTACGAGTGGGGCCGCCTGGCGCGGGTCGTGCTCGCCTCGGCCGCGCTGGTCGGCCTCGGCGAGTGGCTGCTGCCCACCTCCGGCCTTGCGGGCTTCGCCACCCGCGCCGTCCTCTGGCTCGCCTACCCGGCGCTCCTCCTCGTCACCGGCTTCTTCACCGCCGAGGAGCGAGGCTGGCTCGCCCGCCTCCGCCGGCCGCGAGCCCTGCTCGCCGGCCTCCGCGCCGCCCGGCCCGAGCCCGCGGTCGAGGGCGTCGTCCCCGAGGCCTACGAGATAGAGCTCATCGACGAGGACTCCCGCCTCTGAGGGCACGCAGCTGGCGCATATCGGCGTCCTCGGTCGCTCGTGGGCAGAGCACGCCACGCTCCGAGCGACCGAAGGGAGCGTGCGAGCGCGGAGCGCGAGATCCTTGATCTACTTGGCCGCGCCCCCTCAGAGAGCCGCGGCGCGCTCACGTAGTCCTTCTCCCTGCCCGGGGAAGAGCGCCTGGCGGGCGTGGGCCCGGTAGACGCGGGCCGGGTGGCGGGGGAGGAGGGTGGCGGCGAGGGCGCGGACGGCGTAGGCCCAGGCGGTGAGGAGGCGGACCGCGAGCGCCGCGCCGCGGGAGTGGTGCTTACGCATGTAGAGGTCGCGGTTGCGGTGGAATTCGACGATGCGCGGCAGGCCGGCCGCCAGGTCGGTGGAGAGCTGGTCGTGGTGGATCGCCTGTGCGGCGGGCACGTAGAGGGTGCGCCAGCCGGCCTCCACCAGCCGTTTGCAGAAGTCGCACTCGTCGTAGTAGACGAAGAAGCCGGGATCGAGATAGCCGACCACCGCCGCCGCCTCGCGCCGCACCAGCAGGGCGCTCGACTGCGCCCAGTCGACCCCCCGCGTCTTCGCGCCGCGGCTCTGCACGGTGAGGCGGCGGTGCAGGAAGAGGGCGCCCGCCAGCGCCGTCCCAACCCCCGGGAAGCGCCAGGCGCAGGGCACCGGGCGCCCGGCCGGGTCGAGCAGCTGCGCGCCCGCCGCCCCCGCCCGCGGGTCCGCGTCGAGTGCCGCGATCAGCGCCCCCGCCGCGCCCGGCCGCAGCTCCGAGTCCTCGTTGAGCAGCAGGCAGTAGCGGCCCCGCGCCTCGCGCAGCAGGGTCGAGTCGTTCGCCGCCTTGCCCGCCCGCCGCTCGAGCGCGATCAGGCGGATGTCGCCGCCCAGCCCCAGCACCGCCTCTGCCGAGCCGTCCTCGGAGGCGTTGTCCAGCACCAGGACCTCGCGCTCGGCCCCGACCGGGTGGGTGCGCTCGATCGCCGCCAGGCAGGCGAGCAGGTGCTCGCGCCCGTTCGTGTTCACGACGCAGTAGGAGATGGTCGGCGCCAAGGAGGCCACGATAATCGCGCGATGCGCGTCCAACTCGTCGATCCCTCAGCATTCACCCCTCCTTACGATCGCTCTCTCGCCGCCGCTCTCGCCAGGCACGGCGCCGACGTCGAGCTGCTGACCAGCCGCTTCCTCTACGGCCCGGTGCCCGCGGCCGACGGCTACCGGGTCGAGGAGCGCTTCTACCGCCGCAGCGCCGCGCGCGGCCCCGCCGCCCCGGCCCGGCGCGCCTTCAAGCTCGCCGAGCACGTGCCCGACATGCTGCGGCTGCGCGGCGCCCTCGACGCCGACGTCGTCCACTACCAGTGGCTCACCGTCCCCGCCCTCGATGCGCCGCTGCTGCCGCCCCGCCGCCCCCGCGTCCTCACCGCCCACTACGTGCTGCCGCCCCGCCCCAGCCGCCGCCAGGTCGCCGCCGCCCGCCGCCTCTTCGGCCGCATGGACGCCGTCGTCGCCCACTCGGAGCACGGCGCCGCCCGCCTCCGCGACGAGGCCGACGTCGACCCGGCCCGCCTGCGCGTCATCCACCACG
>DASTHF010000050.1:0-23724 GCA_035605615.1 Solirubrobacterales bacterium
AGCCTTCTTCACTCCCGCCGCCCGCTGGCTGCGCGACCACGGCGCGCAGGGGGCGCGGATCGAGGTGCCGCCGACCGCCAACCACTGGGAGTCGGCCTACCTCGCGCCGCGCTTCGAGCTGGCGCGCGGCTGGCTGCGGCAGCTCGACACGACGCGCGACGACATCTTCTACGGCGACGACGGCCCGCTCACCAACCGCGCCTACAGCGCCTGGCTGCGCGACAACGCGATCCGCTACGTGGCTCTTCCCGACGCGCCGCTCGACTACTCCTCGGAAGCGGAGCGCCGCCTCATCCTCGCCCACCCGCCCTACCTGGTGCCGCGCTGGCACTCCGCCCACTGGCGGATCTACGCGGTCCGCCGGCCCGAGCCGCTGGTCGACCCGGTCGGCGCCGCGGCGGCGCGCACGCTCTGGATCGGCCGCCAGGGCTTCGGCCTCGACGTGACCAGGCCGGGCGACTTCCTGGTCCGGGTCAACTTCACCCCCTACTGGACGATCGCGCGCGGCCGCGCCTGCCTGGTCCGCCGTGGCGACTGGACGCTGGTCCGCGCCGCTCGCACCGGCGTCCTCCGCGTCTCCGCCGACTTCTCGATGGGGGCGGCTTGGAATGCGGTGACCGGCTCCCCCCAAACTTGCTGAAGGGCTACTCCCCCTCGCCCGGGGCGCCCCCGCGCATCGCGGAGAGGAACATCTCTTCGGAGATCCGCAGCAGGCCGATCACCACGTGGGGGCGCATGTCGCTGCTCCGCACCCTGACGTGGGAGCCGTGCGGGCCGACCACCTCGACGATCGTGCAGATGTCGCCGATTTCGCAGTCGTCCCCGTAGTCGGCTTCGAGCGCCTCCATCTGCGCCGTGATGTGTTGCCCAACCTTGCTCTGATCCAGTGCCATCTGGCACAGGTTAGAGAGCCAGGGCGAGAGGCTCTTCGAGCAGGGAGCGAACGCGGGCGAGGAACTCGGCGGCCGGCGCGCCGTAGAGGATGCGGTGGTCGCAGGCCAGGTTCACCGACATCAGGTGCCCCGTGGCCAGCTCGCCCCCGCGGACGACCGATCGCTCGACGATCGCGCCCACCGCGAGCAGCGCCGCCTGCGGCGGGTTGATCACCGCCGAGAAGCTGTCGATCCCGAACATCCCCAGGTTGGAGACGGTGAAGGTGCCGCCCGACAGCTCCGGCGGCGTGATCTGCCCGTCGCGAACCCGCTGCGCCAGCGCCCGCGTCTCCTCCGCGATCTGGCGCAGGCCCTTGCGGTCGGCGTCGAAGACGGTGGGGACGACGAGCGCGTCCTGGGCGGCGACGGCGACGCCGACGTTGACCCGCGAGTAGAGCTCGAAGCGGCCGTCGCGGTAGGCGCCGTTGGCGCGCGGGTGCTCGCGCAAAGCCAGCGCGCAGGCCTTGACGACCATGTCGTTGAAGGACGGCACGACCTCGCCCTCGCCGGCAGCGGCCTTGAGCCGCGCCCGCGCCTCCACGGCGCGGCTCATGTCGACCTCCGCCTGCAGGTAGAAGTGCGGCGCCGTCGCCTTCGATTCGGCCATCCGCCGTGCGATCGTCGCCTGCAACTTGCTCGGCTCCTCGTAGCTCGTCTGCCCCTTCGCCGTCTCGGGAGCCTCGGCTGGGGTCCGAGCGGTCACTGGTTCAAATCCAGTCGCCCCGACTGGTTCAGCTTGCGCCTGCTCTACATCCGCCTTGACGATGCGACCACCAGGTCCAGATCCATGGACTTGCGAGAGATCGAGACCTTTCTCTTTCGCGATTCGTCTCGCGACCGGTGAAGCTTTCGGCCGATGCCCGTCGCCAACCTCTCGCGGCGCCTCAGTCGGGGTAACTGCCGTGGCTACCTGCCGCTCGGGCTGGGCCGGCTCCTGCTGCTCTTTTTCTTGCGGCGGCGCAGGTGCCCTCTCCTCACCACCCTCCCCAATCCGCGCTATGGGAGCACCAATGGGCACCGTTTCACCCTCTTGGACCAGCACCTCACTCAGCGTCCCTTCGACATCGCTTTCATAGGCCATGTTCGCCTTGTCGGTCTCGATTTCCACAAGCTCGTCACCGACATTCACCTGGTCGCCGACCTGTTTCAGCCACTGAAGAATCGTCCCCTCCTCCATCGAGTCGGAAAGTCTTGGCATGACCACGTCGGGCATCAGATCGTCCCCTCCAGCGCGGCGAGTGCGGCCTTCACGACGTGCTCCTCGTGCGGGATCGCCGCCTGCTCGAGCCGTTTCGAATATGGCATGTGGACATCGGCGCCGGTCACTCGCTGCACCGGCGCATCCAGGTGGTCGAACGCCTGCTCGGCGATCAGCGCCGCGAGGTTGGCGCCGAAGCCGCCATGCGGCCACCCCTCCTCGACGATCACCGCCCGGTTCGTCTTGCGCACCGACTCGAGGATCGTGTCGAGGTCGAGCGGGCGCAGCGTGCGCGGGTCGATCACCTCGGCCTCAACGCCATGCTCGTGCGAGAGCGCGCGCGCCGCGTCCTCTGCCACCCCCGCCATCTTGAGGATGCCGACGATCGTCACGTCCTCGCCCTCGCGGCGCACCGCCGCCTGGCCGAAGGGCAGCACCTCGTCGCCGTCGTCGGGCACCTCGCCACGACGCCCGTAGAGCGTCTCGTGCTCGATGAAGATCACGGGGTTGTCGTCGCGGATCGCCGCCTTCAGCAGCGCCTTGCCGTCGGCTGGCGTCGAGGGACAGGCGACGAGCAGGCCCGGCACCTGGAGGAAGAGCGCCTCGAAGCTGTGCGAGTGGGTGGGGCCGAGCTGGTGGCCGCCACCGCCCGGCATGCGGATCGTCATCGGCACGCGCGCCTGGCCGTTGAACATGTAG
Source organism: Solirubrobacterales bacterium (assembly GCA_035605615.1). GTDB lineage: Bacteria > Actinomycetota > Thermoleophilia > Solirubrobacterales > 70-9 > VRUE01. Next base: position 2,830 of record DASTHF010000050.1, read on the forward strand.
GGGATCGCGGCGGCGTGGTTGACGATCTGGTCGAGCGCCAGCAGCGAGAAATTGACGGTCATCAGCTCGACGACCGGCCGCAGCCCCGCCATCGCGGCGCCGATCCCGGCGCCGACGATCGTGTTCTCGGAGATCGGCGTGTCGCGCACGCGCCGCTCTCCGAACTCGTCGAGCAGGCCTTCGGTCACCTTGAAGGCGCCCTGGAAGACGCCCACGTCCTCGCCCATCACGAAGACCGACTCGTCGCGGCGCATCTCCTCCGCCATCGCGTCGCGCAGCGCCTCGCGCATCCGCATGGTGGCCATCAGTCCTCCACCTCCTCGGGAACCTCCGCCTGGGCGCCGTCGGATGAGGCCTCCTGCCCGGCGGCCTCCTCCGAGACCTCCGTCCCGACTCCCTCCTGGGCGTCGCCGAGCTGCGCCGGGTCGGGGCGCGGCGCCGCGGCCGGCTGGCCCGCATAGGCGGCGCCGGCCTCGGCCAGCTCGCGCGCCGCCTCCGGCATGCGGTCCTCACGCTCGCCGCGGTGCGGCTCGGGGCTGCGCTCGTCGACCGCGTACCAGCCGGCGGCGCTGTCGAGCACGTAGAGGTTCTCGTAGAGAGTGTCGAGGGGCGGCTCGGGCGAGGCGTCGGCGAAGGCGACCGCCTCGCGCACGGTCCCGTCGGCCCTGTCGCGGACCTCCTGCACCTCGCGCTCGCCCAGCACGCCGGCCTCGACGCAGCGCCGCGCGAAGCTCTCGATCGGGTCCTTTGTCTGCCACTCCTCGACCTCCTCGCGCTGCCGGTAGACCTCCGGGTCGGCGGCCGAGTGACCGCGGTAGCGGTAGGTGAACGCCTCGAGGATCGTCGGCCGCCCCTCCTCGCGGGCGAGGCGGATGCCCTCGGCGACGCCCGCACGGACCGCGACCACGTCCATGCCGTCGACCCGCTCGCCGGGAATCCCGTACCCCTCAGCCTTCTTGGAGAGGTCGGTCTGGGCGGAGTGACGCTCGACCGAGGTCCCCATCCCGTAGAGGTTGTTCTCGACCAGGAAGAAGACGGGCAGCTTCCAGAGCGCCGCCAGGTTCATCGTCTCGCCGAAGTTGCCGGCGTTGGAGGCGCCATCGCCGAACATGCAGACGGTCACCGTGTCCTCGCCCCTGTACTGGGAGGCGAGTGCCAGGCCCGCGGCGATCGGCAGGTTGCCGCCGACGATCCCGTAGCCGCCCATGAAGCGGTGCTCGCGGTCGAAGATGTGCATCGAGCCGCCGCGCCCGCCGCTCGTCCCGTCGACACGCCCGAACAGCTCCGCCATCACGCGTTTGGGGTCGGTGCCGCGGGCGATCGCGTGGCCGTGCGTGCGGTAGGTGCCGATCAGGTAGTCGTCGTCGCGCATCACCGACGTCGTGCCGACGATCGTCGCCTCCTCGCCGATCGCCAGGTGGAGGAAGCCGCCGGCTTTGGCGCGCTGGTACTGGCGCCCGGCCTCCTCCTCGAAGCGCCGGATCAGCGCCATCCGAGCGAGCAGCTCGTAACAGGTGGTGGCGTCGGGTAGGTCGGCCACGGCCTGACCTTAGCTGTCCGAGGCCGCCGCGACCGCCTCCTCGAGCCTGTCGTCGCCCCAGAAGACCTCGCCGGCGACGAGCAGCGAGGGGACGCCGGCGACGCCCAGCTCGGCGGCGGCGGCGGTCGCCTCGCGCAGGCCCTGCTTGACGCCCTGCGTCTCGGCCGCCTTGAGCAGCGCCCGCGGGTGCAGCTCGGTGGCGGCCCCGGCGATCAGCACGTTCTCGGGGTTGGAGAGGTCGCGGCCGGCGGCGAACGCCTGGCGGAATGCGGCGAGCGCGAAGGAGACGGTGCGGCCGGTCTGCTTGGCGAAGGTCGCGGCGCGCATCGCGAAGAGCGTGTTGCCCGGCCAGGGGTCGGGCCAGGCCAGCGGCGGCAGCCCGTAGGCGGCGGCGCGCCGTTCGACCTCTGCGATCCCCTCCTCGCGGCCGGGCCCGTTCGCCCAGGAGTCGCGACCGAAGCGCTTGAAGAGGCCGCCGAGCAGGACCGGCTCCCACTCGGGCTGCTCCAGCCCCGCTGCGGCAAACAGCGCGCTGATCCGCTCGGCGGCGAGATACGCGTAGGGCGACCCGAGGTCGAAGTAGAAGACGGCGCGCCCGGCGGGCGTCAAGCGTGGGTGGCCCAGCCGTCGACCGCGCGGGCGCAGTCGAGGATCGCCTCGGAGATCGTCGGATGGGGATGGACGATCCGCGCCAGCTCCTGGTAGCCGCCCTCGAGCGCCATCGTCGCGACCAGCTCGGCGATCATGTCGCAGGCCCGGTTGCCGACCACGTGGGCGCCGAGGATCTCGCCGTACTTCGAGTCGACGACCAGCTTGACGAGGCCGTCTTTGTCGTCGTAGACGGTCGCCGCGCCGACCCCACCCAGCTTCATCTTGCCGACCTTGACGTCGTGCCCCGCCTCCTTGGCGGCCGCCTCGGTGAGGCCGACGCTGGCGACCTGCGGCTGGCAGAAGGTGGCGCCGGGAACGAGGTCCTGGTCGACGGGGTGGGTCTCGGCGCCGGCCGCATGCTCGGCCGCGACGACGCCCTCCTCGGAGGCCTTATGGGCGAGCGCCTTGCGGTTGACGAGATCGCCGATCGCGTAGACCTTGTGATTCGAGCAGCGCTGGTGCTCGTCGACCCTGATCTTGCCGTTCTCCTCCAGCTCGATGCCGGCCTCGCGCAGCCCGAGCCCCTCGGTGTCGGGGGCGCGGCCGCCGGCGATGCAGAGGTAGTCGACCTCGGCTGAGCTTTCGCCGTAGGTGAGCTTCACGGAGCCCTCGCCCGCCTCGACGTTCTGGACCGGCGCACCGGTCGAGATCTCGATGCCCTGCTTCTTGAAGGCGCGCTCGACGACGCGCGCCATGTCCCTGTCCTCAGCAGGGAGGATCTGGTCGAGCATCTCGATCAGCAGCACCTCTGTGCCGAAGCGGGCGTAGGCGGAGGCGATCTCACAGCCGGAGGCGCCGGCGCCGACGACGGCGATTCGCCGCGGCTGCTCCGGCAGCGACCAGGCACCCCAGGTGTCGAGGACGCGGCCGCCGAGCTCGACGCCGGGGATCGGCAACGCGACCGAGCCGGTGGCCAGCACCACGGCGCCGGCCTCGTAGACCTCGCCGCCGACCTCGACGTTCGCCTCGGGGGTCAGCGTGCCGTTCCCCTCGATCAGCGTCACCTTGTTCTTGTCCCAGAGCATCTTGACGCCGCTGGAGAGCGATTCCGAGACGGCGGCGCGCCGCCTGCCGAGCGCCTCCCAGTCGAGCGAGGCTCCCTCCACGACGACCCCCAGCTCGGCGCTGTTGCGGGCCTGGTCGTAGACCTCCGCCGTGTGCAGCACCGTCTTGGCCGGGATGCAAGCGTAGTTGAGGCAGCGCCCGCCCGGCTTGTCGCGCTCTACCACGGCGGTCTTCCTGCCCAGCTGGGCGGCGCGGATCGCGGCGACGTAGCCGCCCGGGCCCCCGCCGATGACGATCACGTCATACGAATCCGCCACGCCCTGAGCCTATAGAACGGCATCCACCGTTCCGGTGCGCCTTATGTGTCTATGGGGCACATAAGGCGCACCGGAAGCGGCAAGCGGTTAGTCGCGTGGCAGGCGCGTCGGCATCTGGATGCGGGCCATCGCTTTGACCATGAAGTAGAAGAAGGTGCCCGAGACGACGAGCAGGCCGAGCGTGGCGGCAACCTGGGCGACGCTGGCCGCCTGCGCGGCGAGGCCGAAGACGGCGCTGAAGATCAGCAGCACGAGGATCATCTGGAAGCCGAGCACGGCCCAGTAGCGGGCCCGCCACATGCCCCACGCCATGGCGCCCATCAGCAGTGTCGGGGCGAGCACCTGCGCGAGCGCCGGCTTGCCGCCCTGGACATGGATGCCGGCGAGGTAGCCGGCGACGATCGAGACGGCGATCAGGGTCGAGACGACCGCGCCGATCGTCACCACCAGCGGGCGCTCGCCCTCGGCCAGCGGCGCCAGCGCCTCGCGCGCTTCGCGATTGCGCTCCTCGGCGCGGGCGTAGCCGCGCTCCATGCGCTCGCGCGGCGTCGGCGCGTCGGCCTCGCGCGCCTTTCGCTTGCGCGGCGCCTCAGCCACCCGGCGCGACCTCGCCGGCCAGCGCCAGCGCGCCTCGCAGCGCCGCCGCGGCGCCGGCCGGGTCGGCGGCGTCGCGGATCGCCCGCACCACGCCGAGTCGCTCGGCGCCCGCCTCGACCACGCGCTCGGCGTTGGCCGGATCGATGCCGCCGATCGCGAAGAAGGGATGCGGCGCGTTGGCGGCGGCGTGCGAGACGAGTCCCAGGCCGACCCCCGGCCGCCCCTCTTTGGTCGGCGTCTCCCAGATCGGACCGACGCTGATGTAGTCGACCGGCTCGCGCGCCGAGGCGGCGATCTGCTCCTCCGAATGGGTCGAGAGGCCGAGGATCGCGTCCGGCCCGAGGATCGCCCGCGCCTCCGCGGCGGCGACGTCGTCCTGGCCGACGTGGACGCCGTCGGCGTCGCAGGACCGCGCCAGGTAGGGGTCGTCGTTGACGATGAAGAGGGCGCTGTAGGTGTCGCAGAGGCGGCGGAAGGTGCGCGCCGAGCGCTCGATCGTCCCCTGGTCGAGCTCCTTCTCGCGCAGCTGCACGATGTCGACGCCGCCGTCGAGCGCGGCGCGCAGCAGCGCCTCCGGCTCCCTGCCGCCGGGCAGGGCATCGCAGACGAAGTAGAGCCGCGCCGTGCGCAGCCGCTCGTGGCGCAGCGGGCCGTCGGCCTCGGGTCTTGACGCGCTCATGCCCCCGATTATGAGCGACGGCCACTCCGCGCACGCGGCGGGTCGGGGAGTAGCATCGGGAGGACAACGGGAGCCTGTAAGCGCACGGGCTGAGAGGGCGGCTAGGGCGCCGCCGACCGTCTGAACCTGATCCGGGTAATGCCGGCGGAGGCAAGGCTTTGAGCGAGAAACGCAGCTACGACGCGGTCGTCATCGGGGGCGGCGTGATCGGCCTGTCATGCGCCTGGCGGGCGGCGCGGCGCGGCGCCCACGTCGCGGTGGTCGAGAGGGCGCAGCCGCCGGCGGGCGCGACGCGCGTCTCGGCCGGGATGCTGGCGCCGATCGGCGAGCTGACCTTCGGCGAACCCGAGCTGCTGGCGATGACCCTCGCCTCGCGCGACCTCTACGCGGATTTCGTCGCCGAGCTGGAGGCGGCGACCGGGGTCTCGACCGGCTACCGGCACCAGGGCGCCCTCCACATCGCGCTCGACCGCGACGAGGCGGCGGAGCTGCGCCGCATCCACGAGCTTCAGCTCTCGCTCGGTCTCGCCGCCGAGTGGCTGCCGCCGCGCCGCTGCCGCGAGCTGGAGCCGGGGCTCAGCCCCTCCTGCGCCGGCGGCGTCTACGCCGAGGGCGAGGCGTCGGTAGATCCCCGCCAGCTGACCGCGGTGCTGCTCGCGGGGCTGACCGAGGCGGGCGTCGAGCTGCGGGCCGGGACCGAGGTCGCCGAGCCGCTGCTCGAGGGTGAGCGGATCGCCGGCGTCCGCACGACCGGCGGCGAGGAGCTGCGCGCCGCCGCGGTGGTGCTCGCCGCCGGCGCCTGGTCCGGCCTGGCCGAGTGGCTCCCCGAGCCCGCCCGCCCGCCCGTGCGCCCTGTCAAGGGACAGATCGTCGAGCTGCGCGCCCTCGACGGCGCGGCGCCCTGCGAGCGGATCGTCGGAGCCGAGCGCGTCTACCTGGTGCCGCGCGCCGACGGCCGCCTGATCGCCGGCGCGACGGTCGAGGAGCAGGGCTTCGACACGACCGTCACCGCCGGCGCCGTCCACGAGATCCTCCGCGAGGCCTACCGGCTTCTGCCGGAGATCGCCGAGCTGGAGATGATCGAAGCGGCGGTCGGTCTGCGCCCCGGCACGCCGGACAACCTGCCGCTGATCGGCGCGAGCGGCCTCGACGGCCTGATCTGGGCGACCGGCCACTACCGCAACGGCATCCTGCTGGCGCCGCTCACGGCCGATGCGGTCGCCGCGCTGCTCGAGGGCGGCGAGCTGCCCGAGGCGGCCGCCGCCGCGAGCCCGGAGCGGCTCGGTCGCGGCGCCGCGGGGCTGGCCCGATGAGAATCGAGCTGAACGGCGAGCCGCGCGAGCTGCCGGCCGGCGCGACGCTCGCCGACGCGGTGGGCGAGAGCGGCGCCGAGCCGGGGGCGCGGGGCATCGCCGTGGCGCTCGACGGCGAGGTCGTGCCGCGCGCCGAGTGGGGGTCGACCCCGCTCGCCGAGGGCCGCAGGGTAGAGGTGCTCGCCGCGATCCAGGGCGGCGCCGACAGCTGGGAGCTGGGCGAGCGCCAATGGGGCTCGCGCCTGATCGTCGGCAGCGGCGGCTTCCGCTCGCTCCAGCAGATGGAGATGGCGCTGCTCGCCTCCGGCGCCGAGATCGTCACCGTGGCGCTGCGCCGCGTCGACCCGGACGCCCAGGGCTCGGTGCTCGACGTGATCCACCGCCTCGGCCTCTTCCCGCTGCCCAACACGGCGGGCTGCTTCACCGCCCGCGACGCGGTTCGCACCGCGCGGCTCGCCCGCGAGGCGTTCGAGACCGACTGGATCAAGCTCGAGGTGATCGGCGACGACCGCACCCTCTACCCGGACGCGGTCGAGCTGCTCGAGGCCGCCGAAACGCTGGTCGGCGAGGGCTTCACCGTCCTCCCCTACAGCAACGACGACCCGATCCTCGCCCGCCGCCTCGAGGAGGCGGGCTGCGCCGCGGTGATGCCGCTCGGCGCGCCGATCGGCTCCGGCGCCGGCATCCGCAACCCCTACAACGTCAGGATCGTCGTCGAGCAGGCGAGGGTGCCGGTCATCCTCGACGCCGGGATCGGCACCGCCTCCGACGCCGCCCAGGCGATGGAGCTCGGCTGCGACGCCGTCCTCGCCGCCAGCTCGATCTTCGGCGCCGAGGACCCGGCCCAGATGGCGACCGCCCTGCGCACGGCGGTCGAGGCCGGCCGCCTCGCCCGCCTCGCCGGCCGCATCCCCGTCCGCACCCACGCCCAGGCCTCGACGCCCGAGCAGGGCATGCCCGAGCTTTAGGCGATCGGCAGCCGAGCGCAACCCCGCTCGGACCCGACTACGATTGGCTGGTCGCCCCCGTAGCTCAGTTGGTTAGAGCGGCGGCCTTTTAAGCCGCGCGGCGTGGGTTCGAGTCCCACCGGGGGCATTCAACGGCAAACCGCATTCTAGCGTCGAATGCGGCGGTCCCTGAAGATGCCGATTCGCCCAGACGCCTGATTTGGGCACCACATTTGGGCAACAAGCGATCATTTCGTGCGCCCTGGCCGATGAACGCGTCCACCCTGCTGGACAACAGGAGATGAACGCCATCCAGATGCCTCATGCCCCCGGTGCGGCGCTGCGGGAGCCGCCTCTCCTTCTCTTCGAGTTTGGCACGCCTGCGGCGTACAGGGGATCAGCACCGGCTCCCGCAGCGGGCAAGGCCACGAGCAAGGAGGCCGATGCCGAGATGACTCAGACCCTCGACATCCAGACGGACGCGACCGAGCGTCCCGAGCGCGCCCCACGGCTTTCGGCATCCCGTTCCCTTCAACTCAGGACTGGTGATTGAAGCCGGCAGTCGTCCACAATTCTGTGGGAATACCGGTGCCGTATGTGACGCGGAGGGTCTGCTCTTTCAATCGCGACCACCAACCCGGCGGCCCCTCCAGACCGCTTCATCCTGGGCGGGGGTAGGTCGGAGCTCAATGTTTCCTACACGGAGTCCAGGGGTGCCGTCCTGGTCGACTCGTCGACGAAACGTCGTCGGATCTCCTCGAAGACAGCATCCGCCTCGGGCGGCGTGTAAGTCGGCGAGCGAGCCAGACAGATCAGGTCGAAAGGTCGACTGGCATGGAAGTCCCGCCAGGTCCCGTGGTGAAAGGGGACCGGGGGCTCGAGCAGATCGACCTGGATCTGGCCTTCTCCTCGGGCCAGGAGCCCGAGCAATCTTTCGATCTCGGACTTCTCCATGGCCTTCAGCTGGATGCGCGAGGCGTCCGGATCGAAGGCCTCGAGGTGGTAGGTCATGAGGTCCCTGCCTCCCTCGTCGTTGTGGACATAGGTGAGTCCGGAGACCCAGCGACACGCGATCGCAAAGGCCAGATAATTGCCGTCCCCGAGTCCACCTTCGCCTTCGGTCGGCTCCAGCCGTTCGACCGGATCGCGGTAGAGGAGATCGCTCATCAGATACATGTATCCGGAGTCGCCTAGGCCGAGGTCTGCGTGGGCGTCCACGTGCGTCACCTCGAACGGCGCCGCGATCATGCCGTCTGCGATGGCCTTCCTCCAGACCGGGAAGAGTTCGCCGTGGTTCTCGACCACGAATCCGGGGAGCGGCGCGGCTAGCAGGCATCGGTCCTCCAGGAACGCGAGCGCTTCCTCCACGTCCCAGGCCGGGAATTCCTCGCCGTCGAGCCGACCCCCGTCCTCGGGCCGCCAGTGCGCGACTCCGTGCACGAAGAAGTCGAGGTCGAGGTCGAGAATTCGCATCGGACCCGGAGCTGCGGCGCGGTCAGACATTCGGCCTATCGGGGAGGTAGGTGGAAGAACTGAACGGTCAGCTCGGCGCGTCGATCGTCGTCGTCCGGCCAGTGGAGCCGGCAACGGAGCTCGCGCTGCGCTGCGTCACGGGAAAGCTCGTAGATCTCCTCACGAGACTCGAGCGTCGTGGCCGCGGTGTCGAACACGCTCGTCACGTTCTTCGCGCGGACGAAGAAGATGAGGGCGAGACGGGAGTCCCGCCAGGTGGCATACCCGTAGAGCTGCGCGAGGGCGGAGTCGATGCCCGCCTTGCCGTTCCACCATTTGCACTCGGCGATGAACACGGTTCTGCCATCGACCCGGATCAGGACGTCGGTCTTGCCATCCTTGTTGAAGGCCTCGCCGTAGGCTTGGTCCTCGTAGTTGGTGTTCAGGATCAGGAGGAAGTGGTCGCGGAGTTCTTCCTCGGTCTTCGTCGCGAAGCTCGAAGGGGTGCGCTCAAGGGACTGGCCCATGGCCCGCGTGCTCTGCAGGATCTGTAAGTAGAGGTGATCGAGGTCGTCCTCGCCGATCGGGGGCGGCGACGGGGCTTCGGGCGGGGTGGCAGCTAGCGCGGCCGGGCGGCGACGCACCGGTGGCGGGGTGATCGGCCCCGGGGCATCGGGACGGGCACGCACCGCCATCTTCAGATCGCCGAGGAATTCGCGCCGGGCGAGAACCTCCGTCCGGCGCGACTCGATCCGCGTCAGGGCATCCGCGGCGAGCTCGGCATTGAAGACCGCCAGACGCCGCGCGGCTGTCTCGGAAGCGCGGCGGAGTGTCGCCTTGAATGCGTCGATCTCGCTCTGTAGCCCGGCGGGGCCGCGCTCGTGCGGCCAGTCCCACTCGCGGATGATCGCCTCGTCGCGAACCTGACCCCGCCAGGGGACAGCCTCGAGGGGCCCGCCCAGGTCGTTGATCAGCTCGCCCCCGGCGCTCGGCACGGTCAGTCGGATCCGACTTCCCGGCCGCAGAACCGAGCCATCGGCGAACAGCTCCGTCGCCGACATGCTGACGCCGGCCATACCCGAGACGTCGACCTGCACCTCACCGAGATCCTCGACGCGGGCGGCTTCGAGGTCGATGCGAGGCTCCTCGATCCGGAGACCCTCTGCCAGCTCGCCCGCCCAGCGGTCGGGGTCGGCACCGATCACGGCCTCTTCGGAGGCCGAGGAGATCGCTGTGTCGAGCGCGCGTCGGCATTCGACGAGCAGGAGGGGCTCGTCCGAGCCCTGGCCGTCGAGTCTCCCCACCATCTCCACCCTGGGAACGATAGGGGCGCCGGACGGGTGGGGTACAGAGATGCCGGCCCGGTCCCCCGGTCGAACTCGACCGTCGGGTTTCGCCCGGGGTCCCATCCGAACCGGCCTCGATCCGCCGCCTCGACACCCTGCCGACGAAAGGCGTATCGGGCGGCGGGGTCACACGTGGCCGTCCACCGCCGCGACAAGCCGACGGACCTCCGCGGAGGGATCGTCGCGGAGCTTTGCCCGCAGGCTCACCGATCCCCATCGGTGTCGTCCTCGACGTCGATCGTGCGAGCGACGCTGAGGCCCACCCAGGTGCCCGAATCCGAGAGCGCCCTCTTCAGTCCGACAAGGCGCCGATTGTTTTGAGCGCGATGCTTGAGCGCGCTCTCATTTTGCCCCGACGCCAGGTGAGTAGCTACCGCGTGGCATTAATGCATCTTTGACATAGATGGTCATAAGTGTTCTAATGCACGCCATGGCTAAACGACTGGAGCAGTTCCCCGCCGATGTGAACAGCAGGACCCGCCGCTACCCCTGGAGCGAATGGACCGACGGCGGGGTGTGGGAGATTCGCCGCGGTGCCGACTACGACGCGACGACCGAGAACATGCGCGTCAACCTCCACATCAAGGCAAAGGCGCTGGGGCAGAAGGTGCGGACGACGAAAACAAGCGACGGCGCTGGGTTGGTCTTCCAGTTCCTCGACTCCGAGGAGATGGAGGTGGTTCGAGTGAGTGAAGAGCGGGAACCCGATGCGACCCGCGAGGCGCTCGACGCCCTCTATGAGGACGCCTGCTGGATCTATGACACCGCGCGTGCGGAGGTGACGATTCCGCGTCGGGACGGAAGCCGCCAGAAATACGCCGCGATCCGCTTCAAGCGCCAGATCGACGCCGCTCGCGAGGAGAACCGGCTGGTGCCCACCGTCGCTCAAATCGTCAAGCGGCCGACCGTCGGCCTTGGCCATCTGGCCGCAGCGAAACGGCCCGATCTGATGCTCGAGAGCTTCGTCGTCGACGCCGACAAGCCCTACCACCGTCTCTTTTCGCGACCGACGGTCGAGCTGGCAGAAGAGCGTCTGCGCGAATACCGCGACGGCACCCTCGGCGAGTGATGCTTCCAAGGCGTGAAGGGCGTTCGCGATGGGCATGACGAACTTGGCGAGTAGTGGGCTGGCGCTTGTCGCTGTCCTGGGTGCTTCAGTCGTCGGCGGCGGAGATCGTGCGCCAGCCGACGCCGCATCAGACTCTGCGTTTCGTGCCACGATCGACTTCGCCGTCGATGGCGACACTCTCCGTATCCGTGAGCCTTCCGGCGATCTTGCCTACGTCCGCCTCGTCGGCATCGACACTCCGGAGGACGTCAAACCCGGCTACCCGACCGAGTGTGGGGCAAGAGCGGCCGCGGCCTCGATGGACCGGCTTGCCCCTGAAGGCGCCTCCGTAGTCCTTCGCTATGACTCGGTCGCCGACCACGTCGATCGGTACGGCCGCATCCTCGCCCACGCCTATATCGGTGGGCGCCAGCTGGAAATCGCCCAGCTGCGCCGCAGATGGGCCTACGTCTATCGCTATCACGAACAGCGCTTCAACGGTCTTGCCCGCTTTGAGGCGGCTGCCCGGTCGGCTCGACGCCACCGGCGGGGGGTCTGGGGTCGTTGCGGCGGTGATTTTCATTCGGCCGAACCGGGCGTCCAGCATTGAGCCGCCAGGGGTCCGCGAGGACGCCGTGTTGCTGAAGCAATAGCGGGACTTGCTGACCTGCCTTGCTGCCTCTGCCCCGATGCACGCCGCGTCGTATTTGGACAACAGAGGTGAATGGATGCCCCGCCCCGACACCGAGGCCAGCTGAGCCGATCTGGGCCTCCGCGGCGAGCCGCCGCGGGTGAGCGCTCCGGCGCGCCCGCGCTCAGGCCGCCCACTGCGGGAGCCGCCCCCTCGCTTCGCGATTCTGGCACGCCTGCGGCGTGCGGGCGTAGGGCGCCGGTTCCCGCAGCGGGCGGGGCCCCGAGCAAGGAGGCCGAAGATGACTGAAACCCTCGACGCCCTCGTCGCAGAGCCCGACAGCGGCGTACACGCCCTCACCTACGAGGCGCTGCGCGGCCGTGACGTCCATGAGGCCGAGCGGCTGATCGACCGCTTTGTCGACGAACTGCGCAAGATGACCGCCGAGGAGCGGGTGCGCGCCTCCCGCTACTCGATGAACAGGTGGGAGAGGTGGGTGTATGCCGCTCGCTATCCCACCGAGGTGCCGCTCGTGAACGGCGAGCTGGAGTGGATCGCCCTCTACGCCGAGTAGCGCGGTGGACGACACCGCCGCTCGCGGGGCCGAGCCCGCTCTGAGCTTCGCACGCTACGCGTGCGGGCCGCGGGCACCGGCCCCGCGCCCGGCGGGGCCACGCATGAGGAGGAAACCGAGATGGAGCTTCGTTGCCCAGACTGCTGCAGCCCCGAGGTCGGCTTCGCGCCCGAGGGAGCCGAGGAGCGCCGCTGCGCCAACTGCGGCGCCCGCTTTGCGAGCGAGGCGGCGCTCGTGACCGTGGCCGACGCCAGGGGCACCACCGAACCGCCCCGCTTCTCGCTCGCCGCAGAGCGCGCTGCGGCCGAGCTCGAAGGGCTCGGTGGCGCGATCGCCCCCGTCAACCCCTACAGCGACGCCGACGAGCTGAACGGGCTGCTCGACGATGCGCTCGCCACGGGCATCATCGCCGTGACGATGCCGGGACCGGCCGAGTCCCCGAGCGCTCGCCTCTACGTCTACCCGATGTCGCTCTCTGACCCCGAGCCGACCCTCGCGGTCGACCCCGGCGGCGGTCCGACCCTGCTCGGCCCCCCGCTGCTCCTGCGCGAGGAGGAGGGCGAGGACCCCGCCTCCTACACCCTCCGCCTGCTGGCCGAGGCAGTCGAGGAGGCGAACCGCCTCACCGCCCAGGGCAGCGCCGAGGCCGCCTGCCTGGATCGCATCGCCGCCTTTCTCAATCGCCCCGGCCCATGGAACGGCGCCGATGTCTGCGAATACGTCGCCGAGGAGCTGCGGCGCAGCGGTCGCCATCTACGTGAGGAGTGACCCCCGCCCGGGAGCCGGTGCCCCCGATTGTGGCGCGCTTCGCGCGCAGGCCGAGGGCACCGGCTCCCACGGCCTGTGGGAGCCACGAGCAAGGAGGACACGATGACCGAGCCCCGAGCCTGCCCTGAATGCCTGCGACGCGCCCAGCTACTTGCCCGCCTCGCCCCCTACATCGAGCGGAGTGCCTGCGACGACCCCGGCCGATCCTCGCCGCAGTTGCTGCACCTCGGCAATGAGGAGCTGGTGCGGGCGGTTGCGCCTCGCGCCGCCGATGATCTCCTGAGCACGGTCGCCTCGCTGTCGGAGCACCGCCTCTATGAGCGGCTGACCGAGGCGTCCCTGTGGGCGACCTGCCGCCACAGCGAGCGCTCCCCGGTCGGTTTGCGCAACGACGCGGCGGCGCCCTGGGCGCTCTTCGGCCGCGGCGATCCGGCCCTGCTCGGCCGCCTCGCTCCCCGTGAGGCGGTCGCGGTGGTCGGTTCCCGTCGCGCCACCACCTACGGGCGCGAGGTTGCCCGAGCGCTCGGTCGCGAGCTTGCTGCGGAGGGGATCGCGGTGGTGAGCGGCCTTGCCTTCGGGATCGACTCCTGCGCTCACCGCGGCGCGCTGGAAACTGGGCTGACCGTGGCCGTGCTCGGCTGCGGCGCCGACATTGCCTACCCGGCAGCGCACCGTGCGTTGTGGAGGCGGATCGGCGAGCAGGGCCTCGTGCTCTCCGAGCTGCCGCCGGGAACTGGCGCCTGGCGCTGGACCTTCCCGGCGCGCAACCGGATCGTCGCGGCGCTGGCGGGCATAACCGTCGTGGTCGAGGCGGCCGAGCGCTCCGGCTCGATGATCACCGCCGACCTGGCCGCCGAGCTCGGCCGCGAGCTAGGCGCTGTACCCGGTCCGGTCGGCTCACGAACGTCTGCGGCGCCGAACCGGCTGATCGCCCAGGGCGCCAGCCTGGTGCGCGACGGGAGCGACGTGCTCTCGGCGCTCGGTCTGCGACACGGCGACTGAGCGGGGGGCGAAACGTACCGAGCTGGCGCTCTAGAAAGAGACGGCCTGGGGCTGGCGCCATTCCGAGTGCTGCCGATGGGAAACTCCTAGCGTGGAGGCTCAGTTGCAGAAGACTCTCGCGGTTACGCAAAGGGATCGGGAACGCCACGACCAGATCAAGTCCCGGGAGCGAGTCCGGGATCTAGCTGAGGTCTACACGCATGAGCGAGAGGTCAACGCGATGCTCGACCTGGTGCCGGACATGTTCCCGAGCGCCCGCAATCCCGGCAACACGGACCGCACCTTCCTCGAGCCGGCCTGCGGTCACGGCAACTTCCTCGTCGAGATCCTGCGCCGCAAGCTCAAGCATGTGACGTTGGGGCGTTATGGGCGGGGCGAGCGCTTCGAGCATCGAGTTTTGCGCTGCCTCGCGTCGACTTACGGGATCGACATCTGCGAAGACAACGTGCGCGAGTCGCGCGAGCGGATGGCGTCCGTAATCAGCGCGCACCTAAAAGAGCACCTGAGTCCCGATGCTCCGACGGGAGGCTTCGACCAAGCGGTCGAGGCCATCCTCGAGACCAACGTCATCTGCGCTGACTCGCTGGCTGATGCCGCCGAGATCGAGTTCGTCGCATACCGGCCTGGCAGCTGGGGCACCTTCATCCGCGAATGGTCTCGGCCGCTCGACCCGGCCGCTGGCGAGCCCAACTTGTTCTCACTACCGCCTCGATTCGACGAAGTGCCGGTGCACTACTCGGAGCTTGCGCGTCGGGCCGAGCCGACCACCGCCGACGCCAGTGAGCGAAAGGCCGCCTGATGCCGGTCCAAGAGCGGCAGCACATCCCCGACATCCTCGAATGCCTTGCTCAGCTTTCAAGCGACGAGGTGCCAACGCCGCCGAAGCTGGCAAACGCGATGCTCGACCTGCTGCCCGACGAGGTCTGGACAAACCCCAACTATCGCTGGTGCGATCCGTGCTCGAAGTCCGGTGTGTTCCTGCGCGAGATAGCCAAACGCCTCTTGTTCGAGGGGCTGGTCGAGTGGGAGCCCAACTTCGAGAAGCGGCGTGAGCACATCTTCCGCAACATGATCTTCGGCTGCGGGATCACCGAGCTGACCGGGATCGTCTCGCGCCGCACCGTCTATTACTCGCGCCATGCGGCGGGCGAGCACTCGGTGATCCGCATGGACTCGGACGACGGGAACATCCCGTTCGTGCGCACCGAGCACGAATTCAAGAGCGGCCGCTGCATGATTTGCGGCGCGCCTGAGGACCTGGAGCGCGGCC
The DNA here is from genome assembly GCA_035605615.1 of Solirubrobacterales bacterium. Lineage (GTDB taxonomy): Bacteria > Actinomycetota > Thermoleophilia > Solirubrobacterales > 70-9 > VRUE01. Next base: position 17,970 of record DASTHF010000050.1, read on the forward strand.
CCGACCGCGAGAACTACGCCTATGCCTTCATCCACGAGGCGTACCCGACCGAGGAGATGGGAGATATGAAGTTCGACGTGATCGTGGGAAACCCGCCGTACCAGATCGATAGTGCTGGAAATACGCGGACTAAGCCGATCTACCAGCTATTCGTTGAAAAGGCGGTTGCAATGGACCCTCGCTATGTCCTTATGATCACTCCGTCACGCTGGTTTGCGGGTGGTCTCGGGCTTGAGGGATATCGCCAGTCCATGCTCGGTAGCAGAAAGATCCGTGCGCTTGTCGACTACGTCGACCCGACAGACTGCTTCCCAGGGGTGGACATCCAGGCTGGAGTCTCCTACTTCCTCTGGGATCGTGAGTACAGCGGCCCCGCGACTGTGCGAGCCGGGAAGCGTGATGGCGTCTCCGAGGGCGTTCTGCGGTCCCTCGATGAGTTCGACATTTTCATTCGAGACAACAATGCTGTTCAGATCATTCGACGCGTGCGGGATCACGGCGAGGCAACCGTTAGCCAGCGAGCTTTGAGCACTCTCCCGTTCGGCTTGCGATCCAACTACTCCTCGAAGAACAAAAGTCCGGCCGACCCGATCCGGGTCTTTGGTCGCGACCGGAGTGAGATCGTTGTCGATCGGAGTGAGATCAAGCTCAACGCGGAGGAGATAGACCGTTTCAAGGTGCTAGTTCCTCGAGCCTACGGTGAGCGCGGCCACGGGCCGTACTTTGCCTTGGGAAAACCCTTTGTAGCTGAGCCAGGCACTGCATCAACCATGACGTACGCGGTTCTTGGATGCTTCGATGCCCGCGCTGAAGCTGAGAGGTTCGAGGCGTATGTCAGATCGCGCTTCTTTCGCTTTCTCGTGCTGCAGCGGAAGGTGACCCAGGATCTGGTCGCAGAGCGGTTTGCCTTTGTTCCTGACTTGCCGATGGATCGCGATTGGACGGACGCCGATCTCTACGGGCGCTACGGCCTGACCAACGACGAGATCGCATTCGTCGAGTCGCAGGTCAAGGAGATGCCTGCGCCCGAGACTGCCGCGGCGTGAGCGCTCGCATCTACGCCTACACGGTCGTAGGCAAGGACGCCGAGCCGTGGGAGCGCATCTCAGGGCAAACTCGCACAACCGGAACCGGTCTGATCAAGGTCGGGCAAACGACCAGGCGGACTGCGCGGGAGCGGATCAAGGAGCAGCTCGGCACTGCTTACCCGAGCTTGGATGGGGTCGAGATTCTGCTGGATGAGCCGGCGGTTCGCAAGGACGGCAGCGAGTTCACGGATCACGAGGTTCATACCGCGCTCGTCGGGGAGGGGATTCGGCGTTCCGAAGGCGAGTGGTTTGAGGCAACCCTTGACGAGGTCAAGGCCGCGATCAACAAAGTGCGCTCCGGCGTGCCGTTCGAGCCCACGCGCACTGAGTCATTCTCGATGCGCCCTGAGCAGAAGGAAGCCGTAAAGCACACCGCCGTCTACTTCCGCGACCACGCCGGCGACACCCACCCGCCGAAGTTCCTCTGGAACGCGAAGATGCGGTTCGGCAAGACCTTTGCCGCCTACCAGCTCGCCAGGGATATGGGCTGGACTCGCGTGCTCGTCCTCACCTACAAGCCTGCGGTTCAGGCCGCTTGGCGCGACGATCTGCTGGGCCACGTGGACTTCGTCGGCTGGCACTTCGTCGATCGCGAGACGCCGATCGCAGAGGCCGACCAACTGTTGAGCGGACCCGACCCGGTCGTCCGCTTCGTCTCCTTCCAGGATCTGAGCCAGAAGTCGCAGGACGGCCAGGTCAAGGAGCACAACGAGTCGATCCATGTGACCGACTGGGACTGCATTGTGCTCGACGAGTACCACTTCGGCGCCTGGCGCGAAAGCGCTCGCGAGCTCTACGACCCGGCCGACAAGGCGCTGGCGGAGGAGGTGGAGCCTGACGAGGAGGTGACCGAGGAGGACCTAGGGCTCGACTCCGCGCACTACCTGTACCTCTCTGGTACCCCGTTCCGCGCAATCACGAATGGGGAGTTCACCGAGGACGCCACTTTCGACTGGACCTACGTCGACGAGCAGGAGGCGAAGGAGGGCTGGGACGACAGCGCGGGTCAAAACCCCTATGCCGAGTTGCCCAAGATGGAGATGTACGCTTATGAGATCGCCCCGGGGGCGGCGGGCTGGGCCGAGGAAGGCGAGTTCTCGGGCTTCTCGCTGACCGACTACTTCAAGGCGACGCGCGTCGGTGCAGGGCGCAGCACGCCGAGACCGGGCGACTGCGTCTTCGAGGGCCCCGAGCGCGTCTCCGAGTTCCTAGAGATGCTCCGCGGCAAGCTCTCCGAGCAGATGAAGGTTCAGATCGTCTCAGGCCAGAAGCCCCCCTTTCCCTACGAGAGCCCCGCGTTCACCGAGCAGATCAGGCATTCGGTCTGGTACATGCCTGACGTCGCCTCCTGCTTTGCAATGCGAGACATGCTTGATTCGCACCCTTATTTCTCGGGTTTTGAGGTCGTCGTCGCTGCGGGCTCAAAAGCAGGGCAGGGCGCCGAGGCGAAGCCGCCGGTCGAGGCGGCGATCGCCAATGCCGAGAAGGCCCACACCTCCGGCTCGATCACGCTCTCCTGCGGCAAGCTGATGACCGGCGTGACCGTGCGCGAGTGGGGGGCGATCCTGATGTTGCGCTCGCTGAAGTCGCCTGAGTCCTACTTCCAGGCGGCATTCCGGGTGCAATCCCCGTACGCCATCCGCGACCCAGAGGGCGGGATCGAGGTGCGAAAGCCAACCTGCTACCTGTTCGAGTTCGACCCCAACCGGGCGCTATCGCTGCTCTCCGAGTACGGGCTCCGCCTGGCGGCCCAGCAGGACGAAACCCCTGAGCAGGCGATCGGCAAGCTGATCAACTACCTGCCGATCTTCGGCTTCAAGGGCGGGGCGATGTCCCAGCTCGAAGCTTCGGACGTGCTCGACTGGGCGACGGCTGGGGTCGGCGCCACCGCGCTCGCGAAGCAATGGAACTCCCCCGTGCTGGTCGACGTGAACGAGCGCACTCTGTCGGCGGTGCTTGACCATCCCGATCTGCTCGAGACGCTGGCGCAGATCGAGGACTTCCGCGCCCTCGTCGACAACGCCGAGCACGTCATCACCTCGACCAAGATGCTGAAGGAAGCGAAGCGCGAGCAGGGCGGGCAGCTCGAACCCGAGCAGAAGCGCGAGCAGTCGGAGACCGCGAAGAAGCGCAGGGAGATCCGCGAGAAGTTGCAGAAGTTCCTCGCCCGCGTTCCCGTCTTCATGTACGGGACGGACTTCCGCGAGGAGGCGCTCAAGCACGTGATCGAATCCTTGGACCCAGCTCTCTTCGAGCGCGTGACGGGACTCACGATCGATGACTTCAAGCTCCTCAGCGATCTTGGCCTGTTCAACGCCAGGAACATGGACGCCGCCATCTGGCAGTTCCGCCAGTTCGAGCGCGCGAGCCTGCGCTACGCGGAAACGGAGACCGCAGATGACGAGCAGGGCGGGCTGGGTTTGTGGGAGCGGATGGTGGATAAGTGATCCGCTCGTGGCTGTGCATCGGTGACCGCTTGTAGCTTGAGCCGTCCCGGGTCGAGGTCGGCGAGTGGCGACGCTTTAGCCGATCTCAAGGGTCCGTTCGAAATCCCCCGAGGCGTTTCGGTCATAGATCACCAAGCGTGGCTGAGCATTGCGCATCAGACCCCGCCCTATCTGGACGGCCGCTGGCGCCGGACAGGCCAGGTAGATCGAGATCTCCTTACAGGCCGGGTGCTCACGCTCGACGAGCGCTAGGAAGCGATGGTAAGTCTCGGCGAAGGCATCCAGGGATTCGCGTGCTGAGAAGAGATCCCGCGAATGCTCGACCCCCTCAGGCTCAATCTCGTAGATTGATCGCCCCTCGGCGTGCGCCAGGACGTCGTCGCCGATCGGCCCCGTCAGCGAGGCCGACAATGCCACCTCTTCGGCTTGTCCACCGGCGAGTCGGCTGAGGCTGAACGCAGTGGGAGTTGCGCGGTCGTCGAATCCCCACTCGCCGTCCCCGCTTCCACCCCGAGCCCTCGGGTAGACGGTCACCGGGATCTTGTCGTCAAGGTGAAAGCCGAGAGCGACCAGCAGCGGTAGCCGGGCGAGGGCGAAGACGGACACGTGCCTCACCGCTTCCTGCGCTTCGCGTAGTCGCGCGGTCTGCTCGGCGATCATGCGCTCTCCGACCTTCCAGTAGTCAGGCTCCTCCTCGCCTGGCAGCTTGCGCAGGTCGATCTCAAGGTCCTCACCAGCAAGAGCCGCACGAAACCTGGGAAAGCGTCCGTCGGCCAGCACCGCCGCACGGACCGCCTCGCAGGGTATCTCCACCGGCGCTCCGCGGATGCCGCCGCTCATCCGCACGATGACCGATGAAGCGTCCTCGCTCAGAGACGTCAACAGGCGTATGCGCTCCTCATGCTCGCGCTTCATCGCTCGCAGGCCTTCGACCCCGTGCTCTGTGATCAGTCCGTCGATCACGCGATGGTGCTTGCGACAGAGCAGCATGAGGTTCGGCTCCTCATTTCGTAGCGCCGGATCGAGTGGCTCCTTGCCCCGCGGCGAACCCGCACCCTCGGCGGCGCCGACGATGTGAGCGCGTTCGGCGAGGTTCAGCGCATAGCCGGTGAGTTCGTCTTCGAGCAGGTATTCGTTGCAGCCCCGGTACTCGCAGCGCCCGCCGGCTGCAACCCAGAGCCGCAACGTCCCCTGGCTAGAGATGGTTCCCCGGCCCAAGGCCATCAGGCCGCCTCCGCCGCAGCCGGCTCATGCCCGCCGCCGTGCCAGACCCGGTCGACCTTCCACAGCTCGTAGTGCAGAAGCCACTCAGAGGCCCAGGGCACGATCGTGCGGGCGATCAGCTTGCCGTCGTCCCATTGCCACGGGTAGCAGAGGCAAAGCGCGTCACCGGAGAGAACGTGAGGGAGTCTTGAGACTCCCTCCTCCTTCAGCTGTGGCGCCAGCACTTCAACGCGTGGTGCGCCGCCGCCGTATGCGTAGGCGAGCCCCACGCTGTAAGTGCGCGACAGCGGCGTGGGCTGCAGCTCGGCACGCCAGAACAGGCGATTGCGCCTGATCTCGGCGGCGCGCGTCACCGGCAGGCAGGCGAGTGCGCCAAGTTGCTGCGCCAGAGTCCTCGGGTCAGCTGATCTTGCCATAGAAATCGTGGCGGCGCACCGGAATCGAGCCGGTCGTCGAGAGCACCCCGGTGGAGGCCGCGAACCCGAGCTTGCCCTCTTCGCGGGTGCTCCTGTACTCCTCCCCGAGGCTCGCCGCCGCCTTCTCGACGGGGCCCTCGCCGAAACTCTCTTGGAGGCGGGAGGTCACACGGTCGAGCCCCCGGGTCGACTCGGCCTCGCGAAGGTCCTCACCGAGCTGGCCGAGCCACTCGAAGAAGCGCTTCCCCTGCTCCGGGTGGCGGCGCCAGCGGTCGGCGAAGTCCTCGCGCGGCTCCACGGGGTTGGGAACCGAATATCCATCCCGACCCTTCCGAATGAAAGCCGGCATCTTCTCTGCCGCCTCGAGGACGGCGTCGTAGAGATTCCGCTCGCCGCTGTAGGCGTGAGCCGCAAGGGTGCTGACCAGGATGGAGGCGGGCCTCGAGTCGAGATCATCGGCGAAGTAGTTGTTCCTGTGGACCTTCAACACCTGGACGACGCGCTGCAGAACCGTTCGCACTTCCCAATCGGGAATCGCAGCGGGCTCGGTCCGAGCCGCCTCTGCTAGCCGCACTCGCTT
>DASTHF010000201.1:0-2857 GCA_035605615.1 Solirubrobacterales bacterium
CCCGGCCGACCTCGGGCTCTTCGTGGTCAACGAGGCCGCGGAGGTCGTCACCAGCGCCGCCGACGCGAACGCCAACGTGATCTTCGGCGCCGTGATCGACGACAACCGCTCCGACGAGGTCCGCGTCACCGTGATCGCCACGGGCTTCGAAGGCGTCGAGCTGCTGGCCCGCTCGCCGCAGCGGGTGCGGCGCCGCTACGAGAGCCGCCCGCGGATCTCGGCGGAGGACACCGACATCCGCAAACTTCGGGTCTCGGACGACGACATCGAAGTTCCCGGGTTCCTCAAGGACTAGGCCCGGCCTCGCTCCAATACGCTGCGACGCGTGGACGACGCGGCGGCCCTCAAACGCACTCCCCTCCATGAGAGGCACGCCGAGCTGGGGGCGAAGCTCGTCCCCTTCGCCGGCTGGGAAATGCCTGTCACCTACGAGGGGATCCGCGAGGAGCACACGGCGGTGCGCACGCACGCGGGGATGTTCGACGTCTCCCACATGGGACAGGTCGAGGTCGAGGGGCCGGCGGCGCTCGCCTTCCTGCAGCGCGTCCTCTCAAACGACGTGGCGAAGATCGGGATCGGCGGCGCCCAGTACTCCTGCCTCTGCGACGAGACGGGCGGCGTCCTCGACGACCTCTTCGCCTACCGGCTCGGCGGCGACCGCTACCTGATCGTCACCAACTCGGCCAACCACCAGTCCGACCTGGCTTGGCTGGGCCGCTGGAGCCGCGACTTCGACGTCCACGTTCGCGACGTCGCCGACCGCTACGCGATGCTGGCCGTGCAGGGGCCGCACGCCCGCGAGATCGTCGCCGCGGCCCTGGCGATCGAGCTGCCGGCGCGGATGCGGGTCGCGACGGCGCGGATCGGTGGCCGCCCCGCGCTCGTCTGCGGCACCGGCTACACGGGCGAGGACGGCGTCGAGCTGCTGCTCGACCCGGAGGTGGCGCCGGCGATCTGGGCGGAGCTGCTCGACGCCGGCGTCGTCCCCTGCGGGCTCGGTGCCCGCGACACGCTGCGCCTCGAGGCCTGCTTCCACCTGCACGGCAACGACCTCGGCCCCGACCGCAACCCGATCGAGGCCGGCCTCGGCTGGTGCTGCGCCGAGGCCACCGGCTTCGTCGGCAGCGAGGCGGTCGCCCGGGCCCGCGCCGAGGGCACCCTCGAACAACTGGCGCCCTTCCGGATCGAGGGCGCTGGTATCCCGCGCCAGGGCAACGAGGTCCTGGCCGGCGGCGAGCGGGTCGGCGAGGTCACCTCGGGCACCTTCTCGCCCTCGCTCGATGTGGGGATCGGGATGGCCTACCTGCGCGCCGACCTCGCCGAGCCCGGAACCGAGGTCGAGATCGACGTCCGCGGCAAGCGCCGCCCCGCGCGCATCGCTTCCAAGCCTTTGTACGAGCGCTGAAAGGAGAACCGAGTTGGCTGACGAGTCCTATCCAGACGACCTGCTCTACCACCCCGAGCACGACTGGGCCCGGGTCGAGGGAGACGAGGCGACGTTCGGGATCACCTGGTACGCGCAGGACAGCCTCGGCGAGGTCGTCTTCTTCGACCCGCCGCAGGTGGGCGGCGCGGTGACGAAGGGCTCGAGCTACGCGGAGGTCGAGTCGGTGAAGGCGGTCTCCGACGTGATCGCACCGCTCTCGGGCGAGATCGTCGCGGTCAACGAGGCGCTCGCCGAGGCGCCCGAACGGGTCAACGAGGATCCCTACGGCGAGGGCTGGCTGGTCCGGGTGCGGCTCAGCGACCCCGCCGAGGCGGAGGCGCTGCTCGGCGCCGCGGAGTACCGCAAAGTGCTGGAAAGCTAGGGCGGAGCGCCGGCCTCGGCCATCCCTAGCCTTCCAGGGGTGAGCCGCTACACCTCCGTCACGCCCGACGACCGGGCCGAGATGCTGGCGACGATCGGCGTCGAGTCGGTCACCGAGCTGTTCGATCAGGTCCCCGAGCCGCTGCGCCTCGGCCGGCCGCTCGCGCTGCCGGCGGGGATGAGCGAGGCGGAGGTCTACGAGCGGCTGGCGGCGCTCGCCGAGCGCAACGCCGACGCCGAATCGGAGATCTGCTTCCTCGGCGCCGGCATGTACGACCACTATGTGCCGGCGATCGTCGACGCGATCGTGCAGCGATCCGAGTTCCTCACCCCCTACACGCCCTACCAACCGGAGATCTCGCAGGGCGGACTGCAGGCGATGTTCGAGTTCCAGACGATGATGTCGGAGCTGACCGGCCTGCCGGTGGCGACCGCCGGCCTCTACGAGGGCCCCTCCTCGGTCGCCTCCGCCGGCTACCTCGCGATCGGCGCCACGGGCCGGCGCCGCTTCGTCGTCTCGCGCGGCGTCCACCCGCACAGCCGCGAGACGCTCGCCACATACTCGGTGGGCTTCGGGGCCGAGATCGCCGAGGTGGGGCTGGAGGGCGGCGTGACCGATGCGGTGGCGCTGGCCGCGGCGGTCGACGGAGAGACCGCCGCGGTCTTCCTCCAGAGCCCCAACTTCCTCGGGGCGGTCGAGGACGTGGAGGCGCTCGGTGCCGCCGCCAAGGAGCACGGCGCGCTGCTCGTCGTCGCGGTCGACCCGATGACGCTCGGCATCCTCAGGCCGCCCGGCGAGTGCGGGGCCGATGTCGCGCTCGGCGAGGGACAGCCGCTCGGCAACCGGCTCGACTTCGGCGGCCCCTCCTTCGGCTTCTTCTGCGGGACGGAGGAGCTGCTGCGCCGCATGCCGGGCCGGATCGCCGGCGAAACCGATGACGTCGACGGGCGGCGCGGCTTCGTGCTGGCGCTGCAGACGCGCGAGCAGCACATCCGCCGCGAGAAGGCGACCCTCAACATCTGCACGGCGCAGGCGCTCAACGCCCTGGC
>DASTHF010000205.1:0-3748 GCA_035605615.1 Solirubrobacterales bacterium
AGCAGCAGGGTCGCCAGCGCCGGCGTGTTGTAGGTCTGGTCCTTGCGGGAGTTCTCGATCGCAGTCCGCAGCGAGAGGAAGGCGGGCTGCCAGCGGCCGGCGGCGCCATCGAGCTCCTCGACACGGGCGATCGCCGCCGGACTGAGCAGCGCCAGCCAGAGGCCGCCGTCGGCGCCAAAGGCCTTCTGCGGCGCGAAGTAGTAGGCATCGGCCTGGGAGGCGTCGAGCGGCAGGCCGCCGGCGCCCGAGGTGCCGTCGATCAGGACGAGGGCGTCGCCGGCGCCGGCCGGGCGGCGCACCTCGACCATGACCCCGGTCGAGGTCTCGTTGTGGGCCCAGGCGATCGCGTCGGCGGCGGGGTCGGCGGCAGGCTCGGGGGCGTCGCCGGGCTCAGCCTCGACGAGGATCGGGTCGGCGAGGAAGGGCGCCGCCGCCGTCACCTTGGCGAACTTCTGCGAGAACTCGCCGTAGCTGAGGTGAAGCGAGCGCTCGCGGACCAGCCAGGCCGCAGCGGCGTCCCAGAAGGCCGTGGCGCCGCCGTTGCCGAGCGCGACCTCGTAGCCGTCGGGCAGCCGGAACAGCTCGGCGAGGCCGCCGCGGACGCGGCCGACCAGCTCGCGGACCGGCGCCTGGCGGTGCGAGGTGCCCATCAGGTCGGCCCGCTCGGCGAGCTTCGCCAGCGCCTCCGGCCGCACCTTCGAGGGGCCGCAGCCGAAGCGCCCGTCGGCGGGCTTGAGATCGGCGGGGATCTGGGCTGTGGCTGTCGTCGAGGTCATCGTCGGTGCATAGCGGACAGCATCCACTATGAGGTTGTGAGCGAGAGGTTATTGACCGGCGCCGCCGGCGCTCCTCCCACCCGCTCGGCGCCGGCTCAGCTCCCGATCAGCAGGCCGACGGTGACGAGCAGGCTGAAGGCGCCGAGCAGGGCGCCGGTCGCGGCGAGGGCCCGGTTCAGGGCCGGCCCGTCGGTCCGGTTGGACATCGCCCGCAGCGGCCGGATCGCCAGCGGCAACGAGGCGAAGCCGATCAGCGGCCAGGCGCCGGCGTCGCCGGCGAGCAGGGCGAACGGCAGCACCGCATAGGCCCCCAGCACCAGCAGCCGGTAGAGGTTGACCGCGTTGGCGCGGCCCATCCGCACCGCCAGCGTCATCTTGCCGGCGCGGCGATCGGTCTCGGCGTCGCGGACGTTGTTGACCACGAGGATCGCCGTCGCCAGAAATCCCACCGCGATCGAGAGCCCGAGCGGCAGCGCGTCGAGGCGCTCGACCTGGACGTAATAGGAGCCGTTGACCGCCACGAGGCCGAAAAAGAGGAAGACGAAGACCTCGCCGAGGCCGGCGTAGCCGTAGGGGCGCGGACCGCCGGTGTAGAGGACGCCGGCGGCGATCGAGACGGCGCCGATCAGCAGGATGACGATGCCGGCGACGACGGTGAGGTAGATCCCGCAGGCGACGGCGACGCCGAAGGCCACCCAGGTCGCGACCAGCACGCGCCGCGGCGTCACCAGCCCGGCCGAGGTCACCCGCACCGGCCCCAGCCGGTCGGCCATGTCGGCGCCGCGCTTGGCGTCTGAGTAGTCGTTGGCCAGGTTCGTCCCGATCTGGATGAAGATCGAGCCGACGAGAGCGGCAAAGAAGGCACCGACCCGGGGCAGGCTGCCGGCCCATTCGACCGCGGCCGCCGTGCCGACCAGCACCGGCGCGATCGCCGCCGGCAGCGTCCGCGGCCGCGCCGCCATCAGCCAAATTCTCATAAACCGCCGCCTGCTCGGCTTCGCCTCCGCGGGCGGCGGCAATCGCCATATCGGCGCCGCTCGCGAAGAATCAGATCGTGACGCTCGCTAATTGGTTCTTCCAACGGGGCGCTCACGGCCTTCGGGGAAATTTGGAGAAATTAGGCCTTCTCTTCTCCTTGTATGCCTCGCGCCCCTCGCGAGCCTCCTCGCTGGCGTAGAAGAGCAGGTTGGCGTCGTGGGCGAGCTGCTGGATCCCGGCGTAGCCGTCCTCGTGAGCGTTGAAGCTCGCCTTGACCAAGCGCAGGGCGAAGGGCGAGAGGGACAGCATCTCCCGGCACCAGGCGACGGTCTCGCGCTCCAGGTCCTCGAGCGGGACCACCGCGTTGACCAGCCCCATCTCCAGCGCCTCCCGGGCGTCGTACTGACGGCAGAGCAGCCAGATCTCCTTCGCCTTCTTGGTGCCGACCAGGTCGCGCAGCAGCGAGGCGCCGAAACCACCGTCCCAGGAACCGACCCGCGGCCCGGTCTGGCCGAAGCGGGCGTTGTCGGCGGCGATCGTCAGGTCGCAGCAGACGTGGAGGACATGGCCGCCGCCGGCAGCATGGCCGGCCACCATCGCCACCACCGGCTTCGGCAGCCGCCGCATCTGCACCTGGAGGTCGGTGACGTGGAAGCGGCCGAGGGACTCGCCCTCGGCGACGTAGCCGGTGTCGCCGCGCACCCTCTGGTCGCCGCCCGAGCAGAACGCGTCGTGGCCCTCGCCGGTGAGGATCACCACGCCGACCCCGGTGTCCTCGCGGGCCGCCTCCAGCGCGGCGGAGACCTCGACCAGCGTCTGCGGGCGGAAGGCGTTCCGCACCTCGGGCCGGTCGATCGTGACCTTGGCGATGCCATCCGCCGTCTCGTAGCGGATGTCCTCGTACTCGCCGGCGGCGAGCCACTCGATCGGCGCGTAGAGCTCCTCCTCCGGCGGGGCGTTCCTGTGGCGTTGCGGCATGATGCGCACGATATCCGCGCGCCGATGAAACTCGACGACTGGCTGGCCCAGAGATCCCAGAGCTGCCCCGACCGCACCGCGCTGGTCGCGGACGGCGCCGAGGCCACCTACGCCGAGCTGGAGGCGGAGGCGACCTGGGTGGCGCGCCGGCTCACCGCGCATGGCGTGCGGCGCGGCTCGGTCGTCGCCCTGACCATGCAGCCGCGCCGCGAGCAGGTCGTTCTCGTCCACGCGCTGATGAAGGTCGGCGCCGCGCTGCTGCCGCTCAGCCCGCGCTTCTCCGCGGCGGAGCGGGCCGCGATCGCCGCCGCCGAGGAGCCGGCGATCGACCTCGACGACCCCGGTGAGCTGACCCAGACCGAGGCCGACCTGCCGCTGCTCGGCGAGCACGACATGGACGCCGTCGCCTGCCGCGTGCTGACCAGCGGCAGCAGCGGCGCCCCTGACCCGATCGGCCTCACCTACGGCAACTTCCTCTGGAGCGCGGTCGGCTCCGCCTTCAACATCGGCGTCGACCCCCACGACCGCTGGCTCTGCTGCCTGCCGCTCAGCCACGTCTCCGGCCTCTCGATCGTGATGCGCTCGGTGATCTACGGCACCGCCGCGGTGATCCACGACGGCTTCGACGTCGACCGGGTCGCCGCCTCGCTGGAGGACGACGGGATCACCGTCCTCTCGCTCGTCACGACGATGCTGACCCGGCTGCTCGAGGCGGGCGCCGACCTCTCGCGGCCGCGCGCGATCCTGGTCGGCGGCGGCCCGGTGCCGAAGGAGCCGCTCGAAGAGGCGATCGGCCGCGGCGCCACCGTCGTCCAGACCTACGGCCTCACCGAGGCCTGCTCGCAGGTGACCACGCTGGCGCCGGCCGAGGCGCGGCGCAAGCTCGGCTCGGCGGGGCGGCCGCTGCTGACCACCCATCTGCGCATCCAGGACGGCGAGATCCTCGTCCAGGGGCCGACCGTAGCCCCCGGCCGCGCCGACGCCGATGGCTGGCTCCACACCGGCGACCTCGGGCG
>DASTHF010000186.1:0-6202 GCA_035605615.1 Solirubrobacterales bacterium
CTGGATCGCCGGCAAGGACGGCGACCACCTCGATATCTCCTACGAAGCCGGCGGCGCCTTCGCCACGCTAGAGGGCCAAGGCAAGCTCTCCCTCTCCCTGGACGGCTCAGAGCCCACCCCCATCGAAATCGACGGCCCCGCCCTCTACCCCCTCGTCGAACACCCCCGCCACGAAGCTCACCACCTCACTCTCCGCCCCTCCCCCGGCCTGAAGGTCTGGTCGATCAGCTTCGCCGCCGGAGTGCCATAGGGACTATCCCGGTAGGGGTGGAACGTCTTGTACTTTTTCGGCAATCCGCTTTCGGAGCGGCGGTATTCATTGCACCGAAAAAGTTAAGTGGAACTCCTACCGGGATAGTCCCCCGTCCCTAAACCGTCGCAGGAACTTCCCGGATCTCCTTCGGCAGCATGAACCGCACGTCCTCGTGGACGGTGCGCAGCTCCGAGACGTCCTCCGCCCCACGCTCGCGGAAGAACTCCACGAGTCTCTCGACCAACTCCTCCGGCGCGCTGGCGCCCGAGGTGATGCCGACGGTCTCGACGCCCTCCAGCCACTCCCCCTGAACCTGCGTGTGGTTGTCGATCAGATGCGAGTCGGCGCCATGCTCGCGCGCCACCTCGACCAGGCGGTTGGAGTTCGAGGAGTTGGTCGAGCCGATCACCAGCACCAGCTCGCACTCGCGGGCGAGCTGCTTGACCGCGATCTGGCGGTTCGTCGTGGCGTAGCAGATGTCATCCGACTTGGAGCTGACGATCGCCGGGAACCTGGCGCGCAGCGCGGCGATGATCTCGGCGGTCTCGTCGAGGGAGAGGGTGGTCTGGGTGATGAAGGCGACGCGCTCGGGGTCGGACACCTCCAGCCGCTCGACCTCCTCGGCGGTCTGCACGAGGACGATGCTGCCGGGAGCCTCGCCGGTCGTCCCTTCCACCTCCTCATGACCCTCATGGCCGATTAGGACGATCGTGTAGCCCTCGGCGGCGAAGCGACGCGCCTCGACGTGGACCTTGGTGACGAGCGGGCAGGTGGCGTCGATCGTGCGCAGGCGGCGGGCGGCGGCGTTGTCGTGCACGGCCGGCGCGACGCCGTGGGCCGAGAAGACAACCAGCTCGCCCTTCGGTACCTCGCTCTCCTCCTCGACGAAGATCGCGCCGCGCTTCGCGAGCTCGGCCACGACATGCTTGTTGTGGACGATCTCCTTGCGGACGTAGACCGGGGCGCCGTAGCGGTCGAGCGCCCGCTCGACGGTCTGCACGGCGCGGTCGACGCCGGCGCAGTAGCCACGCGGCGCGGCGAGCAGGACCCGACGCGGGCCGATGGGAGCGGTTGAAGCCATGGCCAGCAGGGTAGCGGCAGGCCGATTGCGGGCAGCGGCTGCAGACCCTGTCCGCACCAGGCCAAGGCTAGCCTTTCGACCCCGATGCAAACCGTAGGACGCCATCTCGACCGATTGACCGCCGTCGACGCCTCGTTTCTGACCAACGAGACGTCGGCCAGCCACATGCACGTGGGCGGCATCCTGATCTTCGAGGGGCCGCCGCCGCTCTACGTCGACCTGGTCGAGCACGTGCGCAGCCGGCTGCACCTGGTGCCGCGCTTCCGCCAGCGCCTCGTCACACCGCCGCTGGAGGCGGGGCGGCCGCTCTGGGCCGACGACGCCAACTTCAACCTCACCTACCACGTCCGCCACACCGGGCTGCCGGAGCCGGGCGGCGAGGAGCAGCTGAAGCGCCTCGCCGGGCGCGTCTTCTCGCAGCGGCTCGACCGCTCCAAGCCGCTCTGGGAGATGTGGCTGGTGGAGGGGCTCGAAGACAACCGCTTCGCACTTCTCACCAAGACCCACCACGCGATGGTCGACGGCATCTCCGGCGTCGACATCGGGACGGTGCTCTTCGACCTCGAGCCAAACCCGCAGCATGCGCCGAGCGAGAACGGCTGGGTGCCGGAGCGCACCCCGAACGGCGCTCAGCTGCTGGCCCGCGGCGCAAGCGAGGTCGCGGCAACGCCGCTGAAGCTGGTCGAGCGGGCGGTCGAAGCGGTGCGGCGCCCTGAGCACGCGGCGCGGCGGATCGCCGACGCGCTGGAGGGACTGGGCGAGCTCGTCGGCGCGCTCGCCGACCCGGCGCCCGACGTGCCGCTCAACCAGCCGATCGGGCCGCACCGGCGCTACTGCTGGGCGCGCTCCGAGCTGGCGACCTTCAAACGGATCAAGAACGCGCTCGGCGGGACGGTCAACGACGTCGTCCTCGCGGTGGTCGCCGGGGCGCTGCGCAACTGGCTGCACAGCCGCAGCGTCCGCACCGAGGGGCTGGAGCTGCGCGCGCTGGTGCCGGTCTCGATCCGCACCGAGGACGAGCGCGGCGACCTCGGCAACAGGCTCGCGGTGATGCGCGGGCCGCTGCCCGTCTACGTCGAGGACCCGGTGCGGCGCCTGCGCCTGGTCAGCGAGCAGATGGAGGGACTGAAGCGCTCCAAGCAGGCGCTGGGCGCCGAAGTGATCTCCCGCTTCAACGACTTCGCGCCGCCGACGCTGCTGGCGCAGGCGGCGCGGCTGAACTTCTCGACGCGGCTCTTCAACCTGATCGTCACCAACGTGCCGGGGCCGCAGATCCCCCTCTACGTGCTCGGCCGCGAGCTGCGGGAGGTCTTCCCCGTCGCCTTCCTGCCGGAGAACCACGCGCTGGCGGTGGCGATCATGAGCTACAACGGCCGCGTCGACTTCGGCCTGCTCGCCGACTACGACTCGATGGAGGACGTCGAGGAGATCGCGAGTGGGATCGCCCGCTCGCTCAGCGAGCTGGAGGAAGCGGCGACGGCGGTGAGCGCCGCCGCCTGAGCCCGGGCGGGCGCGCGGCGGACGCCGATTAGGCTTCCCGGGTGGGCCTGCTCGTCGTCCTCTTCATCGTCGTTCCGATCGTCGAGATCTACTTCATCGTCAAGGTCGGCGAATTGATCGGCGTCTGGCCGACGATCGCCCTGCTGATCGCCGACGCGGTGCTCGGCTCGCTGCTGCTGCGCCATCAGGGCCGCGGCGCCTGGCGCCGCTTCAACGCGGCGCTCGCCGGACGCCGCTTCCCCGGCCGCGAGGTCGCCGACGGCGCGCTGATCCTGATCGGCGGCACCCTGCTGCTGACGCCCGGCTTCGTCACCGACGTCTTCGGCGCGATCCTGCTCGTGCCGCCGACCCGCGCGATTGTCCGCCGCCTCCTGCGAGCCTACGCCGCCCGCCGCTTCACGATCGTCACGATCGGCGACCGCCCACCGGGCACCGCGCCCGGGAGCCGTCCCTACGACTTCGACGCCACGGCGACCGAGGAGGACGACGGCGAGGACACGGTCGGGCAGATCCCCCCGGGATAATCGGGGCGCGACGAGGTCAATCGACCGGCGGCTTAAATCCAGCCCAGCACGGTGCCGAAGACGAGCAGCGCGGTGACCACCAGAGACGCCATGGCGCCGACGACGCGCAGCCGTCGGCGGTTGTCGGGCAGGTCGTACACGTAGGCGGCGATCAGGAAGAACCACAGATAACCGAAGATGACGATCGGGAAGACGAAGGGGAAGTTCCACCACCAGTAGTCCCAGTGGAAGTAGCCGGTGCCGTTGAGGAGCACCTCGACGAAGACCGAGAAGATCGAGAAGCCGAGCGCGATCGTCAACCGGTTCGGCAGCCCGAGCAGCTTCGCCCGCCGATCCTCGGGCAGCGTTTTCACGAAGACGATCCCACCGATGGCGAACATCAGGGAGATCTCGATCGTCAGGCCGATCAGAATCAGGTAGGCCGTGCTGCCGGTCGTCGTCCAGAGCGCAGCGCGGTGACTGAAGTGGAGGATCAGGGCGTTGACGATCTCGTTGATCCAGTCGGCGAGCCAGAAGGCAAGCCCCGCCAGGATCACGTCCCAACGCCGGCGCTCGACCTCGACCGCGTAGACGTAGAGGACGAGAGCGAGCAGCGTGACCACGTACCACTTGAACTGCGTCTCGTCGCGCAGCATCCGCTGCGCCCGCAGGGTGAAGTCGGTTACCGCGAACACCAGGCTCGCGACTCTATCCGGCCGCTCAGAAGCCCAGCGCGAACTTGGCGTCCTCGGACATCATCTCCGGCGACCAGGGGGGGTCGAAGACCATCTTCGGGTGGACGGCGGTGACGCCGGGGAGGTCGCCGACGAACTCCCGCATCTGCTCGGAGACCTGTGGGCCGATCGGGCAGGCGGGCGTCGTCAGCGTGAAGGTGACGTAGACATCGCCGCTCTCGATCTCGACGTCGTAGACGAGACCGAGCGAGACGAAGTCGAGCCCCAGCTCGGGGTCGATGACCTCCTCGAGGGCCTCGAGGACGTCGTCCTCGGTGAGGATCGTCGCTTCGTTCTCGGACATGCACGCATGTTAGCCAGGGCATGCCGTGCCTTTGCCCGCTCGCGCGATGGGCGTGGCACGTCGCCTGGGCTTGGCACGTCGACTTACTAGGCTGCCGGTCCCATGAACGAAGCGGGTCAGGGGCAGATCGTGCGGCGGTCGATCGGGATCGCCTTCGCGGACGGCGGCCTGCTCGCCCTGACGGCGGTACGCCCGCCGGCCTCGGGCGGCCACGGCGACGAGTCGGTCGCCGCCGTGCTCTGCGATCCGGACGGCGCCCCAGTCGAGGTCTCCGAGGCGCTGCTCTCGACCGAGTACGGCCCGGACGGCGTGCAGCGGCGCGCGACCCTGGAGCTCTGGACCGACGAGGAGGAGGGGCAGCCGCTGCGCGGCTCCGGCACGCTGATCAGCGCCGCCTCGGTGCGCCATCCCGGCCTCAGCGCGGAGATCGCCTTCTTCCGCTGGTCGGTCGAGGGACGCGACGGCCTCGGCCACTATGAGATCGTGCGGGCCGATGGCTGAGCCGAACGGGCAGATCCGGGCGATCATCTCCGACTTCGGCGGCGTGCTGACGACGCCGCTGATCCAGTCGTTCATGGCCTTCCAGAACGAGACCGGCATCTCGGCCGAAAACCTCGGCCTGGCGATGCAGGCGATCGCCGAGAGCGACGGCGAGAACCCGCTCTTCAGGCTGGAGCGGGGCGAGATCACCGAGGCGTCCTTCCTCGAGCAGATCGCCGGCGCGCTGGAGCCGCTGCTCGGCCACCGCCCCCACATGCACCGCTTCAAAGAGATCTACTTCGAGGCGCTCGACCCCAACCCGCCGATGATCGACCTGATGTACGAGCTGAAGGCGACCGGTTATCGCATGGCGATGCTGACCAACAACGTGCGCGAGTGGGAGCCGCTGTGGCGCTCGATGCTGAACGTGGACGAGATGTTCGAGACGGTCGTCGACTCCGGCTTCGTCGGCTGCCGCAAGCCCGAGTCACGGATCTACGCGCTCACCCTGGAGCGGATCGGCCTCCCCGCCGAGGCCTGTCTCTTCGTCGACGACGTCCTGGTCAACTGCGAAGGCGCCGAGAAGGCCGGGATCAGGGCGATCCACTTCCAGCACAACGAGCAGGCGATCGCCGAGATCCGCGCCGCCCTCGACGGCGACTAATTCTCCGAGCCGGCGCGATCCCAGACATAGAGCTCGACGGCCTCGATCGCGAGCTCCATCAGACGGGGCGGGGAGAGGATGCCGAGGACGAGCTCCAGGGCGTGCTCCTCGGTGACGCCGGAGTCGACCGCTTCCTCGCCGCGGAAGCCGGCGGCAAGCTTGAGCGCCTCGCGGCGGTTCTCGCCGAGCGAGCTGAAGGCGCCCATCAGGAAGTCGCGGTTGGGGACGGGGTGGCCGACCTCCAGCGAGCCGTGCCAGGCGGCCAACATCGAGAGGTCGTGCTCGTCGAGCTCGGAGAGCGCCTTGGCGTAGTGGGTTTCGAGCTCGTCGTCGGGGATCTCGTCGACCCAGGCCCTCACCGCCTCGCCGAGCAGCTGGCGGCGCGCCTCGCGACCGATCGAGTCCGCGATCGCCCGGATCGCGTCGCCTGGGTCTACGAAGCAGAGAGCCATACGCGAATCAATGTAGAGAGGGCGGAAGACGGCAAAGCAGAGCGCGAATCTGCCCGATTTGCGGCCTCCTGCGGACCTATGCTGGGTCGCCTCCCCGCATGCCGCTAGAACTGATCCACGGACCCCCCAACTCCGGCCGCGCCGGCCTGATCCGGCGGCGCCTGGTCGAGAGGCTGAACGACGAACCGGTGCTCGTCGTCCCCACCACCGACGACGTCTACAACTTCGAGC
>DASTHF010000245.1:0-2636 GCA_035605615.1 Solirubrobacterales bacterium
ATCGCGTCGCAGAAGTGCGTCGAATCTCCCCTAAATCCGCCCTAAAGGGTCGGAATTCCGCTTGCTGATGCGGAAAATCACTATGTAGCAAGTTGTCACAAGCTGGGTGTATAACACCGGCTGCGCGGCGGACCGCACGGCGCGAAAGCCGCCCGGTCCCGGCCCGCGCGACACCTCCCATGCTGAAGAGCTACCTGCCCATACTGGTCTTCGCCCTGCTCGGGGCCGGCGTCGGGAGCGCCTTCGTGGTGCTCAACTCGATCGTCGGCCGGCGGCTGCCGAAGCGGCCGACCGCGGAGAGCCGCCGCCAGAGCGAGCCCTACGAGTCGGGAATCCCGGTCACCGCGGCGCGCGGCCTGCGCTTCGGCATCAGCTTCTACCTCGTCGCGATGCTGTTCATCCTCTTCGACATCGAGGTCGTCTTCCTCTACCCGGTCGGGGTGATCCTGAAGGGGGCCGACAGTGTCTTCGTGCTCGGCGAGCTGATCACGTTCATCGTGCTGCTGCTCGTGGCCTTCGCCTACGTCTGGCGGAAGGGGGCGCTGAGTTGGAGGTAGAGCGCCAGCCGATCCGCCACGCGGAGCTCGAGGGCGCGGAGCTCGAGCGCTACGTCGAGGAAAAGGTCGTGATGACCAACTTCGAGAAGATGCTCAACCTCGCCCGGGCCAACTCGATCTTCCCGCTCGTCTTCGGCCTCGCCTGCTGCTCGATCGAGGCGCCGATCTCGATCGTCACGGCCCGCTACGACCTCGCCCGCTTCGGCGCCGAGGCGCTGCGCTCCTCGCCGCGCCAAGCCGACTTGATCATCCTAGCGGGGCGCGTCTCGATCAAGATGGCGCCGGTCGTCCGCCGCCTCTACGACCAGATGCTGGAGCCGAAGTGGGCGATCTCGATGGGCGCCTGCTCCTCCAGCGGCGGCATGTTCTCCAACTATGCCGTCGTGCAGGGCGCCGACAAGTTCATGCCGGTCGACGTCTACATCCCGGGCTGCCCGCCGCGGCCCGAGGCCGTCCTCTACGGCTTCACCAAGCTGCAGAAAATGATCAAAGGCAACCCCGACCAGGGCTGGCGCCAGCGCTACAACGCGGTCGGGACCGAGGAGTGGGCGCGCGGCGGCTCGGCGAGCACGCCGAGCCCCGAGGCGGCCACCGCCTACGAGGCCGCGAGGGAGCTGGTCCGTGCCTGACGCGCCCGGCCTCGAGCTGATCCGAAGCGATATCGAGCAGAGCCTCCCCGGGGCGGTCCTCGACACCTCCTTCGACCGCGAGCAGCCGGCGCTCGTCGTCGACCCGGCCAAGGTGCTCGACGTGTTGCGCTGGCTCCACGACACCCCGGGTCAGGAGTACACATTCCTTTCGAGCCTGCACGCGGCCGATTACCTTCCGGCTTCCCCCCGCTTCGCGGTCCACTACGAGCTGCTGAACCGGGATCGCGTCGAGCGGATTCGCGTCAAGGCGCCGCTTGAAGACCCGGGGCCGGAAATCGACTCCTGCGTGGGCCTCTTCCCGACCGCCAACTTCCAGGAGCGCGAAGTCTTCGACTTCTTCGGCATCGTCTTCCGCGGCCACCCCAACCTGACCCGCATCCTCCTCCCCGAGGACTACGTCGGCTGGCCGCTGCGGCGCGACTTCCCGATCGGCGGCGAGCCGGTGACCTTCACCTACAACGAGCGGAACCATGGCTGAGGCGATCGAGGCAACCGAGCCGCGCAGCGAGCTGATGACCATAAATGTCGGGCCGCACCACCCGGCGACGCACGGCGTGCTGCGGCTCGTCGTCGACCTCGAAGGCGAGATCGTCCGCGACCTCAGGCCGGTGATCGGCTACGTCCACACCGGGATCGAAAAGTCCTGCGAGGACAAGGCGTACTGGAAGGTCATCCCCTTCGTCGAGCGGATGGACTACGTCTCCTACTTCTTCCAGATGGAGGCCTTCTGCGGCGCGGTCGAGCGGCTGGTCGGGCTGGAGATCCCGCCCCGCGCCAAGTACCTGCGGACGATCTTCCTCGAGCTGAACCGCATCCACTCGCACCTGGTCTGGCTGGGGACGACGGCGCTCGACCTCGGCGCGGTCTCGATGCTCTGGTACTGCTTCCGCGAGCGCGACAAGGTCCTCGACCTGTTCGAGATGGCGACCGGGCAGCGCATGCACACGCGCTACTTCCAGGTCGGCGGCGTGATCGAGGACATCCCGCCCGCCTTCGAGCCGAAGCTGCGCGAGCTGATCGCCGAAATGCCCGAGCGGGTGGGCCAGTACGAAGCGCTGATCGACCGCAACGAGATCTTCCTGCAGCGGACCAAGGGCGTCGGCATCGTGCCACGCGAGCGGCTGCTGGAGCTGGGCGTCACCGGTCCGCTCCTGCGCGCCGCGGGCGAGCCCTGGGACCTGCGCAAGGCCTTCGACTACCTCGTCTACCCGGAGATGGACTTCAAGGTCCCGGTCGGGACGGTCGGCGACAACTACGACCGCTACCGGGTGCGGCTCGCCGAGCTGATCGAGTCGACGCGGATCGTCGAGCAGGCGCTCGACCGTCTGCCCGACGGCCCCCACATCGCCGACGACCGCAAGTACGTGCTGCCGCCGCGCTCCGAGCTCTCGACCTCGATGGAGTCGCTGATCCACCACTTCAAGCTGGT
>DASTHF010000025.1:0-5550 GCA_035605615.1 Solirubrobacterales bacterium
GCAGAAGCTCCTGCTCACGGTCGCACTCGATGAAGTTCTGGGGCATCGCCGGCCTCCGCGCTCGGGGACGGGGCAATGCTCAACGGCGCCCCGGACGTGACTGAGGCTCACGTCCGGGGGTTTGTGCGACAGCCTCCATCGCCGTGTTTTCAGGCACTCGTGCCTGAAATTGAGCATGTCGTTCAGCGCTGCGCGCCGACCGCACATGAGCGGAACCGGGCCATGTGCAGGGACATCAGGCGATGGAGCTAGCCGGACTCGAACCGGCGACCTCCTGGGTGCGATCCAGGCGCTCTTCCAACTGAGCTATAGCCCCGCGGGGTGAGGCTCCGGCGGTCGTCCCGGCGGCCTCGCAGGGCAAGGATACCCGCCTGGGCTTGGGGCTTCCCGCGGCGGGCGGCGGTTGGGCCGTGTCGGCCGGCAGGCGGCACGAAGCCTTCAGACGCCGCCCGAATCGCGCTCCGTTGCAGTAGATGGTCGACAATCGTGCGGTGAACACGGCGGACCTGCGCGAGGAGGAAATCGAGTCCCGGTTCGAGGCGACGCTTGCCGTCGGGCTCGTGATCGGGCTGCAGGTCACGCTTGCGCTGGTGAGCCTCGCCGGCGGCTGGAAGCTCGTCGGGCTCCCGGGGTGGGTCTGGCTGATCCCGGCCGTCCCCGAGACGGCGCTGTTGCTGCCGCTCGCATGGTCGGTCCCCCGGCATCGCCTGGAGCAGATGGGCAAGCGCCGCACCGTCGCAGTCGCACTCGTCGTCGTGATCACCGCGGCCAACGTGCTTGCGCTCGGCGCTCTCATCGCGTCGCTGCTGAGCGCGCAGGAGAAGAGCGGCGGGGAGTTGCTGCTGAAGGGCGCAACGATTTGGAGCACGAACATCGTTACGTTCGGATTGCTGTTCTGGGAGCTCGATCGGGGCGGTCCAATGCGCCGGGGTGCGCCCGATCCGCCACCTCGGGACTTTCAGTTCCCTCAGGACGAGAATCCAGCGCTCGCCGAGCCGAGCTGGCACCCGCGACTGGTCGATTACGTGTACATCTCGTTCACGAACGCAGTCGCGTTCAGCCCGACGGATGCGATGCCGCTGACCCGGCGCACCAAGATGCTGATGCTGGCGGAGTCGGCGATCTCAGCGATAACCGTGCTGCTGGTGGCTGCACGGGCCGTGAACATCCTCCGTTAGCCCGCGTGCTGCGATGCCCATGGTCGCGGCCGCTTTCAATCACGGCTGTTTCGAGCGCGCTCGAACTCCCGGGCGAGGCCGAGCTCGCGCGCCATGCGCCCCATCTCGGTGGCCTGGTCGCCCAGCACGAAGCTGATCCCGGTGCCGGGTCGCCCCGCCCGCCCGGTGCGGCCGATCCGATGGACATAGGCCTCGCGATCGCCGGGGGCGTCGAAGTTGACGACCTGGGCGATCTCGGGAACGTCGATCCCGCGGGCGGCGACGTCGGTGGCGATCAAGGTACCGACCTCCCCGCGCTCGAAGCGGGCCAGCGCGCGCTCGCGCTGCCCCTGGCTCTTGTCGCCGTGCATCGCGACGGCCTCCACCTCGCGGTTGCGCAGCCGCTTGACGAGACGGTCGGCGCCCCGCTTGGTGCGAACGAAGACCAGCGTGCGGGCGCCATCGTTCTCGTCCAGGTGGCAGATCAGCCGATCGAGCTTGGCGCTCTGGGACTCGACGTGGACGAAGCGGTGCTCGATGTCGGCGCTGCTTCTCTTGGTGCCTTTGTGGGTGTGGCGCCTGGCGTCGCGGGTGTAGGCGGCGGCGAGCTTGCCGGCGGCGCCCTCGAGCGTCGCCGAGAAGAAGAGGGTCTGCCGTTGGCGGGGGGTTTGGCCGACGATCCGGTCGACCGGCGGGCGGAACCCCATGTCGAGCATGCGGTCGGCCTCGTCGAGGACGAGGATCCGAACTTGCTCGAGCGAGACGGCGCCGCGGGCGATCAGGTCCTCGAGACGGCCGGGGGTGGCGACCAGGACGTCGGCGGACCGCGCCGCCTTGGTCTGCGGCCCGAAACCGACGCCGCCGTAGACGGCGGCGATCTTCAGCCCGCGAGCCTCGGCGAGGGAGCGGAGCTCCTCGACGATCTGCGCCGCCAGCTCGCGCGTTGGAGCGAGGACGAGGGCGGAGGGACGCCGGGCACCGGGCTCGAGGCGCTCGACCAGCGGGATGCCGAAGGCAAGCGTCTTGCCCGAGCCGGTCGGCGATTGGACAAGCAGGTCGTGGCCGGCGAGGGCGTCGCGCACGACCAGTTTCTGCACGGGGAACGGCTCGGTGATGCCGCGGCGCGCAAGCGCGCGCACCACCGGCTTGGAGATGCCGAAATCGGCAAAGGACATGATGTTGTGTGCTCCTTCTCTAATGACTCAGGGGAGATCCTGCGACCCCTGAAGCGCTGAGCAGCACACGGAGGAAACGGAACCTCTCGGGCAGGCGGAATGCCAGGCCCGACTCGGCCACCGTAGCAGGCTTTCGCCAGGATGCCTTCGGATATGCGGGAGCTTCAGGCCTCGAGCCGGACGGCGACCTCGTATTTGTCGACCGAGACGCGGCGGCCCATGCCCTCGCCGGGCGGGCTCATCGAGTTCAGGGTCTCGTCGCCCTGACGGTAGTCCTCCTCGGTCTCGAACATGACGATCGCCATCGCGCGTCCGCTCTCGACGTCGGTCAGCATCAGCAGTTCCTTCGACGGGACGCCCTCCGGCGGCCCGGACTCCGAGTCCTGACGGATCTCCGCCGCCGTGCGCTCCAGCGCCTCGGCGTCGGCGCCCTCCCAGCGTGCGACTCGTGCGTACATCTCGACCCTCCTCCCCAGTCGGTGTTCGATGTCCCATTGAGGCTACACAGGTCCGACTCCGGCTCTCAGCCGGTCCCTGCGGACGGAGTTGGGACGAACGTCCCAGGGCCTTCCCAGCCGCTCCCCGGACCGCATAGTCTTGAGCGTCCCAAGGGGACGCAGCGATGGGAATTCTCGACGAAGCGATCAAAGAGCATCTGGAACTGAAGCGCCAGCACGGCGCCGGCGAGTCCGAGCTGAAGAAGCTCGAGGACGAGGCGTTTGGGCCACCCGAGCGGCCGGGCGTCGAGGCCGGGGACGCGGTGGCCGAGGCGCCCACCGAGTTCATGGCCCAGCCTGAGCCGGCGGAGGACCTGCCGCCGCGCCGCCGCGCCCCCGACATCGCGGACCTTCAAGAGGCGCCCCAACCCGAGCTGGAGGTCCCGGCAGAGGAGCAGGCGGCGGCTGACGAGGTACAGCCGGCCGGCCCCAGCACCGAGGAGCGGCAAGCCCTCGCCGAGGAGCCGACCCAGCTCTACGACGTCGAGGGTGAGATCGAGGAGTCGGAGTCGCCCGCCCCCTCCGAGGAGCAGCTGGTCGAGGCGGAGATGGGCGAGCCGCGCCTTGCCCCTGTCGACCCCCTCGCCGACGCGGAGGATGAGGAGGAGGAGGAGGAGCCCGAGCCGGCCGCGAAGAGCGAGGAGCCCGGCGAGGAAGAGGACGACGACTTCTGGGACGAAAAGCGGCTCTCCGACGAGCTCGACCAGGCGCTGGAGGCGCCAGAGGAGGATCTACTCGAGGAGACGCCCGACTTCCTCGAGGAGGCCCCCGAGGACGATCAGCTCTGGTTCGAGCAGAAACCGCCGAAGGACTTCGACTTCGACGACTAGCGCCGCCCGCTGACGGCGACCGCGCCTACACTTCCCGGTACGGGGCCATAGCTCAGCTGGCAGAGCGCCGCCTTTGCAAGGCGGAGGTCGCCGGTTCGATCCCGGCTGGCTCCACTCACTGCGCCGCGGCCGGCAGGTGCTGCTCTGCGTGGTAGGAGCTGCGGACGAGGGGACCGGCGGCTACGGACTCGAAGCCCATCTCGTAGGCGGCGCGCTCCAGCGCTTCGAACTCCTCCGGGTGCCAGTAGCGGACGACCGGCAGGTGGTTCTCGGTGGGGCGCAGGTACTGGCCGACGGTAAGCACCTGAACGCGGTGCTCGCGCAGGATGCCGAACGCCTCGACCATCTCCTCGAAGGCCTCGCCCAGCCCGACCATCAGGCCGGACTTGGTGATGACCCTCTCGCCGCCCATCTCCTTGGCCATGCGCAGGACGCGCGCGGAGCGCATGAACTGGGAGCCGCGGCGCGCCACCGGATAGAGGCGGGGCACCGTCTCGACGTTGTGGTTGAAGACGTCGGGCCGCTCGTGGATCACCTTGGCGAGCGGCATCTCCTGGCCGCGGAAGTCCGGGGTGAGCACCTCGACCTTGCAACCGGGCGCCTGCATGCGGATCGAGCGGATCACGCCGACGAAGGCGCCGGCGCCATAGTCGGGCAGGTCGTCGCGGTCGACCGAGGTGACGACGGCGTGGCGCAGGCCCATCCGCTTCACCTGGCTGGCGACGCGCAGTGGCTCCAGCGGGTCGCTCCAGGTCGGCACGCCCGTCTTCACGTTGCAGAAGCCGCAGCGCCGCGTGCAGACGTCGCCGAGGATCATGAAGGTCGCCGTGCCGTGCTCCCAGCACTCGCCGACGTTGGGGCAGTTGGCCTCCTCGCAGACGGTGTGGAGGCCCTCGCCGCCGATCTCCGCCTTCAGCCGCCGGTAGGTCGGACCGCCCGGCGCCGGCACCTTCAGCCACGGCGGCTTGCGGGCTCGCCGGAAGGGGACGGCGCCGTCCGCGGCCGCCGCGGTGCCGCCCGGCTTGGCGCGGGAGCGGGTGACGTGGATGCGCTCTGCCGTTTCGGTCATGACTGCGGTGCGCCGAGCGTAGCGGGCGCGATGCCGAGCTCCGCCGGATCGGCCTCGACCGCAGTCCGCTCGAACACCTCGCCGAAGCGAGCCGCCACCGTCTCGGCGAAGGCGCCGACGTCCTGGGCGGCGCCCAGCTCGCGGGCCAGCGAGGTCATCCGCACCCCCTCGATCCCGCAGGGGACGATCCACTCGAACGGCTGCAGATCGTTGTCGACGTTTACCGCCAGCCCGTGGGTGGTGACGCCGCGGCTGACGTGGACGCCGATCGAGCCGATCTTGCGATCGCCGGCCCAGACGCCGGTCAGGCCCTCGATCGTCTTCGCCACGACGCCGTGCTCGGCGAGCGCCTCGATCGCCACCCGCTCGACCCGCCGCACGTACTCGTGAACGTCGTCGCGATAGGGCCTCAGCGAGACGATCGGGTAGGCGACGAGCTGTCCGGGCCCGTGATAGGTGACGCGGCCGCCGCGGTCGGTGTCGCGCACCTCGATCCCCTGTCGCTCGTACCACTCGGAGCCCATCGGCAGCTCCTCGGGGCTGGAGCGGCGGCCCCGCGTGTAGACGGGCGGGTGCTCGAGCAGCAGCAACATGTCAGGGACCTCGCCGCGCTGCCGTGCACCCTCCAGCCGCCGCTGGGCGGCGCAGGCCTCGTCGTAGGGGACGAGGCCGCAGCGGACCACGAGGACTTCGGCCTTCACTCCAGAAATCGTCCCATGCGAGGCTGTCGCGCAAACCGCGCGACAGCTCGCCGGGGGATCAGTGACTTCCGGCCCTGCGCGGGTCGAGGTGGGAAGGAATCCGGCCGCGCTCAACCCTCAG
>DASTHF010000034.1:0-7735 GCA_035605615.1 Solirubrobacterales bacterium
GACCCACAGGCGCCACGACCGCCTTGGCGCGGAGGAAGCCCGCCGGGATCTCTCGCAGGGGCTGGAGGCGATCGAGCGAGCGGCCGGCCGGCGCCCACGCTGGTATCGGCCGCCCTACGGCGCATCGTCGCCGGCGCTTGCCGCTATTTGCTCGGACCTGGGCCTGCGGCTGGCCTACTGGAGCGCCTGGGGTCAGGACTGGGAGGAGATCGCCGCCGATGAGATCGCCCGCCTGGCACTGCGTGACTTCGGCGCCGGCTCGGTGATCCTGCTCCACGACTCCGCCCTCTACGCCGAACGCGAGAGCGCCCAGCCAACCGTGGAAGCGATCCCGATCGTCGCCGGTGCCGCGCGCGACCTCGGCCTCGACCTCGTCTCGCTTGCGATCGCACTCGATGGAAGCTACGACTGACGGGGCGGTCAAGGCGCTGCTGGTCTGCTCGCCGGGCGGTCATCTGCTTCAGATGCTCTGCCTGCAGCCGGCCTGGAACGACCTGACGCGCGTCTGGGTGACGCTCGAGGCGGCCGACTCCAAGCACCTGTTGCGCGACGAGCGGGTGGTAATCGCGCACGGGCCGACGAACCGAAGCCTTGGCGCCCTGCTGGCGAACATGCGGCTCGCCTGGAGGGTCGTGCGGCATGAGCGGCCCGACGTCATCCTCTCGACCGGTGCCGCGCTCGCCTTCCCCTTCTTCCTGGCCGGCAAGCTGCACGGCACGCGCCTGGTCTACGTCGAGAGCCTGACGCGCATCCGCAGCCTCTCGCTCACGGGCCGCCTGATCCACCCGTTGGCCGACGCGCTTTTCGTGCAGTGGCCCGAAGCCGCCGGCGGCAAGGCCCGCTTCGAAGGTGGGCTGCTGTGATCTTCGCCACCGTCGGAAGCCACCCGTCGTTCAGGTTCGAACGCCTGTTGCGAGCGCTCGAGTCAATCGCGGACGAGGAGCTGGTCGTTCAGTACGGACCGGGCGAGCCGCCCGCCAATGCCACCCGCGCCAGCCGCTGGCTGCCGTTCGCCGAGGTCGTCGAGCAGATGGAGCTGGCCTCGCACGTTGTCAGCCATGCGGGCGTCGGCACGATCCTCTGCGCGATCAGGGCCGGTCACGCTCCCGTCGTGCTGCCGCGGTTGCGCCGCTTCGGCGAGACGGTCGACGACCACCAGCTGGAGCTGGGACGGGCGCTGGCGCGCACCGGCCGCGTCGTCCTCATCGAAGAGGCGGAGGAGCTGACGGCTGCGGTCGAGCGAGCGCCCTCGCGGCAAGCGGGATCGGCGCTCGGCGGCGAGCGGCTGATCGCGGCGGTTCGCCACGAGCTCAGAGCAGGCGCCGGTACACCGCGTCGATCCGCTCGGCGATCAGCTCGGCACTGAAGGAGCGGGCCCGCTCGCGGGCCGCGCCGCCGAGCCGCTCGCGGAGGGCGGGATCGGCGGCGAGTCGAGCCAGGCCCGAGGCAAGGGCAGCCGGATCGCCCGGCGGGACGACGATCGCCGACACCTCCGGCTCCACTACGTCCGGCACGCCGCCAACCTCGGTGGCGACGATCGCCAGGCCGAGCGAGAGCGCCTCGAGCAGCGCCATCGGCAATCCCTCGGAGGTCGAGGCGATCACGAAGATGTCGGCGGTGCGCAGCAGCTCGTCCTTCTCGGAAGCGTCGAGCCAGCCTCGCCACTCCAGAGCCGCCCTCGCGGCGAGCAGCCGACGCCCCGTCTCCGGCAACTCGCCAGGGCCCGCGAGAACGGCATGGAGCTCGGCCAGCTCGGGTCGTGCCAGCGCCTCCAGCAACACGCTCCCCCCCTTTACCCGGTTGGCGAAGCCGCCCAGGTAGACCGCGGTCGGCGCCCTTCCGGGGCCCGGCCGTCGCAGGGATCGCTCCGCGACCGCCGGCGCCGCATTGGGAACGACGATGACGTCGGTAGCGCCGAAGGCGTCCGCGAGCGCCGCGGCGCTCGCGGAGGAGACCGCCATCACGACATCGGCGACACGGAACGCGAGAGCGAAGAGGGCCGCGCTGAAGCGATCCAGCCGGGCACGAAAGCCGGCGATATCGCCGGGGCCGGAGTGCACCTGCAGGACGACCCGCCGGCGCAGCGCGCGGGCGATCAAGACGCAAACCGCCTTGCGGTACATGCTGCCGCGCACCGTCGCGTGGATGTGGACGATCCGGCCCTGACCCCGAGCGCTCCACACCGTCAAGCGCAGCAGCGCCAGGAGGAAAACGGCAAGGCGCCGTACCGGTCCCGGGCCGCGATGGGTCGGGACGAAGAGTTGCCGGTAGCGCTCTGAAAGCGGCGAGGCCAGCAGGCTCCCCCTCGCCGCGGTCATGCCGCCACGGACGTCTGGACCGAGGTGCAGAACGGCGGGAAGGTCGTCCCGCCTCCTCACGATCGACGCACCGTACCCGCCAGTCGCTTGAGGGGCCGTCGCAGCGCGGGCGGAAGTTCGTCCCCGGCCCTGGCGACTTGCATGCCGAAGCTGACCGCCGGCCGAATCGGGTGGCGGCTGCGGCTGAGCAGCCAGGTGACCGCGTGGCGCCTGCCCGTCTCGAAGCGTCGCTTGTAGTCCTCATCCCCCCACATCAGGTCGTAGACCGTCACCCCCTCGGCAGCCGCTTGCTCGATTGTGTGGGCGAGCAGCACGGTGCCGAGGCCGTGGCGCTCGAAGCGCCGGCTGAGACCGGCGAGCGAGTAGCAGTAGCGCCCGCCGATCCGCCAGCCATACCAGGACGCCGCCGGCTCCCCGTCCGCAACCGCGGTCCACAGTCGCAGCCAGCCCCGCTCCAGGGCGGCGGCGGCAAAGAGGCGCAGGTGCCGCCTGGCGGCGGGGATCGCCGACGAGGAGCCGCCACGGTCGCGCCAGCGCTCGTCGTGGAGGCGCCAGAAGACATCTAGGTCCGCGTCGAGCTCCTGGGATGTGGAGGTCATGCGAAAGGCCAGGCCGTGGTCGCGCTCGAGCCGCCTGCGGCGGCGGTTGAGCTGACTGCGGAAATTTCGGCTGCGACTCGCCAGGTATGCCTCGAAACCGCCCTCGCCGAGCTGGATGTAAGGGAGCACGTCGGGGCGGCGGCGCGGGACGACGGCTATTCCACCGCCCGCCGCGAGAGCGGTCGGCCATGCGCAGCCGGCGTCGACCCGGTCGAGGCGGATCAGCTGCCAGCTCATCCGCTCGGCCAGCAGCAACGGGGCACAGGCCTCGGCCATGTCGCCTTCGTCCGCCGGCCGGCAGGCCGGCGAAAACCAGTCGCCGCGCCGCGCCCCGGCGAAGCGCAGCAGCTTCAGCGGCCCGCGTGACGTCCTGACCAGCGGCAGCACGCCCCGGATCTCGCCTCCGACCCGCCAGGCGATCGCAAAGGGCTCCTCGTCGCGCGCCTCGATCGAGGCCCGGTACCAGTCGGGGGTCAGGAACGGGTTCTCGCGCAGCTCGGCCAGCTCACGCCACGCCGAGACGAGCGCGGGGTCGGTCAGCGCCTCCGGATCGATCCTCTCGGCATGGCTGCCGCTGGCCACCCGGGCGAGTCTATGGGCGGCGCGGGACCAGAACCAGGCGCTTGAACTCGGCGACCAGCACCCCGTCCTGGTTGAGCACGCGGGTGTGGACCTTGACGACGCCCCGGTCTGGCTTCGATTTCGAGGGCTTCACCTCCAGCACCTCGGTCTCGCAGAAGAGCGTGTCGCCGTGGAAGACCGGGTTCGGGTGGCTGAGCTCTTCCGTCGCAAGGTTGGCGATCGCCTTGCCGGAGACGTCGGAGACCGACATGCCGAGCGCCAGCGAGTAGACGAGCGGCCCGACGACGACGTTGCGCCCCTGCTGCGACTGCTTCGCGTAGACGTCGTTGATGTGGAGCGGGTGGTGGTTCATCGTGATCAGGCAGAAGAGGTGGTCGTCCGCCTCGGTCACGGTCTTGGCCGGCCAGTGCTTGTAGACGGCGCCGACCTCGAACTCCTCGAGGTAGCGGCCGTAGCTGTGGGCGCCGGATGCCTCGCGCTCGGCCTGGTCGGTGGTCAGCTCGTACTGGTTCTCGCTCATCGCTGTGGTGGTCTCCTCTGGTCTTGGGGCGGCGAGGATGCTATCCGCTGCCCTGCGCGCGGCGATGGCGGGCGGTCCACCTCCGGAGGCCCGCGGCGCCGGCCCTGGCCCGGTCTCGGGCGCCTTTCAAGCTCGGCCTGATGCTCCTCCGCCAGGCGTATGCCGGGGTGGTGGCGACCCCCCTGAAGGCGCGCAGGACGGTTCGCGGGCGCACTCCGTCCGCCCAGCGCAGCTTGTATCCGTCGGGCCCGCCGAGAAAGTCGTAGCGGGTCAGGCCCTCCTCGATCGAGGCCTCGAGCACCGCCGCCTGAAGCACGAAGCCGGGTGCGAAGCGAGCCAGGCTCTCGTCGAACGCGGTCTTGACCAGGAAGCCGCAGCGGTCGAGCGAGCAGCCGTACTCGGCCGCCACCGGCCTGCCGTCGAGCTCCAGTAGGTAGAGCCGCAGGCGGCCTTGGGCGGACGCCCGTTCCGCGAAGCCTCGGTAGAGGGCGAGGAGGTTGGGGTCGGCGGCAATCGCCGTCCCCCTTCTGCCCTTCCAACCGGCGGCTTCGAGCGCCAAGAAGGCATCGAGGTCGCGCTCCAGCTTCGGCCCTCCCCGAACGGCCCTCAGCGCCAGCTCGCCCTCCTTCTCGAGGCGGCGCCGGCGGCGGCCCACCTGGGAGCGCAGGTTGCGGCTGCGGGCCGCGAGCAGCTCCTCGAAGGAGCCGGGAAGGGCGGCCCAGGGGCTTGGCTCAAGTGCCTCCTCGACAAGGCGGTAGCCGTACCTGCTCAGCGCCCCGCGCACCGCCGCCTCGGCTTCGCCGGACGGGAAGGGGCCCAGGACGAGACTGCGGCTTCCCAGCGCCGCCAGCTCCGACCAGAAGCAAGATTCCGCCTCGCCGTCGCGGGCGACCGCTCCCCAATCGTTGCTGTGCGCATTGACCGCCGCCTCGATCCTGCGACCGCCGTCGAGGAAGCAGCCCCCCGCGAGCAGCGTTCCGTCGTCGGCGGCAAGGACCAGCGCCAGCTCGTCGTCGGGCGCATAGGCGCGCCACCAACTCGCCAGCCAGTCGGCGGTCAGAAAGGGGCCGCTCCCTGTGCGCCGCAGGCGTTCCCATTGCGGTGCAACCGCCTCGAAGCCGGCCAGGTCGAGGCGCTCGAGACTCACGCTAGAGGCGCTCCACGATCGCGTCGGTCATCTCGGACGTCGTCAGGGGCAGTGCTCCGTCGCTTGCCAGGTCGGCGGTGACGGCTCCGGCGGCGATCGCCGCCGCGACGGCCCCCTCGACGCGTGCCGCCGCCTCCTCGGCGCCAGCATGACGCAGCAGCATCGCCCCGCTGAGGATCAGCGCCGCAGGGTTCGCTGTTCCCTGTCCGGCGTGGCGGCGGACGGTGCCGTGCACAGCCTCGAACACCGCGCAACGATCGCCGAGATTGGCGCCCGGCGCCACGCCGAGCCCGCCGCACAGCGCCGCGGTCAGGTCCGAAGCGATGTCCCCGTAGAGCATCGGCGCGAAGAGCACATCGAACCGCCCAGGATGCCGGACGAGGTCAGCGCAGAGCCGGTCGACGAGGCAGTCGTCCACCGAGAGCTCCGGAAAGCCCGCGCCGACGCTGCGGGCCGCCTCCAGGAACACACCGTCGCTGCCCCGCATCACGTTTGCCTTGTGCACGATCGTCACGCGTCCCCTGCCGTTGTCTCGCGCCCACGCGAATGCCGCCTCGGCAGCCCGCTCCGCAGCCGCAACCGAGATCGGCTTGACCGAGATTCCCGTGTCGTCCGCAAGCGGATCGGCGCCCGCCTCGACCAGCGCGCTGCGAATCGCCGTCGCGACCGGGTCGTCGGGCTTGTAGTCGATGCCGGCGTAGAGATCCCCGTCGTGCATCCGCAGGACGACCACATCGGTCTCAGGGAAAGGCGTCGGCACGCCGGGAAACGCCCGACTGGGGCGCACGCCGAGGAAGAGGTCGAGCCGCTCGCGCAGCGAGACGTTGACGGACCGAAACGGTGCCCCCCGGGGCGTTGCCACAGGGCCCTTCAGCGCCAGGCCACACTCTTCGATCTCCTCCACGAGCCGACTCGGCAGCGCTTCGCCTGTCCGGTCGTAGGCGACCTGGCCGACATCGTGCACCTCCCAGGAGATCTCGACGCCGGTGGCATCGAGGACCCGCCGCGTCGCCGCGCTGACTTCCGGGCCGGCTCCGTCCCCGGGAATCAGGCAGACGCGCAGCGACGTAATCATCCGACCACCGACGCTAGCCTAGACCTAGCGCTACAGTGCTTTAGCTGTGGGCGACGCAAGTAACGCTTCCACCGACGCCAAGCCCCAGGCCGGGAAACCCAAAACCTCCGAGCTCCATCCCGGCCCCGGGTTCCGAATACGAGAGAGCTTCGACCGGCCCCCCAGCAACATCGTCGAGGGCCTGCGCGACTTCGACACGCCCGCGATCTCGGACCTGATGAACCGCCTCTACGCGATGGTCGCGGAGATCGGTCCGCTGACCGGCCCCAACCTGTCGCTGATCGGCCCGGCCTGCACGGTGAAGGTCTTCCCCGGCGACAACCTGATGGTCCACAAGAGCCTCGACCTGGCGCAACCCGGCGACGTGATCGTGATCGACACAAGCCGCTCCGGCCTCACCGCCGTCCTCGGCGACCTCATCTCCACCAAGGCCCGCCACCGCGGCATCGCCGGGTTCGTCGTCGACGGGCTCGTACGGGACCTGCCGGCGATCCAGGCGCTCGGCGACTTCCCCGTCTTCGCGCGCGGAGTCACTCCGATCGGGCCGCTCCACCGTGGCCCGGGCGAGATCAACTATCCGATCTCCTGCGGCGGCATAGTCGTCCATCCCGGCGACATCGTCGTCGCCGACCTCAACGGCGTCGTCGTGGTCCCGCAGGAAATCGCCCCGGAGCTGCTCAAGCGACTGCGCGCCCGCTCCGCCGCCGAAGCGGAGTACGTCGCCGCAGTGGCGAGGGGCGAGTTCTCCAACGCCTGGGTGGACGCCACTCTGGACAGCGGCGGCGTGGTGCGTGGCTGACTCGCCTCCGGCGCTGCTGCTGGGCGGCGGCGTGGTGGCAATTTCGGTGGCTCGGGGGCTCCACGACGCCGGCGTTCCGGTGATCGCCCTGGGGCACGGCAGCGACCCGCTGCGGCACTCCCGAGCGCGCCAGCGGTTCATCGACACGGGCAGCGGCGAGGGCGTTCAGGAGCGCTGGCTCTCGCTGCTAGAGCAGGGTCCTCGCGAGGGCGTCCTCCTTCCCTGCTGCGACGACGGGCTCGAGCTTATCGGGCACAACCGGGCACGCCTGGTCGAGCTCGGTTATGCGCCGATGGAGGCAGACGACGAGGTTCTGCTGGCGATGCTCGACAAGCAGCGCACGGCGGAGCTGGCGCGTAAGGCCGGCGTGGACATCCCCCGCACCGCAATCGTCGAGCGTGGCGCCAACCTCGGCGCGACGCTCGAGGGGTTCAGCTTCCCCTGCGCCCTCAAGCCACGTCACTCACACCGCTTCACGCACCGTTTCGGGATGCGTAGGAAACTGATCCTCGTCGACTCGAGAGAGGAGCTGGAACGGGAGCTGGCGGCGCTGCCCGCCAATCTCGAGATGATCGCCACGGAGATCGTGCCGGGACCCGACCGCTACTGCTCGTACTACAGCTACCTCGACGAGCGCGGGGAGCCACTCTTCCACTACACGAAGCAGAAGCTGCGGCAGTTCCCGACCCACTTCG
>DASTHF010000036.1:0-13943 GCA_035605615.1 Solirubrobacterales bacterium
GCCCGCAACACCCGCAAGCTCGCCGCGCAGGGGACGGCGGGCCGCGCGACGGCCGAAGTGGCGGCGGCGACGGCGCCGAGCCCCACTGTCGCGGCCGGCGGCACGGCGCCGAGCCAGGGACACCGGCAGGCCCCCGCCGCCCCGACCGGGAATGCAATCGGCGGCGCATCCCGCCCCGCCTCCGCCTCGCCCAGCGGCTCCTCCGGCCTCAGCGAGGCGATCGGACAGGCGACCGGCTCGTCCTCCGGCTCGGGCCAGCTCGGGCCGCTGCTCCCCCTGCTGATCGCAGCCACCGTCCTCTGGTCGCTCGCCTTCCTCTGGCGCCGGACGCGAAGGACCGCTCGGTAGCTCCCCCATGGGCCTCTTCGTGAAGGCGCCGGCACGGCTCGGCGGGCTCTGCGTGGCGGTCGCCCTCGCGGCCATCGGGCTCCAGCCGATCGCCGGCCCGCAGCCGGCCGATGCCGCGATGCGCCCGCTGAAGACCGGGGTCTCCTATGTCTACGACAACGAACCGGCCGCGTTCGAACAGGTCGTGGCGGCAGGAGCCCAGCTCGCTCTCACGCCAGTGCGATGGGGACAGATCGCGCCCAAGCACGAGCCGGGCTCCTGGGACCCGGAGAATCCCTCCGACCCGCATTACGACTGGGAACAGCTCGACGTCTGGGTGACCAACGCGGTGCACGCGGGCCTGACGCCGATCCTCCAGCTGCGGGGAGCGCCCCTCTGGGCCCAACACTGTCCGGAACCCACCCAGACGGACGCGCCCTGCAAACCCGACCCGGCCGCGCTGGCGCAGTTCGCAACGGCGGCCGCCCGCCGCTACAGCGGCCACTTCGAAGGCCTGCCGCGGGTGCGCTACTGGCAGGGCCTCAACGAGCCCAACCTCAGCCTCTTCTTCAATCCGCAGTACGAAAACGGCAAGCCCGTCTCGCCGTACCTCTATCGGGAACTGATCAACAGCTTCTACTTCGCCGTCAAGGCGGTCGACCGCTCGAACATCGTGCTCGCCGCCGGCCTCGGCCCGATCGCCGTGCCGCCCCTGACGATCGGCCCGATGCGCTTCGCCCGCCTGCTGCTCTGCATGGCCGGCAGCCGGCACCCCCACCCGACCAAGGGCAACTGCGGCGGCGGCGTCCACTTCGACGTCTTCGACATCCATCCGTACACGACCGGCAGCCCGACCCATCAGGGCCACGCCAACGACGTCGAGCTCGGCGACCTGCCGAAGCTGCAGCGGCTGCTGGCCGCCGCCGACCGCGCCGGCAGGATCAAGGGGCGCTTCCGGCACACACCGCTCTGGATCACGGAGTTCGGCTGGGACTCCAGGCCCCCCGATCCGGGCGGGCTGCCGATGAGGATCGAGACGCGCTGGACGGCGGAAGCGCTCTACCGGGCCTGGAGCGCGGGCGTCAACCACTTCTTCTGGTACAGCCTGCGCGACTTCCCGCCCGAACCGAACTTGCCCTTCAGCGAAACGCTCCAGACCGGTCTCTACTTCCGGGGCGCCACGGTGGAACAGGACCAGCCGAAGGAACTGATGTACGCGTTCCGCTTCCCCTTCGTCGCCTATCCGCGCAGACGGGGCCTGTTCGTCTGGGGTCGCACTCCCGGCAGCAGCCCGGGCCGGGTCGCGATCCAGGTTCAGCGGGGGAAGCGCTGGCGCGACGTCCTCGCCGTCCGCGCCGATCGACATGGGATGTTTGCCGGTTTCGCACGCACCGGCTATGGGCGCCACCGGCGCGGCGCGGCGCGCGCCGTCTACCGCGGCGAACGCTCGAAGGCCTTCTCGATGCGCCCGGTGCCGGACTTCTACCAGCCGCCGTTCGGCTGAACGCCCGCGTCCAGGACCAGAGGCGGCCGCTGGTCTAGCGGCGCGCCTCTGGAAACTGCCCTAGGACCTTCGGCTGGGTCGAAAGGCCAGAGCCGATAGCTCTAGCTGTTGCCGCCGTTGCCGTTGCAGGCGTCCTGCGCGACTGCCCCTGCCGGGCAGCTGTGCCCGATGACCGTCGGGTGCTGCGAGAACACGAGCCCGTCCTGGCGCCCGCCTTCGTGCAGAGCCGCGGTCAGATCACGCAGGGAGCCGTGGTCGATGATGGATGGCCTCTTGTATAGAAGGCTTGTTTTTTCCATACGAACAAGCTAGCGCGATAGCGGCGCTCCAACCGGTGGGTTGGGTGGGAAAAAGTACGATCCGCTTACAGCTCGGCGAACGAAAATGATGGCTTTTGTAGGTTTTTCATAAGTTCCTTGGGAACCGGTTCGCAACCGCCCTGCTGGCGCAGCCAGCACTCGATCGTGGCCAGGAACCAGATCTGCTTTGACCACTCGCGCAGCGCGTCGGCGCCGCCGGGCGGGGAGGCGAAGTGCTCCTCCAGGCGGCGCCGGTCGACATAGGCGCCGACCTCGGCGCCCGGCGCCAGCAGGAGGCGTTCGAGCACCGGCAGGTCCGCCCGGAGGCCGTCGATCAGGACCGGGTCGAAGTGGCTCTTGTAGGGACGTAGGCGCGGCCCGTCTGACAGCAGTCCCTCGACGGCGTGGCGGAGGACGGGGCGGTTGTAGCGCCGGTCGAAGGCGAGCTCTGGTGGCAGCGAGAGGGCGAGCTCGATCAGGTCGACGTCGAGCAGCGGGTGGCGCGGCTCGATGCCACTGAGCGCCGCGTGCCGACGCGAGAGGTCGTGCATCAGCTGCGAGCCGAGGCCCAGGACGCCGTCGACGTGCGCCGTCCACCAGGCGGGCCCTTCCCAGGGCGGGACGCGGGACGCGCCGCCGCCGACCAGTCGGTCGGCAGACAGCCAGGCCGGCGGCGATGGGACGGTGCCGCGCGGCCGCGCCAGCGCGCGCAGCCGATGGAGGCGGGTGCGCCAGGTGGTCGCAGACCCGTACTCGGGGAAGCGCCCGGCCAGCGACCAAGCGGAGAGCAGGTGGCCGCGCCGCAGCCGCTCCCCGACCAGGCCGGGGGCGTGCCAGAAGAGTGCGTCGCCGCCCTCGCCGTCGAGCAGCACATCGACGCCGTCGCCAGCCGCCCGCCGCAGCAGCGGGTGGAGGAAGAACAGCGTCGTCGTGATCGGCGGCACTTCCCAGCTCTCGATGAAGGGGAGCGCCCCGCTCAGCAGGCCGCCCGAGCGCAGCTGCAGGGCGGTCGCCCGCAGGCCGAGCCCGGTCGCGATCGAGTCGATCAGCGGCCCCTCGTCCAGTTCGGGATAGCCCGGCAGGACGACCGAGTAGGAGCGGGGCGCCGGGGCGCCGCCGTCCCGCTCCGCCGCGGCGACCCCGGCGACGCTGCCCGAGTCGATGCCGCCGCTCAGCAGCACGGCGGTCGAGTCGTCCGGCCCCAACCGCCGGTTCACGGCCTGCCGCAGCGCCGCCCGCACCTGCGCGCCCGCCTCCTCGGGTGAGGCCGCCCGCGGCCGTCGGTAGCGCGGCGTCCAGTAGCGACTCGCCTGCGGCGCACCGTCGCCGAGCGTCAGGCGGGTCGCCGGCCCGAGCGCCTCCACCCCCTCGAAGAGCGTCCGGCCCTCGCGCGTCAGGGCCGGGACGAACCAGCGCGCGACCGCGTCGGGGTCGGGTGCCGGCCTGCGCGGCAAGAGCCGCGTCAGGTTGCGGACCTCGGAGGCGAAGGCGATTCCCTCCCCCAGCCGGTGCAGGAAGAGCGAGCGGCCGCCGAGCTGGTCGCGGGCGATCAGCCCCGATCGCCGCGCCGGGTCCCACAGCAGCAGCGCGAAGTCGCCCCGCAGCCGCGGCAGCAGCTCCGCGCCGAGCTGCGCGTAACCGCTCGCCAGCAGCTCCGCCGCACCAATCCCCTCCGGTAGACCGAGCCCCGCAGCGAGCTCGCTGCGGTTGTAGAGGCTGCCGTCGAGCAGCGAGAGGACTCCCTCCCCCTCCCCGCTCGGCTCGGCGCAGGCGACTCCCTCCGTCCAGGCAAGCGAGAGGCAGCCGTCGTCCCAGCGGCGCGCCTCGCCGTCCGGCTCGAGCGCCGCCGCGAGCCGGGCGCGCAGGCCGTCCCCAGCTGCGCTGCGGCGCGGATCGAAGACGCCGGCGAAGGCGGCGCCGCGGCCCGTCCCGCCGGCCGTCCCTCCCTCAGTACTCAATGATCGTTCCGCGGCGCTGCCCGGCGACCACTCCCCAGGAGAGCACCCAGGCGCCGAGCGGCAGGAGAACGACGGTGAAGCCCAGCAGCTTCAGCAGGGACAGCCAGGGTGACGCGGACATCGGCAGGCCGACGAGCAAGTGGCGCAGCAGGTTGACCGCCGGGGTGAACGGCTGCACCGCCGAGGCCCAGCGGATCCAGACCGGCAGCAGGCTGGTCGGGAAGTAGAGGCCCGAGATGAAGGTGATGCCGACGACGATCATCCCCACGCCCGGCGCCTGCTTGAAGACGATCACCAGCGCCGCGATCAGCAGGGCGATCGCGCTGAACGAGAGGGCGGCGACGATGCCGACCGGCAGTGCGAGGGCGACCGTCGACCAGTGCAGGCGGAGGCCGAAGAAGACGGCCGCGACGGTCAGCGTCCAGGCCCCCATCGCGATCGCGTGGACCGCCGGGAAGATCATCATCGAGAGGGCACCGCGCACGGCGCCGAAGGGCGAGAGCAGCACCCGCTCGAAGGTGCCTGCGACCAGCTCGTTGCGCACCGAACCGGAGAGGACGAGCGTCGACTGGACGACCGCCAGAATGACGAGGCCGACGACGACGAACGCGAAGTATTTGTCCGAGGAGCTGAAGGTGCTGACCCGCAGCAGGCGCGAGACGTAATAGAAGACGGCGAGGCTCGTCACCGCCGAGAAGGCCTGCGAGTAGGCCATCGTGCGGTAGCTGAGGAAGATCCGCAGGTCGCGGCGGAAGATTGCCAGCGCTGCGCCGAGGTGGCCGCTCACCGCCGCGGCCTCGCTGTCAGGCGCCCGTCTTCCAGCCACTGCCTGGTGTCGAAGGAGATCTCGCTTGGCGGCGCCGGGGAGACCCAGAGGACGGCGCCGCCGCGGCCGGTCACGCCGGCGAGGCAGGCCGAGAGCAGCTCGACCCCGTGCGGGTCGAGCGAGTTGAGCGGCTCGTCGAGGAGCACCAGGTCCGGCTCGTGCAGGAACGCCATCGCCAGGCGGACCCGCTGCCGCTGGCCCATCGAGAGCCGGTCCATGCGGCGATCGGCCAGCTCGCCGAGGTCGAGCCGGGCGATCATCCGCTCGATCGCGGCGCGGAAGCGGCCGCGGGGCAGCAGCGAGAGCCGCCCCCACAACTCCAGGTGCTGGCGCACCGTGAGGCGCGCGTAGAGCCCTCGGTCGCCGGCAGAGAGAAAGCCGACCCGTTCCTGGTAGCTGGCGCGCTGCCGGCGCGGGTGGAGCCCGTCGAGGTCGACGACGCCGCTGTCGGCCAAGATCAGCCCGGCGCAGATCCGCAGCAGCGTCGTCTTGCCGATCCCGTTCTCGCCCCCGACCCAGTTGAGCGTCCCCCGGTCGAGCACCAGCTCGAGACCGTCGAGGATCGTACGATCGCCCCAGGCTTTGCGCAGCTCGTGAACGGCGAAGAGCCCCGGAATGAGCGGGGCGTCGTCGATCGGTTCAACCCGGGGTTCCCGCCACACCGGTTGTGCTTGGACCTCCACTTTTGATCAACGCCCGCCTCCGGGGACTACTTTCGATCCACAAGCAGAGCGCGCCGCGCCTCGTTTCCTGTAGGACGATGAGCATCCGGCCGATCTTCCTGTTCTCGATCTCGCGCAGCGGCTCGACGCTGATCCAGCGGATCATTGCCGCACACGACGGCGTCGCCACAGCCTCGGAGCCCTGGCTGCTGCTGCCGCACGCCTACACGCTGCGGCAGCAGGGAGTCGATGCCGAGTACGTCCATCCCCTGCTGGTGACCGCTATCGAGGACTTCTGCGAGGAGCTCCCGGGCGGAAGCGACGACTACCTCGCCGAGCTGCGCGAGTTCACACTGCGCCTCTATGAGAAGGCCGCGGGCGGGGGGGCCGAGTACTTCCTCGACAAGACTCCGCCGTACTGCCTCATCGCAGACGAGATCATGCGGCTCTTCCCCGAAGCGAAATTCGTCTTTCTATGGCGCAACCCGCTGAGCGTCATCGCCTCGCTGATCGAAACCTGGGGCCCATGGCGACCGACCTTCATGAGCAGCGACCTCTTCATCGGCCTGCCTCGTCTGATCGCCGCCTATGCCGATCACAGCGAACAGGTTCATGCTGCAAGGTTCGAGGACCTCAGCTCAGGCGACGCCAATGAGTGGCGGGCGCTGATGGGCTACCTGGGCATCGAGTTCGACCCGGATTCCCTGGTCGACTTCTCGAAGGTCGAGCTGAACGGCCGCATGGGCGACCCGACCGGGCGCAAGAAGTATTCGGCGCTCAGCTCGGAGCCGCAGGAGAAGTGGAAGAGAACCCTTGCCAATCCGGTGCGCCGTGAGTGGTGCCGAAGGTACCTGCGATTCCTCGGGCCCGACCGCCTCTCGGCCATGGGCTACGGCCACGAGGAGTTGATCATGGAGCTCGACTCCCTCCCGGTCAGCATGGAGGGCGTCGCCTCCGACCTTTGGGAGAGCGTCAAGGACGTCGCCAAGGAGCCGATACGCGTGCGCACCCGGACGCGGCGAATCGGCTCCCCGAACGTGATCCGCGAGCTACTGCGGGCGTAGTCCCCCACATTGCTGCGCTCTCGCATGAGAGCCACAGCAATGGGTATCCCGGCCTAGGACACCCGTCCAGGTTCTGATCGTTACGGCCCCTCCCGGAGAGGGCCCACCGATAAGCGCCTCGACGCGAGCGGAAGCGTCGTGGCGCCGCGTGTGGCGCATGGAAGAACCGCTATGGCCTCCAGTCGCCAGCCCAGACAACCAATACGCCTTGCCGCCCTGGTCGGCATCTTCACGATTGCCGTGGCCTCACTGCTCGGTACCGCGCCGAGCGAGGCGGGTGCCCACCCAATCCGTTCCGCCTCCCACCGAACACATGTCCGAGGCAAGTGCGACCGCCGGCACCGTCACCGTTTGCATGGCGTCCCCAAGCGCAGGCACGGGTGTCTGAAGCGAGCGGACTACTCCAGCCCCCGCAAGCCCTCGTCGCGCAAGAGCTCCACATCGACGGAAAGCTCGTCGACGTCGGCGACCAGCTCCGCTGCAACGCCTACAGAAACAGCAACGGCGCCGCTCACGGAAAGCCAGCAAGCCGCCGGCGCCACCGGGCACTTCCGCTTCTTCTCGCCGACGAGCTTCTGGAACTCGGAACCGCCCGCCGGCAGCCCGGTGGACCCCACTTCAGCGCAGCTGGTGAATGCCTTCGACACTGAAATCGAACATGAGATCGCAGCGGGCACGGGCCCCTGGATCAACACCACCAACTACAGCGTCCCGATCTATACCGTGCCCGCCGCGCAGCCCACGCAGAAGGTGAAGCTGGTCAGCTCCTTCTCCGCCCCGGCGCTTGAAGCGGCTTGGAACGAAGTGCCGATTCCGCCCACGGCAAAACCGGCTCAGGGCACCGACGGAACGCTGGTCGTCTGGCAGCCGAGCAGCAACCGGCTCTGGGAGTTCTGGAGGGCCGCCCACACTGAAGAAGGCTGGCAGGCATCTTGGGGCGGGGCGATGCAGAACGTCCCCACCGGCCCCGGGGTCTACGACCCCGAAGTGTGGCCGGGCGCCCAGACATGGTGGGGCTCGTCGGCATCTTCCCTCTCGATCGCCGGTGGATTGATCACGCTCGAAGACCTCGAACGGGGGGAAATCAACCACGCCCTCGCCATGGCGGCTCCGGAAATGAGGGCCAAGGTCTATGCCTTCCCCGCCCAGCGCACAGACGGTACCTCGACCAGCCCCGCCTCCCTTCCCGAGGGTGTGCACCTGAGACTCGATCCGAGGCTCAACCTCGCCTCGCTGAACCTGCCCCCGCTGACCCTGATGATCGCCAAGGCCGCGCAGCGCTACGGCATCTTCGTCAGGGACAAGGCCAAAATCGTGCACTTCTTCGCGCAGGACCCTGTCTCCACGGGCACCAACCCCTACACGGGTCCGAGCGGCTACTTCGAAGGCAAGTCACCTGCCCAATTGCTGGCCTCCTTCCCCTGGCGGCGCCTCCAGGTGCTGCCCATGGAACTCCACGAAAGCCCCTGAGGCTTCTCCCCCCCGAAGCGCAGCCCGAACCGATCCGCCAGATCGGCCAGTCGGTACCGATCGCGTTCGTTGAGGCCGCCACAGGCAAGCAGGGCCACGCTGTAGGCGGCCGCGCCGGCAAGAAGGCACAGCGGCAGCCCCGCCGTCGACGGCACCGCGTGCTCAACTCCGTTGGCGGCGGCGAATCCGGCGGCGTAGGCGACCGCCAGGGCGAAGCGCTCGCGCAGCGGCCATGTCGCTCGCAGCGGCCGGGAGAGATGGCGGCGCAGGGCGATGCCGGAGAAGGCGATCACCACCAGGTAGCCGGCAACCAGGGCAAGGGCCGGCCCGACCATGTGCATGCTCGGCGTCAGGAAGACGAGCAGGGCGATCGCCACAGCAAGTCGGACGAAGGCGATGATGCTCGTCAATCCCGGGCGGTTGACCGCCCAGAGCGCCTGGGTTTGCGTGACGCTCACCGAGGCCAGGGCAGGGAAGAGCGCCAACAGCGCAAGAGCCGGGGCCGCCTGGCCGAACCCGGGACCGAAGATGCTCAGGACGGAGTGGGCCGCACCGCCGATCGCCGCTCCCAGCAGCAGCATTCCGATCACTTCGTAGCGGATCGAGTCGATCAGGGCGCGATCGAAGCCATGGCCGTCGCCGTCGCTGTGTCTGCCGACCAGGGTCGGGTAGAGCACTTCGGTGATCCGCATGCTGGCCTGCTGGAGGCTGCGGGGTATGACCAGTGCCCGGCTGAAGGCGCCGACGACCGAGACGGGAGCCACCATGCCGATCGCCCAGACGCCTCCCTGCTGGCTGATTCCCTGCGCCATCTGGCCCGGCGCCGCCTTGCCGCCGAAGCGAAGGAGGTCGGGCAGCACGCGGAGGCCGGCCCGGTATTCGTCCCAAGTCAAGGGAATCCTCACGAAGGGCCGCGCCACGACGACGCGATGGATCAGCGCCATAGCCGAA
The DNA here is from genome assembly GCA_035605615.1 of Solirubrobacterales bacterium. Taxonomy (GTDB): domain Bacteria; phylum Actinomycetota; class Thermoleophilia; order Solirubrobacterales; family 70-9; genus VRUE01. The sequence continues at coordinate 9,062 of DASTHF010000036.1, forward strand.
GCACCGATCGTCGCGATCACCAGGGCCCAGACCGAGCGCCACGCCAGCTCGACGCCGACCGCCAGCACGATGAAGCTGAGCGATTCGTTGAGCCGGACCCAGAAGAGCTGCCGGCCCGCCACGAACGAGGAGAGGATCGAGTCGACGTTCCACCCCGTGTTGGTGATCGCCACGTAGCCGGCGATCGAGACGAGCGCCGGCGCCAGCAGCCGTGGCGCGTCGAGGGGACCCGGGAAGAGGACCAGGCAAGCGACCGCGTCGAGCAGCCCGACGAGCAGGGTCAACCCCACGGAGAACGTGAAGACGGCGGCGAAGAGCTGGGTCACCCGCGGCTGGCCCGGCTCCAGCTTGGTGATCTCCCTGATCAACGCCTGCTGCTCCTTGACCGTCGAGAGCACCCACATCGCGGCCACCGGCGCCCATACGAGGGCGTATTCGCCGATCACCGCCACCCCGTAGAGGCGCGCCGTGACGACGGTCGAGACGAAGCCGATGCCGACGGTGGCCGAGAAGCTCAGCGTCCCGAAGAAGAAGCCGGCGCGGTAGCTGCCCCGCCGGCCGCGGGAACCGCCGCGCATCGTCTGCTGTCCCGCCCGCCTCAGCGCCATCCAGAGATGAACGGATGGGGACCCGCCAAGCTCCCGCGGTGAAAGTTCGCGAACGCCCGATGCGTTCAGATGCAAGAGCTTCGGAGCCTCCACCCATGGACTCACCCACGGCCCTCGCAACCCCTCCCAAGATCGATCCGAACGGCGGGCCGACTCGCATCTTCGAGCCTGCCGACAGCCTGTTGATCCGGGCGATCGCCCGCCACAAGGCGCTCGTCGCACTGGCCGCGGTTGCCCTTGCCGTCGTCGGGCTCGGCGTCGGGATGCTGCGGCCCACGACCTACACCGCCTCCGCGACGCTCCAGGTCGGCCAGGTCAACCCGAACTCGCCCGGCTTCCTGGGCTACGTGCAGTCGGCCAGCTCGCTGGCCACGGCCTTCAGCCGCTCGATCGCCGCGACCCCGGTTCTTGCGAAAGTCGACAGGACGCTCGGCGTATCGGCGACGGAGGCGACGTCTCGTCTTTCGGCCGAGCCGATCCCGTTGAGCCCGGCGTTTCGCGTCATCGGAACCGGATCGAGCGCGGAGTCGGCGATGCGACTGGCCAACGTCGCGGCGACTGCCGTTGCCGCCTACGAGAGCAGGGCCAACAGCTCCAACCCGGAGGCCCGTTCGCTGCTCGGCGACTACCGCGACGCCTCGGTCGCCGTGCGGCAGGCGGAAGCCGAAGTTGCCGACCTCGCCGGCCAGGGGAGCGCCGCCGCCCTGATCAGCGCCGAGGCCAGGCGAAACGCGGCGAAAGTGAAGCTGCGGGCGATCGAAACCGCCTATGTCTCGGCGGTCGCTGGCCAGGCGCCACGGGAAGGCCTCGTCTCGCTGCTCGCCGGCGCGACCAGCGCCAGCAGCGACCGCAAATCCAAGCTGGAGCTCTTCGCCTTCCTTGGCCTGCTCGCCGGCATCGCCGCCGGCTGTGCCGCGGCCGTCGTCCGCGAGCGGCGCCGGTTCCGCATCGATGCCTGAGCGCGCATGGCGCTTCCCACCTTCTTCATCATCGGCGCGGCAAAGGCGGGGACGACGAGCCTGCACTACTACCTGGATCAGCACCCCGAGATCCAGATGTCCGCGGTCAAGGAGCCGCATTTCTTCGCCGGCCCCGAAAACGGCATTCCCTTCCCACCCGAAAGGATCGGGGACCGGAGCGAGTACGAACGCCTCTTCGACGCCCGCTTCGCGGTGCGCGGGGAGGCCTCGCCGAGCTACACGAACTTCCCCCGCCGCCGCGGGGTGCCGGAGCGGATCAGGGAGCTCGTCCCGGACGCCAAGCTGATCTACCTGGTGCGGGACCCGGTCGAGCGAGCCGTCTCCCATTACCGCCACGCGGTCGCCGCCGGCAAAGAGACCAGGCCTCTCCAGGAGGCGCTCCGAGGCCTGGGCGACCCGAGCTGCTACCTCACCTGCCACAGCCTCTACGGCCGCCAGCTGGAGCTGTACCTGAAGTGCTTCGGCGGCGACGACATCAGGGTGGTCGACCAAGCCGAGCTACTGGGAGAGCGCAAGTCCACCCTGCGCAGCCTCTTCGCATTCCTCGGCGTGGAGGAGGACTTCACCTCAGAACATTTTGAGGAGGAGCTCTGGAAGACGAGCGAGCGCCGCATCTCCCCCCCTGGGCACGCCGGCTTTATCGCGAAGTTCATAGCGCCGCGGGCCCGTTGGATGCCGGCCCGGTTGCGGCACTCGATACGGCGCTCTTACGAGCGGGCCTTCTGGCGGCCGCTCGAGGAGCCGGCCCTCGACGCCGGCGCCAAAGCACGCCTCCAGGAGCTCTTCGCCGCCGACGTCGAGCGGCTGCGCAAGCTCACCGGCCAGCCCTTCTCCGGTTGGAGCGTCTGATGACGGTCGCTCGCAGGGTGTGGCGACCCCCCTGGTACGCCTGGGCACTGGCCGGGATCGCCGCGATCGCCTTCGTATACGAGACCAAACCGGCGCGGCTCGAAGGACACTGGCTGCTCCTCACACCGCTCGCGATCGCCATCGGCATCCTCGTCCTCCGGCGCCTCTGGGAGCTCCCCCCCGCGGTCACCATGTGCGCCGCGATCGCCTTGACCGTCTTCTCTGGCGGCTGGGCGCAGATGGGGCTGGGCGGGATGCCCCTCAACCGCCTGCTGGTCCTCGCGGTGCTCCTCCAGATCCTCCTGCGAGCGCCCGGCACGGCGGCCATGCCCCGCATAAGGGTCGGCAACCTCCACCTGCTGATGGGCACGACCGTCCTCTACGCCGTCGCCTCGGCGGCGGTCGTCGGGACGCTCGCGTCCGAACAGAGCGTCCTGTTGACCGTGGACGTCTTCGGGATCACGCCATTCCTCCTCTTCCTGGTCTCGCCAGCCGTCTTCGCCGGCGAACGTGAACGCGACATGCTGCTCACCATGCTCGTCGGCCTGGGCGCCTACCTGGGCCTGACCGCGATCTTCGAGTCGCTCGGCCCGCACGCCCTCGTCTTCCCAACCTACATCCGCCATGTCAATCTCGAATCGCTGTCGGAAGCCAAGGCGGGCGGTCCGTTTCAAAGCCCCACCGCCAACGGCTTCGCCTGCTTCGCCTGCGCCGTCGCAGCGGTAATGGCGATGAGCCGATGGCGATCGCTCGCCGCCCGGCGACTCGCCGTGCTGGTGGCGGTGGTGTGCCTCTTCGGCGCCTTCCTGACACTCGAGCGAGGAGTGTGGATCGCCACCGTGGCGGCAATCCTCGTCGGCGCCCTCGCGACGCGGAAAGGGCGACGCCGGCTCCTGTCGGGGCTCGCCCTGGCCGCCCTGGCGGTCGTCGCCGCGCTGGCTCTCTCCCCCCAGCTCGCCCATCAGACCTCGAGCCGTGCCACCTATCAACAGAGCCTCTGGGACCGCCAGAACCAAACGTCCGCCGGACTGCGGATGGTGGCCTCCCGCCCGCTCTTCGGCTTCGGCATGAGTCGGTACGAAAGCGAGAGCCTCGACTACTTCCGCCAGCCGTCCGACTATCCGATGACCGGCTACTACCACGGGGTGACGATCGGGGTTCCAGATCCGATCCTGCCGATCCATGACACCTACCTCGCCTACGCGGTGGAACTGGGCTTGATCGGCCTTCTGCTCTGGTTGGCGTGCGTCGGCTGGGCGGTCGGCGGGGCGATCTTCAAACCGGGGCCGCCCTCGCTGCGCCCCTGGAAGCTGGGGCTCCTGGCGGTGGCGGTCTTCTTCCTCGTCGTCGGCTTCGTCGATCCGCACACGGCCCCGTTCCCGGTGGTGCTGCTCTTCGTCTGGGCCGGTCTCGCCCGGGGGGCGGCCGGCGCCCCGATCGAGTCGAGGGCAAAGGTCTCGGGCTGGAGCCCGATGCCCTTGCCGGAGCGCGCCTGACATGGCCCTTCCAACCTTCTTCGTCATCGGGGCGGCGAAGGCCGGCACGACCAGCCTTCACAGCTACCTCGACCGGCATCCGCAGATCCAGATGTCCAAGGTCAAGGAGCCGCGCTTCTTCGCGGAGCCGGAAGACGGCACCCCCTACCACCAGGATCACGTCACAACGCTGGCGGCCTACGAAGACCTCTTCGACGCCGGAGTCGACGTGCGGGGGGAGTCGTCGACCGATTACGCGACGTACCCGCGCCGCCAGGGAGTCCCCGAGCGGATCGAGGCGATGGTGCCGGACGCGCGGTTCGTGTACCTCGTCCGCGACCCCGTCGCTCGCACCGTCTCCCATTACAAGATGACCGCCGCGCTGCTGGGAGAGAAGCGCTCGCTGGTCGAGGCGCTCGGCGACCTCTCCAACATGCACTCGCCCTATATCTCACCCAGCCTCTACGCCAGCCAGCTGGAACTCTTCCTGCGCCGCTTCCCGCAGGAGCGAATCCTCGTGCTCGACCAGGCGGACCTGCAGGCCGACCGGCAGGCGACGCTGAAGGAGGCCTGTCGCTTCCTTTCGGTCGACGACGGCCTCGACCTCTTCGGCCTCGACGAGGAACTGCTCTCCAGCGGCGAGTGGCGAAGCTACCCCGCCGGCTACGCCGATTTCATCGCCCGCTTCGTGGCCCCACGTTTCCGCTGGGTTCCGCGAGGGGTTCGCCGCTCACTGCGCAGCTCGGTCGAGCGCGTTCTGTGGCGACCGTTGGAAACCGATCTCCCCGACGACCTGCGGAGCCGACTCGAGGAGCTCTACGCCCCCGAGGCGGCCAGGCTCAGGGAGCTGACCGGCAAGGCTTTCCCCAGTTGGAGCGTCTGACGGCTACCGCTCTGCTCGCCCTGGTCGGCGCGGTGTCGACCGCCCTCGGCTGGGGCGATCCCACCGGCTCTCACGGCCCGGGGGCTC
>DASTHF010000065.1:0-2593 GCA_035605615.1 Solirubrobacterales bacterium
CGCGGTTGGCGTGGCCGAGGATCGTGCCCGGCTTGACGCGGGCCAACGCTCCCCCCTCCTCGACCGCGACGCCGCCGAAGTGGCGGCGCACGTCGACCAGGATGCCGTCGCCCTGGGACTGCCCGTTGAGGCTGGTCCCGCCTCCCCTGAAGACGACGGGGATGCCGGAGCGCCGCCCGTAGGCGAGCAGCCTGCCCACGTCCTCGGCATCCCGAGCCATCACCACCGCGCGCGGCAGCAGCCGGTAGGGGCTGGCGTCGGAGGCATAGCGGACGAGGTCGCTGGCCCGGCCCAGCACGCGATCGGCGCCGAGCAGCTCCTCCAGCTCGCCGCGCAGCGGCAGCGCGACGCCGGCGGCGAGCTCGTCGGGAGCGCGATCGGGAGCGGCCATCGCCCGAAGCTAGAACAGCGACATTCCCGGTGCGACCGGGACTTCGACCAGCTCCGGCCGCGAGGAGGCGAGGGCGGCGGCCAGGGCGTCGCGGACCTCGTCACGGCCGTTCGCCTTGCGGGCGCTGACGCCGTAGCCCTCGGCGACGGCGGCCACGTCGAGCGCCGGCAGGTCGAGCCCGGGCGCTCCCTGGATCGACTCGACCTCGGCGAACCACTTGAGGATCGCGTACTCGGCGTTGTTGAGGACGAGGAAGGTGACGGGCACGTCGTAGGCGACGGCGCTCCAGAAGGCGGTGATCGCGTACTGCGCCGAGCCCTCGCCGACCACGCAGACGACGGGGCGGTCCGGCTGGGCGAGCTGCACGCCGACCGAGGCGGCGAGGCCGAAGCCGAGGCCGCCGCCCGCCGTGAAGTAGTAGCTGCCGGGCCGCGAGAGGCGGAGCTGGTTGCGCAGCGCCAGCGTGCTGCCCGGCGACTCGAGCACGACGATCGCATCCTCGGGCAGGACCTCGGCGAGGGCGGAGTGCACGGTGGACGAGTTGAGCGGGTCCTCGGCGGGGATCTCGGTCGGCCCCGGGTTGGGCTCCGGCGCCGGCCGCGAGGACTCGGGCACCGCCTCCAACAGCGCCTCCAGGGTCAGCTTGACGTCGGCGACGATCGCGAAGCCCATCGGAGCGCGGGCCGCCTCGTCGGGGTCGCTGGTGATCGCGACCAGCATCGCGCCCTCGGGCAGCAGCGGGCCGGGGATGTGGGGGTAGTAGGGGAAGACGGAGCTGCCGGCGACGAGGATCAGGTCGTGGCCCTCGAGGGTCTGCGCGACCGGGCCGATCGCGGGCGGCAGCACGCCGCGGAAGTTGGGATGGCTCTCGGGGAAGCCGATCCGGCCGCCGCCCGGGGCGGGAGTCGCCCAGACCGGCAGGCGCTGACGCTCGGCGAGCCCGACCGCCGCGTCCCAGGCGCCGCTCGCGTCGACGTCGCCGCCGACGACCAGCACCGGGTTGCTCGCCGTGTCGAGGTGCTTGGCGAGCATCCGCACCCCGTTGGGGTCGGCGACGGCGCGGCCGTTGACCCGGCGGGCGATCGCCTCGCGGGCGGCGGCCTCGTCGACCTCGGCCTCCCAGTCGTCCATCGGGATCGAGACGAAGACGGGGCCGCGGGGGGGCAGCGAGGCGAGGTGCGCGCCGTGTGCCAGGGCGAGCGGCACGTCCTCGGCGCGGGGCGGCTCGTATGCCCACTTGACGAGCGGGTGGGGCATGCGGACCGCGTCGCGGTTGGTCAGGTTGGCCTGAAGGGTCATCTGCGCCCGCACCTGCTGGCCGGCGGTGATCAGCAGCGGCGAGTGGTTGGCCTGGGCGTTGAAGATCGCCCCCATCGCGTTGCCGACGCCGGGCGCGGTGTGGAGATTGACCAGCGCCGTGCGGCCCGAGGCCTGCGCGTAGCCGTCCGCCATCCCCACGACGGCCGCCTCCTGGAGGCCGAGCACGTAGCGGAAGTCGTCGGGAAAGTCGGCGAGCATCGGCAGCTCGGTCGAGCCGGGATTGCCGAAGACCGTCGTCATCCCGTGGGCGCGGAAGAGCTCGAAGCTGGCATCGCGGACGGTCATCCCCATAACCGAGCGCAACCCTACCGCCGCCCGCGCCGCTCAAGCGGCTCCCGGTGCCCTGTCGATAAGCGGAGGAGCATGGGATCCCTCCGCCGCCTCCGCTCCCTGGTCGTCGTGGTCGCCGCCCTCTGCGCGGTGTGGCCGGCGGCCGCCAGCGCCGGCCCGCCCTCCACCCGGCTGATCGGCACGGCGGGGAGGCTGGTGCCGATCCCGGCGGCGATCCCGCATCAGGAAGGGGCGACGATCGACAGCCGCATCGTCCCCGACCTGCGCTGGATCGCCTCCCACTTCCCGATCTACGTCACCGAGGGCTACTCGGGGCCGCTGCCCAACGGCGAATACTCCGGCTGCCACGGCTGCCACGCCAGGCACTCCGACCACTACAACGGGCTCGCCGTCGACATCGTGCCGCTGCACCCGAGCCCCCGCTGCGACGCCAACTGGCGCGGCGTCACCAGGCTCGCCCACTGGGCCGAGCCGGTTCAGAACCACCCGATCCCGCCCTTCCGCTGGGTCGGCTACGAAGGCGATGCCGGGCACGGCTGCGGCAACCACCTCCATCTCTCCTGGGAACACGCGCCGGCGCCGAGCTTCCAG
>DASTHF010000214.1:0-4653 GCA_035605615.1 Solirubrobacterales bacterium
CGGATGGCTACCGCTACCACAAGGACCGCCTGGCGTTCGAGCAGGACCACGAGACTTCTGTTGCCCTGACGGCCGCCGGCTATGAGGTTCACCGGGCCACCTACCGGATGCTTGAGCGCAGCCCTGCTCCGTTCCTCGAAAACATCCGAAGGTCGCTTCAGCGGTGAGTGCATCGAGGTGCAACACGTTTTCCACGGTATGCCTGGAAAACGTGTTGCACCTCACCCCTCTGAGGCGCTGCGCGCCTCAGAGGGGGCCGAAGCGCTACTTGATGAAGAGCATCTCCTCGTACTTGGGCAGCGGCCAGAGTTCGTCCGCGACGACCTTCTCCAGCTTGTCGGCCGCCTCGCGGACCTGCCCCATCGCGGCGAGCTGCTTGTCGCGGGCGTGGACCGCCAGCTCCATGCCCTCGAGGTCCTCGGGGTAGGCGTTCGCCTCCTCGAGGGCTCCCAGCGCGGTGACCAGCTCGTCGACGAGGTTCCGCACCTCACCCTCCAGCCCCGAGACGCTGGCCTCTCGGATCAGCGCCAGGTGGCGCAGCGCCGCCGGCAGGATCGCGGTCTTGGCGATCGACTGCGTGGTCTCGGCCTCGATGTTGGCGCGGATCGAGTACTGCTCGACCCAGACCTCGTAGCGCGACTCCAGCTCCCGCTTCGAGAGCACCTTGTAGCCCTCGAAGGCGGCGACGCTCTGCTCAGCGAGCACCTCGGGCAGCGCTTCCGGCGTGGTACGCAGGTTCTTCAGCCCGCGGCGCTCGGCCTCGGCGTGCCACTCCTCGGAGTAGTTGTCGCCGTCGAAGCAGATCTGCTTGTTGGCGCCGTAGGACTCCTTGACGACCTCGATCACCGCCTCGGCGACGTCCATGCCGGCGCCCGTCTTCGCCTCCAGCTTGTCGGCCAGCTCGTCGATCGCCTCGGCGACGATCGTGTTCAGCACCGTGTTGGGGAAGGCGAGCGACATGCTCGACCCCAGCGCCCGGAACTCGAATTTGTTGCCGGTGAAGGCGAAGGGCGAGGTCCGGTTGCGGTCGCCGCCGTGCATCGGCAGCGGCGGCAGTACCGTCGCGCCCAGATCGAGGAAGGAGGCCGGCGTGTGCGGGTCGCCTTCGCCGCTGAGGATCGCCTCGAAGACCTTCTGCAGCTCGGCGCCGAGGAAGATCGAGATGATCGCCGGCGGCGCCTCGTTGGCGCCGAGGCGGTGGTCCTGGCCGATGTTGGCGACCGAGGCGCGCAGCAGCCCCTGGTGCTTGTTGACGGCCTGGATCACCGCGGCGCAGAAGAAGAGGAAGTGGACGTTGTCGGCTGGCGTGTCGCCTGGGTCGAGCAGGTTGCTGCCCGTGTCGGTCCCCATCGACCAGTTGTTGTGCTTGCCGGAGCCGTTGACGCCGGCGAAGGGCTTCTCGTGCAGCAGGCAGACGAGGCCGTAACGACGCGCCACGTTCTCCAGCGTCCGCATCAGCAGCTGCTGATGGTCGGAGCCGACGTTCGAGTTCTCGAACATCGGCGCGATCTCGTACTGGTTGGGCGCCACCTCGTTGTGGCGGGTCTTGACCGGGATGCCGAGCTTGCGCATCTCCAGCTCCGCCTCCAGCATGCAGGCGAGGATCCGGTCCGGGATCGAGCCGAAGTAGTGGTCGTCGAGCTCGTGTCCCTTCGGCGGCTTGGCGCCGAACAGGGTGCGGCCGGTGTAGATCAGGTCGGGGCGCTCGAAGAAGTACTGCTCGTCGATCAGGAAGTACTCCTGCTCGGGACCGACCGTGGTGAAGACGCGCTGGCTCTCCTCGTCGCCGAGCAGGCGCAGCGCCTTGATCGCCGAGCGCGAGAGGGCGTCCATCGAGCGCAGCAGCGGGATCTTCGCGTCGAGCGCCTCGCCGGTCCAGGAGGCGAAGGCGGTGGGGATGCAGAGCAGCGCCCCGTTCGGGTTCTCGAGGATGAAGGCCGGGGAGGTCGGGTCCCAGGCGGTGTAGCCGCGCGCCTCGAAGGTGGCGCGGACGCCGCCGGTTGGGAAGGAGGAGGCGTCGGGCTCGCCCTGGATCAGCTCCTTGCCGGAGAAGCCGGCCAGGGAGCGGCCACTGCGGTCGGGCTCGAAGAACGAGTCGTGCTTCTCCGCGGTCGAGCCGGTGAGCGGCTGGAACATGTGGGTGAAGTGGGTGGCGCCCTTCTCCAGCGCCCACTCCTTCATCGCCTCGGCGACCGAGTCGGCGAGGCCGGGGTCGAGCGCCTCGCCGCCGGCGAGGGTCGCCTGCAGCCGCTCGAAGACGTCGGCGGGCAGCCGTTCGCGCTGCACCTGGGCGGAGAAGACGTTGGCGCCGAAGGGGTCGTTCTCCGGCACGGTCAGGTCGAGCGCACCGAGCGCCTGTCCGTTGGCGCGCCACTGCGCGGCGGTCACGTTCTGCTGGCGAATACGAGTCATCGCGTCTGTCTGCCCCTCACTTGCCGCGCCCCCGGCCGGCGGGCGCGTTCGGTTACCGATCCAAGCCGCAGAGCCTAGTGGGAGCGCGCCGCAGGCGTCTTGTACAGCAGTACAAAGATCGTCGCGCCGGGCTTGTCCCCGGCGGCGAGCGCGCGGCAGCGCCGCCCGCCCGCCCTCAGCGCCGCCGGCCGCGCAGCGCCCGGACGAGCCGCTCGACGGCGTCCTGGTCCGGCTGCACCGGCGTGCCGCGCCGCTTCACGGCCAGCCAGGTGAGCAGCGTGGCGAGGGCCGGCCCGCCGAGGCCGAGCACCAGGAAGGCGCCCAGCGTGTCGATCCTGCCGACCATCCAGGCGAAGTTCATGCCGAAGAAGCCGGTCAGGAAGGTGAGCGGCAAGAAGATCGTCGCGATCACGGTCAGCCAGTAGATCGTCTCGTTGAGGCGCAGGTCGAGCAGCTTGGCGAGCGAGTCGGAGGCGGCGTCGATGCCGTCGACGACGCGGTTGAGCTGTTCGTAGACGCGCTCGAAGTAGCGCTCGTGGTCGGGTTCGAGCCCCTCCACCTGGCCGATCTCCTCGCTGATCCGCTCGAAGGTGCCGCGCTGCGGACCGAGCTGGCGGCGCATCGTCGCCAGGCGCAGGCTGATCGCCCGCAGCGTCCCCATCCGCACCCGGGCGCTTTGCGCGGTGCCGGTCACGACCTGCAGCTCCTCGAGCGCCAGCTCGTTCTCGTTGAGCGCGTCGAAGGCGCTCGCCACCATCGCGTCGAGCACCGCGTAGACGACGTACTGCTCGCTGCGTCCCTCGGTGCTGTAGCCGGGCAGCTGGGTGGGGAGGGAGAGGCGCTCGCGGTGCGCGGTCAGCAGGTAGTCGCCGTGGACGAGGACGTTGACCTCGATCGCCCGCAGGCAGGCTTCGCCGTCCTCGTCCTGGCCACCCGGCAGGTAGCTGTGGAAGGGAAAGACGACGTGCTGGCCATCGGCGTGGAAGCGGCTCGAGGGGCGGCCGCCCCGGCCGAAGTCGAGCAGCGGCCGCATCGCGTGGGGCGGGATGCCGAGCGTCTCGCCCAGCTCATCGCGGGGCAGGTTGGCGATGCAGAGGTCGACCCAGAAGAAGCGCCCCTGCTCGCGCAGCGCGGCGATCCGCTCGCGCTCGCTGCCCCCCAGCCCCTCGACGATCTCGCTCATCGACGACACGAGGGTAGTCCCTATAGCCTGCGCCGCGTACCGAGCGCCGTCATTCGATCCTGGAGGGTTGGAAGGAATGTTCGTATCGAAGGCCGCCGTCGTCGGCGGCGGCACCATGGGCGGGGAGATCGCACAGGCGATCGCCGCCGCCGACATCCCCGTCGTCGTCAAGGACATCGACCGGAAGTTCGTCGACGCCGCCCTCGAGAAAGCGCGCGCGGTGACGGAGGGCCAGCTCGCCCGCCTCGTCAAGAAGGAGAAGCTGACCCGGGAGCAGGCCGATGCCCGCCTCGCCGAGGTGATGGGTCGGATCGAGGGCGCCACCACCTACGAGAGCTTCGCCGACGTCGATTTCGTGGTCGAGGCGGTGCCCGAGAAGATGGAGATCAAGCAGGCGGTCTTCCGCGAGCTCGACGCCGTCACGCCCGGCCACGCGATCCTCGCCTCCAACACCTCTTCGCTCTCGATCACCGAGATGGCCGAGACGACCCTGCGCGCCGACAAGGTGGTCGGCTTCCACTTCTTCTACCCCGCCTCGGTGATGCCGCTGGTCGAGGTGATCGTCGGCGAGGAGACCTCGCAGGAGACGACGACCGCCGCCTACAACTTCGCGCAGGCGATCAAGAAGCAGCCGATCGTCTGCGGCGAGGTGCCGGGCTTCGTCGTCAATCGCGTCCTGATGGCGACGATCGGCGAGATCTGGCGTGCCCAGGAGGAGCAGGGGCTCTCGCTGAAGGCGATCGACGAGGCGATCGCGGGGGCGCAGCTGGCGCCGATGGGCCCGTTCTTCCTCACCGACCTGCTCGGGCTCGACACCGTCTTCCACGTCGCCGAGCACCTGCGCGAGTCCTATGGCGAGGCCTTCTACGTCCACGAGGGGCTGCGCAAGCTGGTCGGCGAAGGCAAGCTCGGCGCCAAGAGCGGCGGCGAGGGCTTCTTCAAGGACGGCGAGCAGACGATCTCCGGCGGCGCCCAGCCCGACGCCGAGGAGCTGGTCGCGATGTTCACCGGCCGCGCCCTGATCGAGTGCTGCCTGCTGGTCGAGGAGGGGGTCTGCT
>DASTHF010000089.1:0-20035 GCA_035605615.1 Solirubrobacterales bacterium
TCGCCGCGGTCGGAGACGACGCGGACCCCTTCGTCGTCGCGGAGCACCGCCCGGACGCGCGTGTCGAGCGCGATCCGCTCGCCGAAGGCCCGCGCCAGGGCGGACACGTAGCTCTTCGTCCTCCCCGGGAGGGTGCGCACCGAGTAGACCGCCTTCGGCGACATCACGTCGTCGTGGATCGCGAGCTTCTCGAAGAAGAACCGCGCCGGCGCCTCCAGCACTTCCTCGGCGCTCATCGAGGAGAGGAGGCAGAGTGCGCAGAGGAAGATCGTCTCCGCGTCGCCGGCGATGCGCGGCAGGAGGCGCAGTGCCTCGCGCACGGTGAGGTCGCCGAACCCGCCCGCCTGCTGGATCCTCCGCGCCGAGGCCAGCTCGCGCGAGAGCTCCCAGAAGGGCCGCAGCTGCGAGGGGCGCAACATCCGGAAGCGCTGGGCGCGGAGCCCTCGCAGGCTCGGCGTGAAGTAGACGCCTCGCTGGTTGTCGAGATCGTGGAGGCTCATGAAGGCGCCCGCGGAGGAGTGGGTGGAGATGCCCAGCTCGTCGAGCAGCCGGAAGAAGTGCCCATACCCCGCACGACCGAAGGCTGCCACGGCGATATCGACCCCCTGGCCGTCTCGCGCCGTGAAGGTGTAGGCGTTGCCCCCAAGGCGGGACTCCTTCTCGAACAGCGTCAACTCGAAGTCGCGCCGGAGGAAATGGCCGGCGGCGAGCCCGGCGGCCCCTCCCCCGATTACCGCGATGCGCCGTTTCACGCGGGCGCCATCGCGAGGGGCCATTTCACACGCGCAAGGTTAGCCCGCGCCATTCGCCTCGGCGAGACCCCCTCCGCCAAGCGCATCCGACTTTGACCCCACTACCGTGAGGTCAAACCCGACCGCGGTTCAGCCCTCCTCGACCCGCTTCTTGAGCTCGCCCGGGCGGGCATTTACCAGCATCGCCATCACGGCCGATTCGACCGGGCCGCGGATCAGCATGCCGAGCACCCGGCCCGGATCGCTGTCGAGCGCGTAGGTCGCGTGGGTTCTTCCATCGCCCAGGTCCTCCAGCGTCCACGACCCCTCGACCGACTTGAGGTCTCCCTTCTCCTGCGTCCAGGAGAGGCGCGTCGGCGGCTCGTAGCGGAAGCGCACCTGCGTCTTGACGTGCTTGACCTTGACGTCGCTCTCGCTCTCGACGAGGGTCGGGCGGCCGGCCTCGCCGCGCTCGAGCGGCGTCACCGCCACCAGGCCGCCCTGCCAGTCGGGCGCCGAGAGCACGTCCTCGACGACCGACCAGACCTGCTCGATCGGCGCCTCTATCTCCACGCTGGCGCTGCCGCCCATGTGTGCCATGCAGGGTCCTTTCGGTTGGTGGGTCGCCGGGCCGTTACCCGGCAATCGTGTCGCCTCACCCGGCGTGGCGCCCACAGTGGCCCGCGCGAGGCTCGGAGCTCCCCCGCCCCGGGTAGCATCGCCGCATCCTGACCGAGTCGAACGCGGATGCCCACTACTTCCCGCCGGGCCGCTCGATGGCTCGCCGCCGCGCCCGGAGCCTCTTCCCCCGCCGGCTGCGACGCGGCCGCAACGACGTCTTCTTCGACGTCGTCGTCCGCTCCGAGCGACAGCGGGGCGGGACGGCGGTGCCCGAGCTGCACGTGGGCGCATCCTGAGGAGGTCGCGCGATGTCCGAGCCGGATCCGCGGGCGGCGTCTGGGGAGCCGGTTCGCTGGTGGTCGATGCGCCGGGCGCAGAACCGCAAGCCAGCCACCTACCGCTGCCCGCTCTGCGGCAAGCACCTCCCGGCGCTCAGCGAGCACTTCCTGATCGCGCCGGAAGGCGACTCGACGCGGCGCCGCCACGCCCACACCGCCTGCGTCCTCGCCGCCCGCAAGGCCGGTCGGCTGCCGACCGAGGAAGAGTGGCGCCGCACCCAGCCGCGGGCGCCCTCGGCCTGGCGGCGCCTGCGCGCACGATTCGCGCGCCGCGCCTGACCGCCGTCATCCCTGCACCCGGCCGCCGAAGATCGCGGGCAGGATGAACAGGAAGGCCGCGATCGCCGAGACCCAACCGAGCCCATGGCTGAACCAGCCCGACTCGAAGGCGGCGATCAAGACTCCAACCGACAGCAGGCCGATGCGCGTAAGCGGCCTCATCCCAATCCGAGCTTAGCCCTGAGGATGTCCGTCGATGGGCGGTGCCGGGCTCTGGACCGCCCCCCGGTTCGGGCGACAGGTTGATCAGGGTGTCGTCGAAACCGTGTCCGAGCAGCCCCGCGTGCCTTACGGGAGGGCGCTGAGACGCGCAATGTGGCTGCGAGAGTGGGCCTGATCCGAGAACTCCGCCACCCGGCGACGGCCGTAGAGGCGCAGGGCGGCCACCCACAGGGCCGCCTCGAGCCGGGCACGCTCATCGCGGCTGAGCGAAGACATGACCTTCGCCAGGGCTCGGCCGAACACGGGCCCGGAGGGAGCGCTCGCGTCGGGGGCGCTCCCGCCGGCAGTCGCCGCGTCGCCGCCCCCCGGTCGCCGTGCCTCTCGACCGAGAGGGCCCGCCAGCCCGCCGGCGTGGCGCGTGACGATGCCGAGCAGCTCCGGCAGGTGGCGCAGGACACCCCGCAGCGCCGAGCCCGCTATGGCCGAGAGGGAGTAGAAGCGCCGCATCGCCTCGAGCGTGCTCAGCTGCAGCTCGAGCGGGGTCATCCGCTCGGGTTGCAGCACCGCATGGTGCCCGTCGAACAAGGTCCAGTCGGCCTCGAGCAGACGGCCTTCGGACTCAAGCCGCTCCCACAGGCGCGTCCCGGGGGCCGGCGTGAGCATCATCAGCTGGAAGGTGTCGATGCCGAGCCGCCGCGCGAAGGCGGCGGTGGCCTCCGCGCTTGAGGCGTCGTCGAAGTCGAGCCCGACGACGAACATGCCGTGCACCGCGATCCCGTGCCGGTGGAAGGCCCGCACCGCTTCATCGCGACCCTGGACCGCTTCCTGACCGAGAACGAGCCCTCTCGATTCGACCCCGAGGAGTGGCGGAGCCGGTTCCGGGCCGGGGTGGCTGGCGCCTAGGACAGACAAACGATCGCGAGTTCCCGTGCTCTATCAAGCGGTTTCGCGATGGGCGGTGCCGGGCTCGAACCAGCGACCTCCTGCTTGTAAGGCAGGCGCTCTCCCAACTGAGCTAACCGCCCGCGGCCATACTGCGTCGACGCCTCTTCGAGGGGAAACCGCCGACCCGGACAGCGTAGCGGCCTGTGGGCCCTTCGCTGGCGCCATCAGGCCTGTTGTCGTAGCCGAGGCCGACGCCGGGACGGTCAGGCGAGGGGGTCGTGCCAGCGAACGCCGGCGAAGCGGCTGAAGTCGGGGTCGTGGGAGCACAGCTCGGCGCCGTGCTCGATCGCCAGCGCCGCGAGGTGGGCGTCGCTGGTCAGGTTGCGCGCCGTGCCGATCGGCTCGAGCAGGTCGCGCAGCACGTCGGCGTGGCGCTCGGTCGGATGGAGGACGGTGGACACTGGCGAGTCGAGCCACTCCTCGACGTAGTCCATAGCCTCAGAGGAAGAAAGAGGACGCTCCAGCACGGCAGGATTGGTCGAGATCCGAATGAAGCCGAGCAGGGCCAGCCAGGCGAAGCCGACCTCCTCTGTCCCCGAGAGCGCCTGCTCCAGCCAGGGCTTCGCCAGACGATGAGCGGGCGAGCCCTCGTTTACCGCATAAAGCAGAAGATTGATGTCCGGCAGCTTCACTTGCCGAGGCGGAGCTTGCGAATCGTCTCGGCGTCTTCCATTTCGCCCGCCAGCTGCAGCGCCTTGTCGAGATTCACACCCGGCCGCACTCCCAGGTCGCGAGTGCGGATTCGGTATGGCCGCGGCTTGGCCTCGCCGCGCTCGATCCCGCGCCGAACGCTGGTGTTCAGCGCCTCCTTGAAGGAGATGTCGCGCTCGCGTGCCAGCCGCTTCAGCTTGGCGGCCACGTCCGGGTCGAGGGTGACGGTGGTCCGCATGGACGCATCATAGCATCAAAGATCGTGCTGTCATGATGCCTCTATGCCCGGTGCCGTCCGTGATCCAGGCCATCGCCGCTCAAGCTTTCCGGCGCAATTGCCGACTTCTCCCCATGTCCGACCGGCGCGACGATCCGCTCGAGCGCGACCTCCAGCGCCTCGGCGAGGCGCTCCATGAGCGGACGGAGACGATCGTCGGCAACATGATGCGGCGCAGCCAGGCCTCAGGCAAGACGCTCGAGCCGATCGTCGAAGAGAGCTTCGCCAGGGTTGGCGCCGTCTCCACCGTCGCCGTCGCCAGGTGGATGGCCGGCGAGGGGCCGGAGGTGGCGCGGGAGGTCGGCATGGAGTCGTGGCGGATCTTCGGCCAGCTGGCGGCGCAGCGGGCGGCGCCGCTCAACGAGGTCACGAAGCGCTGCCTGCGCTGGCGCGACGCCGCCAACGACACGCTGCGCGAGCTGGCCGCCGAGCTCAAGCTGCCCGCGCCGGTGCTCGATTGCGCCGTGGCGATGCTGCACCGCAGCCTCGACGTCACCCTCGTCCGCATGTGCCAGTCCTTCGAGGGTGAGCGCCAGCGCGCCCAGGAAGAGCTCGACCGCCACCAGGAGGAGCTCGCCTTCATGGCGACCCACGACGCGCTCACCGGCCTCCCCAACCGCACCCTGATCCTCGACCGGCTCGAGCAGATGCTGATGCGGGCGCGCCGCAGCCAGACGCCCGTCGCCACCCTCTTCATCGACCTCGACAACTTCAAGGACATCAACGACACGCTCGGCCACCGTGTCGGGGACCAGCTGCTGTGCGCCGTCGCCGCCCGCCTCGACGGCGTGCTGCGCGACATCGACGCGCTCGGCCGCCTGGCCGGCGACGAGTTCGTCGTGCTGGCGGAAGGGATGTCGCTCGCCGCCGGTCCGGAGCTGATCGCCGAGCGCCTGCTGGAAGCCCTCAAGCAGCCGTTCGAGCTGGATGGCGCCGAGACTGCCCGCCTCATCGTCACCGCCAGCGTCGGCATCGCGATGGGCGAGCAGGCGAGCCCCGAAGAGCTGTTGCGGGACGCCGACATCGCGATGTACAGGGCCAAGTGGGAGGGCAAGAACCGCTACGTCGTCTTCCAGTCAGGGATGCAGGACGCCGTCCGCAGCCGCATGGAGTTGGAGATGGACCTGCGCGAAGCGCTCGCCAAGGAGCAGTTCTTCCTCGTCTACCAACCGACCTTCGACCTGCGCCAGATGACGCCGACCGGCATGGAGGCGCTGCTGCGCCTGCGCCACCCGACGCGCGGCACGATGCAGCCGGAAGACTTCGTGCCGCTGCTGGAAGACACCGGCCTGATCACCGAAGTCGGCGGCTGGGTGCTCCGCGAGGCTTGCCGGCAGGCGGCGGGCTGGCGTCGCGCCGGCCATGAGGTCGGGATCGCGGTGAACGTGGCGGCGCGCCAGCTGGAGCGCGACGAGTTCGTCGACGAGGTTCGCGAGGCGCTCGCGGAGAGCGATCTGCCGCCCCGTGACCTGACGATCGAGATCACCGAGACGGCGATCATGAGCAACGCCGAGGAGACGGCGCGGCGGCTGGCGAAGATCAAGGAGCTCGGGGTCCGGGTCGCGATCGACGACTTCGGCACCGGCTATTCGTCGCTCGCCTACCTGCAGCGCTTCCCGGTCGACGCGCTGAAGATCGACCGCTCGTTCATCGCCAGGCTGCGCGAGGGGCCGGAGGGCGAGACGCTGATCCGCACCCTGATCCAGCTCGGCGAGTCGCTCTCGATCGAGACCCTCGCCGAGGGGATCGAGCACGACAGCGAGCTGTCGCTGCTGAGGAGGGAGCGCTGTGGCGCCGGTCAGGGCTTCTTCCTGACGCCGCCGCTCGACGGCGACGATTGCGAGCGGTTCCTGCGGGAGGCGGGCGCGGCAGCTGCCGCTCCCGGCGCGCTCGCTGTCGCCGGCGAAGACGTCGACTACGCGAAGCGGGACTGAGCCGGCGCTGTATCGCTACGCGTCGTCCGCCGGCTTGCGGCGGGCGCGCTTGCGCTCGCCCTGGCGGCGCTTCCCCTCGAGCCGGCGCTGCCGCGAGGCCGCCGTCGGCTTGGTGGGCCTGCGCCGGCGCGGCACGCGCAGGGCGGCGGCCAGCTTCTCGCCGAGCCGCTCCAGGGCCAGCTCGCGGTTGCGCGCCTGACCGCGGGCCTCTTGCGATACCGCGGTGACCAGCGGCCCGACCCGCTCCAGCAGCCGCGCCCGCTGCGCCTCGTCGAGCGCCTCCGACGCCTCGACGTCGAACACCGCTTCCATCCTCGAGGCGGTGACGTTCGCATGCTGCCCACCCGGCCCCGACGAGCGGCTCGCCCGCAGCTCTATCTCGGCCAGCGGGATCGCCAGCCTCCCATCTACCCTCAGCTCCTCAGCCATCGCCGAGACGATGCCAGAGAGCGTCGAGAGCAACCGAGGTGCCCTATGACTAGATGGCTACATCGCGCTAGTATGTAGCCACCATGGCGAGGGCAACAGTCGGCATCCGAGAGCTCAAGGGCAGCGCCAGCGCGATCATTGAGCGCGTCGAGGAGGGCGAGGCGATAACGGTCACCAAGCGCGGCCGTCCGGTGGCGCAAATCGTCCCCGCCACGATGCCACCGCACCTCGCCGCCCTTGTTGCCGACGGCACGGTGAGGCCGAGCGAGGGGCCTCGATACCTGCCGAAGCCGACCAAGCTCCGAGGCTCCGGCATGAGCGCCGCGGACTACGTCGCCGAGGGTCGTCGCTGAGCCTTTACCTCGATACCAGCGCTCTCGTCAAGCTGCTGATCGACGAGCCCGGAACCGAGGAGGCGCAGCGTGTCTACAGCGCCGCGGACGGTGTCCGGAGCACTGCGATTGCGCACGTCGAGGCGACGGCAGCGCTGGCCCGGATGCGCAAGGGAGGACGTTTGACGTCCGGACAGCTGCGTCGCGGGATCGATGACCTGGACGACCTTTGGCGTGGGCTCTACGTTCACGCGATGAGCGAGGCGCTGCTGGCGCAGGCAGCCGAGAGCGCTCGCGCCCATTCCCTTCGCGCCCACGATGCTGTCCACTTGGCTGGCGCTCTCTCTTTCGCCGCTGGCGAAGGGATCGAGTTCGCATGCTGGGACAAGGAGCTGCGCGACGCAGCGGCCCACCACGGCTTTGAGCTGATCCCCCAGCGGCTCTGACCGCAGAATGCGGCCGGGCAGTGTGATGTGTCACGACATCGGAGACAGATGTCGCGGGACATCACAACAATGCGCCCGGCGGGAATCGAACCCGCGACCTTCGGCTTGAAAGACCGACGCTCTTTGGGTCCCGTGAAGGACCCGTTGACCACTGAGCTACGGGCGCTCGCCGCGAACCTTATCGGGGCGGGGATGGCAGAATCGTCGCCATGATCGCGGGCGACGGGACAGGCGGGAAAGAGACATGGAGCTAGGGCTCGAGGGGCGCGTCGCCCTGGTGATGGGGGCGAGCCGGGGACTCGGCCGGGCGATTGCCGCCTCCCTGGCCCGCGAAGGCGCCCGGGTGGCGATCGCCAGCCGAACGCGCGAGGCGATCGAGGCGGCGGCCGCGGAGATCGGGGGCGACGTCTCGCCCTTCGTCGCCGACGCGGGCGACCTGGAGCGGCTGGCCGAGCTGCCGGGGGAGGTGGCGACGGCGCTCGGGCCGATCGACGTCCTCGTCGCCAACGCCGGCGGACCGCCGTTCGGCGGCGCCCTGGACAACGAGCTGGACGAGTGGGTGCAGGCCTACCGTTCGTTGGTTCTGGCGCCGCGGGTGCTGACCGGCCTCGTCGTGCCGAGCATGCGCGGACGCGGCTGGGGGAGGATCGTCAACGTCGGCTCGACCTCGACGCGGGAGCCGATCGACGTGCTCAACCTCTCCAACTCCCACCGGATGGCCGCGGTCGGCTTCCTGAAGACGCTCGCCACCGAAGTGGCGGGCGACGGGATCACGGTCAACACTGTCGCCACCGGCCGCTTCGCCACGCAGCGCCTCGCCGACGCGAGCGGCTCCCTGGCCCCGGCCGAAGCGGCGGCCCGCGAGGAGATCCCCGCCGGCCGCCTCGGTCACCCCGAGGAGTACGGCGACCTCGTCGCCTTCCTATGCTCCGACCGCGCCGCCTACGTCACGGGCACCGTCATCCCCATCGACGGCGGCGCCCTCCGCTCAGTCTTCTGAGATCTCTCGCATCGACGGGAACAAAATCACGTCCCGCAGGTTCCTGGCCCCGCTGAGAATCATCATCAGGCGGTCGACGCCGAGGCCGCAGCCGCTCGCCGGCAGCATCCCGTATTCGAGCGCCCGCACGAACTCCTCGTCGTGGGCGTGGGGGTTCTCCTCCGCGCCGCTCTCCTGCCGCTGCCGCTGTTCGACGAAGTGGCGCCGCTGTTCGTCGGGGTCGTTGACATCGGTGCCGCCGCCGACGATCTCCATCCCCGCGACGATCCCGTCGAAGGCCTCGCCGAGCAGCTCGGGCGCCTCGCGCTGCGGCTTCACCAGCGGCCACAGCGCCAGCGGCAGATCGACGATGAAGGTCGGCTGGGTCAGCTTCGGCTCGACCACCTTGCCCTGCAGCGTGTCGACCAGCGCCGCCCAGTCGTCGCCGGGCTCGACCGCCTCGCCCATCTCCCTCACCAGCTCGGCCAGCTCGTCGCGGCTCGCCGCGACGATGTCCACCCCGGTCTCCTCGCGGATCGCCTCGCGCAGCGAGACCCGCCGCCACGGCGTCTTGAAGTCGATCGTCTCGCCGTCGCGCTCGACCGCCGTCGTCCCCAGCACCCGCTCGACGACGCCCGCCACCAGCTCCTCGGCGAACGCCATCACGCCGTTGTAGTCGGCGCAGCTGACGAACCACTCGAGCATCGTGAACTCGGGGTTGTGCTGCGGCGACATCCCCTCGTTGCGGAAGAAGCGGCCGAGCTCGTAGACGTCCTCGAAGCCGCCGACGATCGCCCGCTTCAGGTAGAGCTCGGTGGCGATCCGCAGGAAGAGGTCGCGGTCGAGCGCGTTGTGGTGGGTGCGGAAGGGACGCGCCGCGGCGCCGCCCGTGAGCCGCTGCAGGATCGGCGTCTCCAGCTCGACGTAGCCGCGCTCGTTCATGTGCTCGCGGATCGCCGCCAGAACCCTGGCGCGCAGTCTGAAGATCTCGCGCGACCGCTCGTTCGCCATCAGGTCGAGCTCGCGCTGCCGGTGGCGGGTCTCGACGTCGGAGATGCCGTGGAAGAGGTCGGGCGGGTCGCGCAGCGCCTTGGCGAGCAGCACGCACTCGCGCACGCTCAGCGCCAGCTGGCCGCGCTTCGTCACATAGAGGTCGCCCTCGACCCCGACGAGGTCGCCGACGTCGAGGTCCTCGATGCGTGCGTAGGCCGCGGCGCCGAGCGCGTCCTCGCGGGCGTATGCCTGGATCGCCCCGGAGAGGTCGCGGACGTCGAAGAACATCGTCCTGCCGTGGACCCGCTGGCCGGTCATGCGGCCGGCGATCCGGTAGGTCCACTCGGGGTGGTCGCCGGGGCCGAGCGCCGCCGGGTCGTGGGCGGCGAGGACCTCGCCGATCTTCGCGCGGTCGGGGAAGGAGCGGGGGAATGGGTCGATCCCTTCGCCGCGCAGCCGCTCGACCTTGGCGCGGCGCTGCTCCTCGGTCGAGCCTGCGGCCGGCTCGATTCGCTCCGCGCTCATCCGGCTACGGCGCGAGGCCGACCGTCACCCGCTCGCCGCCCATGTGATCGCGCAGCGTGCTCGCCTCGCGCAGCATCTCTCGCATCGCCGGGCCGTGGTGGGTGTCGTGCTCGAGCGCCATCCGCTGGCCGGGCCGCACCTCGCCGATCAGGCGGCGGATCACACCCAGCCCGTCCTCCCCGCAGTCGCCCGTCACCGCGATCCGCGGCTCGCGGCGGATCTCGGGCGAGCGGTCGTAGATGGTCGAGTCGGTGACGTAGGGAAGGTTGGCGACGACGAGGTCGATCTCCTCCGCGGCAAGCCGGTCGGGCAACCCCTCGTCGACGATCACCTCGAGCTCGAGGCCGAGCCGCGCGGCGTTCTCGCGGGCGGCTTCGGCGGCCTCCGGCGAGAGGTCGGAGGCGGTGACGCGCAGGTCGGGCCGCTCGCTGAGCAGGGCGAGGGCGACGGCGCCGGAGCCGGTGCCGACCTCGTGCACGCGGGCGCCCTCGGGCAGCTCGGCGGCGACCTCGACCAGGAGGCCGGTCTCGCGGCGCGGGATCAGCACGCGCGGGTCGACCGCCACCTCGATGCCGCGGAAGCGCTCGCGGCCGAGGATGTAGGCGAGCGGCTCGTGCTCGGCGCGGCGAGCGACGGCTTGCTCGATCGTGTGGGCGAGCTCGGGCGAGACCTCGCCGGAGCCGTCGCGCGACAGCTCCTCGACGCCGATGCCGAGGGCGTCGGCGACGAGCGCCTCGGCGTCGGCGCGGGGCTCTTCGCAGCCCGCCGCCTCGATCGCTTCGACCGCCGCATCGAGGACTGCGTCGACCGTCTCAGGCATGGAGGCCTGCGGGAGTTGCTGCTCGGAGCCTGCCATCGGGACGCCCGAGGCTACCGTAGCGGCGCCTCGCAACGCCGATCCAGACCGCGCCGACCACGATCATCGCGAGGCTCTCCAGCTGCGCCGCCGTCAGCCCCAGCGCGACGTGGTGGTTGCGGCGGATGAACTCGACCAGGAAGCGCTCGGCGCCCGCGTAGACGAGGTAGATGGCGAAGAGGACGCCGGTGCGGAAGCGGTCGCGCAGCTGCCAGAGGAGGAGGGCGCCGAGTCCCATCGCCAGCGTCTCGTAGACGGGGGTCGGGTGGACGGTGCGGTCGGTGGGGACGGTGCCGTGCGGGTAGGCCATCGCCCAGGGCCCGTTCCAGGGCTTGCCGTAGTCGCCGTCGCCGGAGAGCTGGCAGGCGACCCGGCCGACCGCGTAGCCGAGCGCCAGGGCAGGCGCCGCCACGTCGAGCAGGACAAGGCCGAGGAAGTCCCGCCAGCGCGCCCAGGCGAGGACGGCGAGGGCGCCCCCGATCGCGCCGCCGTACCAGACGAGCCCGGAGCCGGAGAAGAGGTGCCCGAGCAGGTCGTGCTTGACGCTGCTCCAGTTCTGGACGATGAAGTAGACACGCGAACCGACGACACCGCCGATCAGCGCCGCGAAGCCCATCTCGTAGGCCCAGTCGCCCGGCCTGCCGATCTCCTTCAGCCGCTTGGCGATCAGCGCGCCCGCCGCGAGGAAGGCGAGCGCGAACATCAGGCCGAAGGACTGAAGCGTGACCGGGCCGATGTGGATCTCCGGGTACATGGCGGCGGGCTACTCGCCGAGCAGCGTAGCCAGCAGCGCCTTCTGGGTGTGCAGCCGGTTCTCGGCCTGGTCCCAGACGGCGGAGCGGGGGCCGTAGAGGACGTCGGCGGCGATCTCCTCGCCGGGATGGGCGGGCAGGCAGTGGAGGACGACGGCGCTGTCCTTGGCGGCCGCGAGGAGGTCGGCGTCGACGCGGAAGGGGGCGAGCTCGCCGCGCCGCCGCGCCGCCTCCTCCTCGTCGCCCATGCTGACCCAGACGTCGGTGTAGATCGCGTCGGCGCCGGCGGCGGCGTCGCGCGGGTCGTCGGTGAGGCGGGCGCCGTGGGCGTCCTCGAGCTGGTAGCCGGGCGGCGCCGCGACGACGACCTCGACCCCGGCCAGCTCACCGGCTATCGCCAGCGAGCGGGCGACGTTGTTGCCGTCGCCGACGTAGGCGAGGCGGAGCCCATCGAGGTCGCCGAAGCGCTCGCGAAGGGTGAGCAGGTCGGCGAGCGCCTGGCAGGGGTGGTGGAGCGGCGTGAGCGCGTTAACCACCGGGATCGTCGCCTCGGCGGCGAGCTCGGCGACGTCCTCGTGCGAGCCGGAGCGGATCACGATCGCGTCGACGTAGCGGGAGAGGACGCGCGCCGTGTCGGCGATCGACTCGCCGCGCGAGAGCTGCAGCTCGTCGCCGCGCAGGACGACCGGCGTGCCGCCCATCTCGCCGACGCCTACCTCGAAGGAGATGCGGGTGCGGGTCGAGGGGCGTTCGAAGACGAGCGCGACGCTGCGCCCGGCCAGCTCGCCGAGGCCGGCCCGCTCGCGCCGGCCGGCTTTCAGCTCCAGCGCTCGGTCCAGCAGCCTGCCCAGCTCGAAGGCGCCCAGCTCTTCGCCCGTGAGGAAGTCCCGCTTCAAGCACTCGATACTAAGCCGGTGAACTTCACTGCGATCTCCTGGAATCTCTTCCATGGGCGCGATTTCCCACCCGACCCGGGACTGCTCACCTGGCGCTCCCGGCTGCTGCGGATCGAGGAGCGGAACGCGACCCACGTGCAGGTCAACCGCGACCTCCTGGCCGAGTTCGCGGCGGTGCTGGCCGAGGCGGAGTGGGACGTCGCGCTGCTGCAGGAGTGCCCGCCCCGCTGGGCCGGGTCGCTGGCGGAGGCTTGCGGCGCCGAGCCTCATCGCGCCCTCACCTCGCGCAACTCGCTCGGCGCCCTGCGCGCCGCCGCCGCCCGCCTCAACCCCGACCTGATCGCCTCCGCCGAGGGCGGCTCGAACCTGACCCTGGTCCGCCCCTCCTTCCGGTGCGCCTTATGCACTTCAGAGGTGCATAAGGCGCACCGGAACGGGATGGTGGTGGTGGAGAGGCGGGAGTTGGCGATACACAAGGGATGGCCGGAGCGGCGGGCGATGGCCCTCACCCGCACCGCCTCCGGGCTTTGCGTCGCCAACCTGCATGCGACCGCCAACCATCCTCAGCTGGCGGCGGAGGACGTGCTGCGGGCGGCGGCGGCCGCGACGGAGTGGGCGGGGAGGTCGCCGCTGCTCTTCGGCGGCGACCTCAACCTGCGGCCGGGGGCCGACGGCGCCGTCTTCGACGAGCTCGAGGAGCGCTTTGGGCTGAGAGGCGTGACCGGGCCGAGCGCGATCGACCACCTCCTGGCCCGCGGCCTCGACATCGTCGGCCGCCCTCGCCACTGGCCGCCGCAACGGCGCGAGGTCCGCTGCGACGGGCTCGCCCTGCGCCTCTCCGACCACGCGCCGGTCGAGGCGAGGTTCGCGATCCACGACTCCACGCGTTCCGGCGGGGGCAGGTTCGCGACTGCCGACTCCGGGGAATGAGATAGTCATGCGACGCAGCCCGTCAACCCCCAGCTAGAAGAGGAGACGAGAGCAATGGCCGCAAACGACCAGACGTCCGCCAAAGCAGCGACAAAAGGCAAAAAAGCCAAACCGAAAAGCGCGGCCAAAGCGAAAGGCGCCGGCAAAGGGAACGCGAAAGCCAAAACGGCCCAAAAAGCGAAACCGAAAGCGGCTAAACCGAAAGCGAAAAAAGCCGCCGCCAAACCGCGCACCGGCGTCACCGGCCTCGACAAGAGCGTCGACCAGTTCCGCGAGAACCTCGAACGCAGCGTCACCCTCAGCCGCGACCGCCTTCAGGAAGTCGTCGACGAGGCCGTCGAGCGCGGCCGGATGACCCGCGGCGATGCCGAAAAGGTCCTCTCCGAGCTGGTCAAACGCGGCCGCCGCCAGACCGACAGCCTGTTGAAAGAGCTGGAACGGCTGGTCCGGCAGGCGCGCAAAGAGATCTCGGGACGGACCGGGCCGGCGCGCCGGCAGGCGACGCAGGCAGCGCGCAGCGCCCGTCGCAAACTCGGATAGTGCAGACGGCCGGCGCGGAGGAACCGGCGTCCCGGCGACGCCGCGGCGAGCTGCTCGAGGTGGAGATCGACTCGCTCGCCTTCGGCGGGCGCGGCATCGCGCGGGCCGACGGCTACGTCGTCTTCGTCGCCGGCGCCCTGCCGGGCGACCGGGTTCGGGCGGAGGTCACCAAGGCGAAGCGGAGCTTCGCCGAGGCGCGGGCCGTGGAGCTGCTGCGGCCCGGCGCCGAGCGGCTGCCGGACCGCTGCGTTCACGAGGGGGAGCCCTGCCCGGGGGCGCCGTGGCAGGGCCTCCCCTACGAGCGGCAGCTCGCCTGCAAGCGCGAGCAGGTCGACGAGGCGCTGCGGCGTATCGGCGGCCTCGACGGCTTCGAGCTGGAGGAGATCGAGCCGGCGGTCGAGCTGTGGCGATACCGCAACAAGCTCGAGTACTCCTTCGGGGAGAGCGGCGGCGAGACGGTGCTTGGCTTCCACGCGCGCGGCCGCTGGGACCTGGTGGTCGGCGCCGAGGACTGCCTGCTCGCCTCCGAGCGCGGCAACGCGGCGCGCAACGAGGTGCGCGAATGGGCGCGCCGCGAAGCTATCCCCCCTTACGACCGGCGCGAGCGGAGCGGCGTGCTGCGCAACCTCGTCGTGCGGGAGGGTCGACGGACGGGCCAGGTCCAGACGCGGCTCGTCACCTCGGCGTCCGCCATCCCGCGGCCGCCGGTCGACCTCCACACGGCGATCGAGGGCGACTCCGGCGGCACCGATGGCCCGACCGGGGCGCTCGGTGAGGAGCGGCTGCGCGAGGAGCTCTGCGACCTCAGCCTCGAGATGTCGCACGGCGCCTTCTTCCAGACCAACACCGAGATGGCCGAGCGCCTCTACGCGGTCGCCGCCGAGTACGCGGGGCTGAGCGGCGCCGAGCGCGTCTTCGACCTCTACTGTGGGATCGGCACGATCGGGCTGACGATGGCGGGGCGGGCGGGCGAGGTCTGGGGGCTGGAGCTCGTCCCCGAGGCGATCGTCGACGCCGAGCGCAACGCGGCGAACAACGGCATCGCCAACGCGCACTTCGTGTCGGGGAGCGCCCGCACCGGCGTACGGCCGCTGCTCGAGCAGGCCGGCAAGCCGGACGTGGTCGTGGTCGACCCGCCCCGCGCCGGCCTCTCGCAGAAGATCGTGCGGCGGCTGATCGAGTGCGAGGCGAAGCGGATCGTCTACGTCTCCTGCAACCCGACGACGCTGGCGCCGAACGCCGCCCAGCTGGTCGGGGCCGGCTATAGGCTGAGCCGGGTGAAGCCGGTCGACATGTTCCCGCAGACGCCGCACATCGAGTGCGTGGCGCTGCTGGAGAAGGACGCGTAACACGTTGTCCATGCATTACATGGACAACGTGTTGCACCAGAGGGAGGGGGAGCGATGAGCCGAGGATTCGGGGTCGCGGCGGGACTGGACCCCGCGGTGGCGCGGCCGCTGGCGCAGCGCTGCGCGGAGCTCGGTTACTCCTCTATGTGGTCGAACGACCATCCCGGCGCGAAGGGGCTGGAGACGCTCGCCGAGTTCGCCGCCGCGGCGCCGGCGCTCGACCTCGGCGTCGCCGTGATCGCGCTCGACCGCACGCCGCCGGAGGCGATCGCTTCCGACGTCGAGCGGCTCGGCCTCGACCCGGCGCGGCTCTGGCTCGGGGTCGGCGCCGGCTTCGCCGAGAGGCCGCTGACCGGAATGCGCGAGGCGCTGCCGGAGCTGCGCGAGGCGCTGCCCGGCGTGCGCCTGGTGCTCGCCGCGATGGGGCCGAAGATGTGCGAGCTGGCCGGCGCCGCCTACGACGGCGCCTTCTTCAACTGGATGACGCCGCGCTTCGCCGCCGGCGCGCGCGAGCGGGTCGGGGCCGGCGCCGCCGAGGCCGGCCGCGAGACGCCGCCCGTCTTCGGCTACGTCCGCACCGCGGTCGGCCCCGACGCCGGCCCGCGGCTGCTCAAGGAGGAATCGTTCTACCGCGACCTCCACGACGGCTACCGCAACCACTTCGCCCGGCTCGGCGAGCCGGAGGGCAAGGTCGGCGTCGCGACCGCCGCCGCAGCCGAGGCGCGGCGGGCCCTCGCCGCCTACACCGCCCTCGACACCGTCGTCGTGCGCGGCCTCGCCAGCGCCACGGCCGAGGCGATGACCGCCCTCGCCGAGGCCGCCGCGCCCTAGCCCGAGCCCTCGCCCGCCGTGCGGGCGACGAATTCGGCGACCACTTCGGCCTGGGAGTTGGAGAGGATGCCCGGCGGCATGCGGCCCGGCGTGGCGCTGTCGACGCCGTTCTCGATCGCGTTGAGGACGCGCCCCTTGGTCGATTCGATCGACTGCGTGGCGCTGCTGCCGCTGGGCGGCCCCGAGGGCGCCAGCAGCTGGTCGAGGTTGGGGGCGAAGTTGCCGTCGGTCCCCGCCGCGTAGAGCGTGTGGCAGGTGCCGCAGTTGGTCTGGAAGAGGCTTTGCCCTTCCTTCAGGCTCGCCGGCACCCCCTCGCCCGCGGCCGACGCCGTGCCCTTCGAATGGAAGGCGAGCCAGGGGATGAAGACGACCAGGAAGGCGACCAGCAGGCCGAAGAGGATGAAGCTCCGCTTACTCATTTGAGGCGGGCACGGTACCAGGGGCACATGCGCCGCAGCGCGCACTCCCCGCAGCGCGGCTTCGGCCGGCACAGCTCGCGGCCGTGGCGGATCAGGTTCATGTGCAGCTCATAGGCGTCCGCGGGGTCGACGATCGCCAGCATCTCGTCGTGGGCGAGATGGAAGGAGGCGCCTTCGGGGAAGAGGCCGAGCCGGCCGCCCACCCGGTGGATATGGACGTCGACCGGGATCTCGGGGATGCCCCAGGTGAAGATCAGCACGCAGGCCGCCGTTTTGCGGCCGACGCCCGGCAGCGAGAGGAGGAAGTCCAGCGACTCCTCGCGCGGTGCCGTCCTCGTCCAGTCGAGGTCGGGCGGGTCGCCGAGCCGCTCCAGGATCGCCTGGATGCGGGGCGCCTTCTGCCTGCCGAGCCCACCGACCCGGATCGCCTCCTCGACCTCCTCGACCGGCGCGTCGCGCACCTCCGCCCAGCTCGGAAAGCGCTCGCGCAGCCGCGCGAAGGCGCGGTCGCGGTTGCGGTCGTTGGTGTGCTGCGAGAGCACCGTCTTCACCAGCTCCGCCACCGGCTCCCCATGCGGCCGGTTCACCGGCCGCCCGTACATCTCCCGCAGCCGGTCCCGAATCGCCCCCACCCGCTCTCTCCGCGGCCTCTTCCAATCCGTCACGGCGCGGGAAGCTACCTGGGGCCGGATTACAATTACCTGATGTCGCGGGTGCTCGGACGAGTCGGGGAGAAGCTCCCCAAGGGTTGGGGCGACGCGGGGAAGCAGCTCGGCATTCTCGCCCTCGTCGACCTCGCCTACGAGCTGGTGCGCGGCATCGCCGATGGCCAGCGTGCCGTCGCGATCGCCCACGGCCAGCAGCTGATCGACATCGAGCGCTCCACCCACACCTTCTTCGAGCCTAGCTTCCAGGCGCTGATCCTGCCCGCCCGCTGGCTCGTCGACGTCGCCAATCAGATCTACCTCAACAGCCAGTTCTCGGTCACGCTCGGCTTCCTGGTCTGGCTCTACCTGTTCCGCAACGAGACCTACTACTTCGTGCGCAACATGTTCGTCGTCTCGATGGGCCTGGCGCTGGTCGGCTACACGCTCTACCCGACCGCGCCGCCGCGGATGTTCCCCGAACAGGGCTTCGTCGACACGATCGTCGACTTCTCCAAGCTCAACCACGACTCGACGATCGCCAAAATCTTCATCAACCCCTTCGCGGCGGTCCCCAGCATGCACGCCGCCTTCTCGCTGATGATCGGCGTGACCGGGGTGCGCGTCTCCCGCCGCCGGCTCGCCAAGGCCTTCTGGGCGGCCTGGCCGGCGATCGTCATCTGCGTCGTGATCGTCACCGCCAACCACTACTGGATCGACACGGCGCTCGGGGCGCTGGTCGCCGTGACCTCGGCCCTGGTCGCGCACCGGCTGCTGGCGCGCGCCGGCCCGGAGAGCTGGTCGTGGCCGGGGCGCGCTCCGCAGGAGGCCGAGGCCTAGTCGCATCCGCGCCGGCCGGCCGCGGATCGACTAGCCTCACCAGTCGATGGAACCTTCGGCGCCCCCAAGGGCCTCGGGCAGCCCCCGCAACGGCCGCCAGGCCCGCAGCGCCCAGGAGCTCCGCGCCTACGCGCGCGAGCGTCTGATCGAGTCGCGGCTCACCCCGAACGCGATCTCGATCGCCGGCCTCGTCCTCAACCTGGTCGCGGCGCTGCTCGTCACCCAGCGCCTCTTCTTCCTCGCCGGGCTCGCCTTCGTCGTCGGCTCGGTGATGGACACGCTCGACGGCCGCTACTCGCGGATGTCGGGCAAGGGGACACTGTTCGGCGCCTTCCTCGACTCGACCCTGGACCGCATCGAGGAGGGCGTCGTGCTGGCCGCCGTGGCGGGCTACTTCGCCGCGATCGGGGACGACGTCGCCGCGGCGATGTGCGTGATCGCCGTGCTCGGCTCGCTGATGGTCTCCTACACGCGGGCCCGCGCCGAGGCGCTCGGCGTCGAGTGCACGGTTGGCTTGGCGACGCGGCCGGTCCGGGTGGTGCTACTTTCGGCCGGGTTGGTCTTCGCCAAGGGCGCCGGCCTCGGCCACTTCGAGCTGCTGGCGCCGGCGATCTACGCGATCGCGGCGCTGACCATCGTGACCGTGATCCAGCGCGTAACGCACGTCAGAAACGAGCTGAGGAGCCCGCGCCAGGCCGCCGGCTCGCCCGACCTGTAACCAGTCAAGGAGCGAGGTGTCCTTTGCCACCCAGCCCGACCGAGGAAGGACTTCGAAGCGATGAGTGAGACCAACGGAGCAAACGGCGGCAACGGCGTCGCGCAGACCGACGACAAGGTCCGCGTCGCGATCGTCGGCGTCGGCAACTGCGCCAACTCCTTCATCCAGGGCGTCCAGTACTACAGGGACGCCGACCCCGCGGAGCAGGTCCCGGGCCTCATGCACGTCGACCTCGGCGGCTACCACGTGCGCGACGTCGAGTTCGTCGCCGCCTTCGACATCGACGCCGACAAGGTCGGCAAGGACCTCTCCGAGGCGATCTGGTCGGGCCAGAACAACACGATCAAGTTCGCCGACGTGCCGCCGCTCGGCGTAAAGGTCGAGCGTGGCATGACCCACGACGGCCTCGGCAAGTACCTGAAGGAGAAGATTCAAAAAGCGCCGGGTGAGACCGCGGACGTGGTCGGGATCCTCAAGGAGACGAAGGCGGACGTGCTCGTCTGCTACCTGCCGGTCGGCTCCGAGGAGGCGACCAAGTGGTACGTCGAACAGGCGCTGAAAGCCGGCGTCGGCTTCGTCAACTGCCTGCCGGTCTTCATCGCCCGCGAGGACTACTGGGACAAGCGCTTCGAGGAAGCGGGCCTGCCGATCATCGGCGACGACATCAAGTCCCAGGTCGGGGCGACGATCGTCCACCGCCAGCTGGCCCGCCTCTTCCACGACCGCGGCGTGCGCATGGAGCGCACCTCGCAGCTCAACGTCGGCGGCAACATGGACTTCTACAACATGCTCGAGCGGGAGCGGCTCGAGTCGAAGAAGATCTCCAAGACGAACGCGGTCACCTCGATCATGGATCACGAGCTGCCCAAGGAGGACGTCCACGTCGGGCCGTCTGACTACGTCGCCTGGCTGACCGACCGCAAGTGGGCGCACATCCGGCTCGAGGGAAAGGCCTTCGGCGACGTGCCGCTCAACGTCGAGCTGAAGCTCGAGGTCTGGGACTCGCCCAACTCGGCCGGCGTCGTGATCGACGCGGTGAGAATCGTCAAGCTGGCTCTCAACAACGGGATCGCCGGCCAGCTCGACGGGCCGTCGAGCTACCTGATGAAGTCGCCGCACACGCAGCGCCCCGACGACCAGGCGCGCGAGCAGACCGAGGAGTTCATCGCCAAGTACGCGCGCTCCAAGACCCCGGCCATTGCCGGCACCTGAGCGCCTCTCGATAGTCCAGGTGATGCCCGTTCCGCGGGCGGCCGGCCGCACGGTCGGCGAGTTCGTGGAGCGGGTGACCGAGGAGCTGAAGGGCCGCGGGCACGAGGTGCGGCTGGTCTCTGCCGCCGCCGGGATGAAGAGGCTGCTGGCCTCGGCCCCGCCCGACGTCGTCCACGTCCACGAGCCGTTCGCGCCGAGCGCCTCCTCGAGCGCGCTCCGCCACTCCTTCTCGCTCAACGTCGCCACCTTCCACGCGCCGCGCGAACGCGTCCTCTCGACCCTGGTGGCGCGGCCGCTCGTCGAGATCCTCTTCGGGCGCATCGACGCCCGCACCGCCGCCTCGCCGGCGGCCCGCGATCTGATGGAGCGCTACTTCCCCGGCCGCTACGAGCTGGTCGAGCCGGCT
>DASTHF010000113.1:0-6175 GCA_035605615.1 Solirubrobacterales bacterium
CCCAGAGGATGCCGCGCGGCCGCTCGTACTGGCGCTCGACCTCGATCACGGCGCGGGGCGTCGCGATCAGGTCGACGGGGAGGTCGTGCTCGGTGACCATCAGGTGGCGCCGCAGGATCTGGATCGGGTGCACGGTGGTCGCCACCGTGGTGTGGCCGTCGATCTTGCCGGCGTCGATCAGCACCCCGTACTCGAGGTCGGAGTAGCCGCCGCCCTTGCCGACCCGGGCGCCGCTCAGGTTGACGGCCACCGAGCCGCAGAGGACGAAGTCGATCTCCGGCAGGTCGTCGAGCGCGGTCACCCGGCCGTGCTTGAGCGCCCCCTTGATCGTCGCCGCGTCTTTCATCGCCTCCTTCGAGAGCCGCTTCGGTTCGAGGACGCGGAAGGGGTGCGGGTCGCGCAGGCGCGGCACCGCCATGATCACCGTCTTGCCCTCTTCGAGCGCCATCCGCCGCGCGTAGGTTTGGGGCGAGTCGGGGTTGGCCTTGATCGCCCGCGCCCGCTTCCAGAGCCTGTGACCGGCGAGCTTCTCGGCCGCCAGCTTGGCGCCGGCGAAGTTCGGGATCCGCCCCTCCGCGCCCGGGAAGCGGGAGACGCCCTCGCGGTCCATCGCCTTCCAGACTTCCCTGCGGACCTCGTCCTTGGAGCGCATGGGCGAAACATATAGGCGGACGCCGTCGTCCCTCCGATCGTTTGCAGGGGATTGACGCGACGCGGGCGAACCTCCCTGCGCTTAAACTTTTTTGCAGTGGGCTCAGGCTGAAGCACCGCGAGGCCGAAGGAGGGTTGATGGGGCGCAGGACGCAAATCGCGATTGCCACCGGCCTGGCCGTGGCGACGCTCGGGGCGATCGGCGCCTACGCCTACGACAGCTCGCAGAAGGGCACGATCGCCGACGGCGTGACGATCGGCGGCGTCGACGTCGGCGGCCTCGACTCGAGCGAAGCAGCGGCGGCCGTGCAACGGCAGCTGCTGGCGCCGCTGCGCCACTCGCTCGAAGTCAGGTTCCAGCGGCGCCGCTGGGAGTTGCACGGCCGGGAGCTGAGGCTGCGGGCGAACGTCGACGGGGCGGTCCGCGAAGCGATCGCCGCCGGCCGCGAAGGAGGCCTGCCGGCGCGGCTCGTGCGCGACATCGCCGGCGAAGGCGTCGACAGGAGCATCTCGCCGCGGATCGCCTACTCGCGGGCAGCGGTCAGCCGCTTCGTGCGCGGCGTCGCGCGCGCGATCGACCGCGAACCGCGCGACGCCGCGGTCGAACCGAGCCCCGACTCGCTGCACCTCGTCCGGGCGCGGAACGGCCGCAAGCTGCGCGACCGCCTGCTCGCCCGCCAGCTCAACGCCGCGGTCGTCGATGCGGCCGCAAGCCACCATCTCGTCGCCCGCGTCCACGCCGTCAAGCCGAAAGTCGCGACGAAGGACGTCGCCCGCGAATATCCGAGCTACCTGACGCTCGACCGGGGAACCTTCAAGCTGCGCCTCTGGAAGCACCTGAAGCTGGCCAAGAGCTACACGGTGGCGGTCGGGCAGGAAGGGCTCGAAACCCCCGAAGGCCTGTACCACATCCAGGAAAAGCAGGAAAACCCCTCCTGGCACGTGCCCAACTCCGCCTGGGCCGGCGCGCTGGCCGGGAAGGTGATCCCGCCCGGCCCCGAAGACCCGATCAAGGCGCGCTGGATGGGGATCTTCGAAGGCGCCGGCATCCACGGCACCGAAGAGACCTGGTCGCTCGGCCACGCCGCCTCGCACGGCTGCGTGCGGATGTCGATCCCCGACGTGATCGAACTGTATCCCCAGGTGGAAGTCGGAACCCCGATCTTCATCGGCGGCTGAGAGGCGCGATAACCGGCTCAAACAGGATGTGGATGCAAAAAAACGAATCCGATTCTGTGAAATGGGATGAATGCCTCGTCGCTTATGACCGTGACCTCGGGGCCCGGGGGGCCGCTGAGAGAACACGGAAGGCGTATGGAATCGATCTTGGTGAGTTCGTGCGGTGGGTGGGGGAAAAAACGCCGGATGAATTGCGTCACCGCGACGTGCGGCGCTACGCGGCGGGGCTGTCGGAGGCGGGGGCGTCGCCGGCGACGGTCGCCCGCAAGCTGGCCGCGGTCCGCGGCCTCTTCGACTTCCTGGTCCGCACCGAGCGCCTCGCGCAGAACCCCGCCGACCTCGTCTCCAGCCCGAAGCGCGAGGAGCGGCTGCCGCGCATGCTGAGCGCCGAGCAGACGCGCTCGCTGCTGGAGCGGATCCCCGCCCGCACGCCGCTGGAGTTGCGCGACCGCGCCATGCTGGAGCTGGCCTACTCGTGCGGCCTGCGCTGCGAGGAGATCGTCAACCTCGACCTCGGCCGGCTCGACTTCGAGACCAAGCGGCTCCGCGTGCTCGGCAAGGGCTCGAAGGAGCGGCTGGTCCCGGTCGGCCTGCCGGCCGGCGAAGCGGTCGAGCGATACCTGGAGCGCGGCCGTC
The DNA here is from genome assembly GCA_035605615.1 of Solirubrobacterales bacterium. Taxonomy (GTDB): domain Bacteria; phylum Actinomycetota; class Thermoleophilia; order Solirubrobacterales; family 70-9; genus VRUE01. Next base: position 2,467 of record DASTHF010000113.1, read on the forward strand.
CCGCCCTCGTCGCCGACCCCGCCGAGCCGGCGCTCTTCCTATCGAAGAGCGGCCGCCGCCTCTCCAACTCGGACGTTACGCGGCGCCTCGCCCTCTGGGTGCGCGAGGCCGCTCTCGCCGGCGGCGTCTCGCCGCACTCGCTGCGCCACAGCTTCGCAACCCACATGCTGGAAGGGGGCGCCGACCTGCGCACGATCCAGGAGCTGCTCGGCCACGCCTCGATCTCGACCACCCAGGTCTACACCCGGGTCGACGCCGCCCGTCTCAGGGACGTGTATGCGGCCACCCACCCGCGGGCGTAGCGCGCACGAACGCCAGCGTCGACCTTAGAATCGACGATGCCCATGGAAACCGGCGTGAAAGAGGTGGAGCTGCGCGACCTGTGGCGCCGCTACAAGGGCGACGGCGACGCGGCGGCCAGAGAGCGGCTCGTCGTCGCCTACTCGCCGATGGTCAAGTTCGTCGCCGGCCGGCTCGGCGCCGGCCTCCCCTCGCACGTCGAGGACGCCGACCTCATCTCCTACGGCCTGATGGGGCTGATCGGGGCGATCGAGCGCTTCGACCCTGAGCGCGGCATCAAGTTCGAGACCTTCGCGATGACCCGCATCCGCGGCGCGATCATCGACGAGCTGCGCTCGCTCGACTGGGTGCCGCGCTCGGTCCGCTCGCGGGCCCGCGAAATCGAAGCAGCCCAGTCGGCGCTCGAGCACGCACTGCAGAGGGCGCCCAGCGAGGCGGAGCTGGCGGAGAAGCTCGGCATCGACGAGGACGAACTGCGCGCCTCGCTGCTGGAGATCGCCAACTCGTCGGTCTACGCGCTCGACGAGCTTTGGACCATCTCCGACTCCTCCGGCGACCAGGTCTCGCTGCTCGACACGATCTCCGACCCGGGCGCGGAGGACCCGCAGGAATCGCTGGCCAGCAGCGAGGTCAAGGACCGGCTCACGGAGGCGATCGGCTCGCTGCCCGAGCGCGAGCAGCTCGTCGTCGCCCTCTACTACTACGAGAGCCTCACCCTGCGCGAGATCGGCGAGGTGCTCGGGGTGACCGAGTCACGGGTCTCGCAGCTCCATACCAAGGCCGTGATGCGACTCAAGTCCGCTCTGCAGGGGGTGTAGTAGCGTGCGGCTGTGGCGCATGTAGCCGCAGACCGGATTCGCAACGTCGCTCTTATCGGGCACCGGGGCTGCGGCAAGACGAGCCTGCACGAGGCGATGCTTTTCGAGGCGGGGGCCGTCAACCGGCTCGGCGCCGTGGCCGACGGCACGACCGTCTCCGACCACGAGCCGGACGAGAAGGAGCGCTCGATGTCGATCGGCGCGGCGCTCGCCAGCTTCGAGCACGACGGGCGCAAGATCAACCTGATCGATGCACCGGGCGAGCCGAGCTTCGTCGCCGACGCGGTGGCGGCGCTGCGGGTGGCCGACGCCGCCGTGGTCGTCGTCAACGGCGTCGCCGGGGTCGAGGTCCATACGGAACGGCTCTGGCGGCGCGCCGACGAGGAGGGATTGGCCCGCCTCGTCTTCGTCAACATGCTCGACCGCGAGCGGGCCGACTTCTTCGCGGCGCTCGACTCGTTGAAGCGGGCCTTCGGCCCCCACGTCGTCGCCACCGAGATCCCGATCGGCTCCGAGCACGACGTCCGCGGCGTGATCGACCTGATCGACATGGAGGCGTTCGTCTACGCGGGGGCGGGGCGCGGCAACGCCGAGCGGGTCGAGATCCCCGAGGAGCTGCGCGCCCGGGCGGAGGAGTACCGCGAGAAGTTGATGGACGAGGTCGCCGAGAACTCCGATGAGCTGATGGAGCGCTACCTCGACGGCGAGGAGATCGACCACGCCGAGATCGTCGGCGCGCTCAAGCAGGGTGTGACGGCGGGGCGCATCTTCCCCGTCACCTGCGGCGTCGCGACGCGCAACCTCGGCACCAACCGGTTGCTCGGCGCTCTCGTCGAGGACCTGCCCTCGCCGGCGATGCGCGGCGCCGTGGCGGCGCTCGGCACCGGCGGAGAGGAGATCGAGATCGAGCCCGACGAGGCCGGCCCGCTCGTCGCCTACGTCTTCAAGACGCTCGCCGACCCCTACACGGGGCGGATCAACCTCTTCCGCGTCTACCGCGGCACGCTGCGCTCGGATTCGCAGGTCGTCAACGTCAGCCGCCACCAGAAGGAGCGGGTCGGCCAGCTCGGGCAGCCGCTCGGCAAGGAGCTCGCGCCGGTGGCGGAGCTGGGCGCGGGCGACATCGGCGCGGTGGCGAAGCTGAAGGAGACGCAGGCGGGCGACGTGCTCTGCACGAGCCAGGAGGAGATTGCCTTCGCGCCCCTCGACCTGCCGGCGCCGGTGATGGCCTTCGCCTACGAGCCGAAGTCGAAGGGCGACGACGAGAAGGCTGCCTCCGCGGTGCGCCGCCTCGGCGAGGAGGACCCGACGCTCGACGTCCACCGCGACGCGCAGACCGGAGAGCAGATCATCGCCGGTCTCACCCAGGTCCACGTCGAGGTGATCGTCGAGCGGATGAAGCGGCGCTTCGGGGTGGAGATAGAGCTGCACCCGCCGCGCGTCCCCTACCAGGAGACGATTCGCCGGCCCGCCAAGGCTCATGCCCGCTACAAGAAGCAGTCGGGAGGGCGCGGCCAGTTCGCCGACTGCCAGATCGAGATCGAGCCCGCCGAGGACGGCGCCGGCCTCGACTTCGTCAACCAGATCAAGGGCGCCTCGATTCCGGGCAGCTTCATACCGGCGGTCGAGAAGGGCGTGGTGGAGGCGATGGAGCACGGCACGGTCGCCGGCTACCCGGTCAAGGACGTGCGGGTGCGGCTCGTCGACGGCAAACACCACGACGTCGATTCCTCGGAGATGGCCTTCAAGATCGCCGGTTCTATGGCCTTCAGGCAGGCGATGGAGGAGGCGGAGCCGGCGCTGCTGGAGCCGATCGTGCGGCTCACCGTGAGCTGTCCGGAGGACGTGGTCGGCGACGTGATCGGCGACCTCAACTCGCGCCGCGGGCAGCCGCTGGGGATGGAGCCGAAAGGCTCGATGACCGAGGTGAAGGCGATCGTGCCGATGGCCGAAGTGCTCGACTACGCGCCGGACCTGCGCTCGATCAGCGGCGGCCGCGCCGACTTCACGCTGGAGTTCGAGCGCTACGACGAGGTGCCGGCGCACCTCGCCGAGCGGGTGGTCGCGACGGCGCGCCAGGGCGCCGAGGTCGGCGCCGCGTAGGGCGCCTCGGGCCGGCACCCCGGCGCCTCGCCCGCTGCTAGTTTGCCGCCGTGAGCAGCGAGCGGACCTGCGGGGTCTGCAACCGCACGATCCTTGCCGGGGAGCGGACCCGCACCTACATGAGCCCGAAGGGCGAGTCGCGGCTTGTCTGCGAGCTCTGCCGGGGGCGCGCCGAGGCGCGCGGCTGGGTGGACCCGGCGGCACCAGGGGTCAACGTGGGGAGGAGGCCGGTCGCGGTGGAGTCGGCCGAATCGCCCCGGCAGCGCCTGGAGCGGGCGGCGGCGCGCTTCAACCTGAGCGGTGAGGCGACGGGGACGGTGGCGGCGCTGATGCGGGCGCTGGGCGAGCCTTGGGTGTCGATCGGGTCGGCCGCCGGCTCGCCGAGCGAGGCGCGGATCACGGTTGCCTGGGAGCTCTCCTGGTACCAGTGGGGGGTGGACCTGGCCGACGAGCTGCGGCCCGTCTTCCAGCTCGCCAAGGGGCGCGAG
>DASTHF010000120.1:0-10549 GCA_035605615.1 Solirubrobacterales bacterium
CCGATGGCGGCGATTGAACTACGACATCAAGCGGCCGATGCGCCCGCGTAACCCCCGCTCACGCAGGGGGTAGGCACAGCGATGCCGGGCTCCGCCTGTGCAATCGCATCCATGTCCGACCTCAAACCACAGAGATACAAGGACGACCGTCCGGCCGAGTACTTCACCCAGTTCCACGAGCGGGCGCGCAGAGGCGTGGGCTGGACCTACCCAGTGGTCCGCGCGGTCGTAACCCCGCCATCGCTGTTGCTCTACCGGACCCGGGTGATCGGCCTCGAGAACGTGCCGAAGTCCGGCCCCGTGCTCCTCGCGCCGAACCATTTCAGCCAGATGGACCATTTCTTCATCGGGTTGTACCTGCGACGGAAGATTCGCTTCATGGCGAAATCCCAGCTCTTCGGCCCGCCGATCCTGACCCACATCTTCAGTCACGGGGGCGTCTTCCCGGTGCGCCGCGGGCATCAGGACGAGGAGGCCTTCAAGACCGCCTTCACGATCCTCGACCAGGGCGGGATGCTGCTCGTCTACGCCGAGGGAGGCCGCTCTCGGAGCGGCGAGCTCGGCGACGTCAAACCCGGCATCGGGCGGATCGCGCTGGAATCGGGGGTCCCTGTCGTTCCTGTGGCGCTCCACGGTTCCGCCAAGGTGCGACGCTGGAAGCGCCTTCGCTTCCCCAAGGTCACGGTGCAGTTCGGGGAGCCGATTTCCTTCCCGATCGAGAAGTCGGTGAATCGGGAGCGCCAGCTCGAGGTCGCGGGCGAGATCTTCGATCGCGTCAGGGCGATGTACACGCGGTTGGAGGAGCAGGGGCGCCGCAACGTCATCAAGGCCCTCCGGGAAGGCCGGCCGGGTTCCGGTCTGGGTGAGGCCGAGGCCTCGCTCGACGACTGAGATCTACTCGTAACGGGCGTCGACGGCCGCGTAGAACTCGGGGTCGTGCCCCGGCGTGACGATCGCGTCGGGGAACTGGCGGTGGAAGAGGCGCAGCTCCTGGAGCGAGCGGCGGTAGTTGTGGGCGTCGAAGGGGCGGGGCGGCAGCGGCGCGTCGCCCTCCAGCTGCGCGGCCATGTAGACGGCATCGCCGCCGATCGCGAAGTCGCGCTCCGCGAGGTGGGCGATCACCGACATGTGGCCGGCGCTGTGGCCGGGCGTGAAAGCGAGCCGCACCGAACCGTCGCCGAAGAGGTCGAAGCTGCGGCCGAAGCTGGCGTAGGAGTCGATCTTGCCGCGGTCGAAGTCGATCGTGCGGTAGTCGAAGGCGAAGTCGAGGTGGGCGCGGCGGTAGCCGTTGAGGAGGGGACGGGCCCCCCTGGTCGCGGCCGCCCACTCGGCCTCGCTGACGACGAAGGTCGAGCGCGGGAACTCGGAGATGGCCGAGGTGTGGTCGAGGTGCATGTGGGTCAGCACGACGACCGGGATCTCGCCGGGGTCGAGGCCACGCTCGCGGAGCTGCGACGGCAGGTCGGCGCCGGGCTCCAGCTCCGGCTTGCCGAAGCGGGTCGCGAGCCGGCCGAGGTTCTCGCGGCCGTCGGTGGCGATCGAGGGGTGGAGGCCCGTGTCGACGACGATCGCGCCGGCGCTCGGATGACGGATCAGGTAGGTGGGGCAGGGGATCCGCACCGGTGGCTTGCCGCTCAGCAGGCCCCGCAGAACCTTCAGCTGCTCGAAGCGGCCGCCCGGCGCCTCCATCATCGCGCGCGACCAGTTGACGTGGCCGGCGACGATCGGCTCGACGCTCACGGTCGCGCCGGGCGTACCGCCGGCCAGCGGCTCGTGAAGCGGTTTGGCCTCGACGTGGACCTTCATCGCTCGGTCACATTACGGCGTTCGGCCCTCCATTAGGCTGCGAGCCGATGGCTGAAAGCTCCCCTTCGCGCATCTTCAGGGACGGCCTGCTCGAGGGACAGACCTGCGTCGTCTCCGGGGCGGGAAGCGGCCTCGGCCGTGCCACGGCGCTGGAGCTGGCCCGCCTCGGCGCGACGGTGGTCGGCTGCGGGAGGCGCGAGGAGCCGCTCGCCGAGACGGCGGCGCTGGCCGCCCACCTGCCCGGCGCCTTCGAGCGCGAGGCGATGGACATCCGCGACGAGGAGGCGGTCGAGCGGCTCTTCGACGGCGTGCTCGAGCGGCATGGCCGCCTCGACGTCCTCGTCAACAACGCCGGCGGCCAGTTCATGGGCCCGGCCGAGGCGATCACGCCGAAAGGCTTCCGCACGGTGATCGAGCTCAACGTGCAGGGGACCTGGCTGATGACGCACGCGGCGGCGACCAAGGCGTTCATCCCGCAGCGCGAGGGCAAGGTGCTGAGCGTCACCCTCTCTCCCCACAACGGGATGCCCGGGATGGTCCACTCGGGCGCCGCTCGCGCCGCCGTGGAGAACATGATGCGGACGCTGGCGATCGAGTGGTCGCGCTTCAACGTCAAGCTCTGCGCGCTGGCGGCCGGCCAGTTCGGCACCGAGGTCCTGCGCACCAAGTATCCGCATGCGGTCGTCGACAACGTCGCCCGCTCGGTGCCGCTCGGCCGGCTCGGCGAGCCCGAGGAGATCGCCTGGCTGGTCGCCTACCTCGCCTCGCCGGCCGGCGACTTCTTCTCCGGCACGACGATCACGATCGACGGCGCCCGCGACGACTGGGCCGGGCCCTGGCCGCCGGAGGCGATCGCCGGCGAGGGGGGCGAGCCGCTCGCCGAGGAGCGGCGCAGCAAGGACTGAGGCGGCGTCGCCTTTTTCTACTTGCGCCGCTCGAGGATGACCAGCGGGATCTCGCGCCCTTTGCTGCGCGCCTGGTATTCGGCGTAGCCGCGGTAGGTCTCGACCGCCCGCGGCCAGAGGCGCTCCCGCTCCTCCGGAGTCGCGATTCGGGCGCGCACCGGCCGCCGCTCGGTGCCCATCTGGATCGTCGTGTCGGGGTTGGCGCGGAGGTTGTGGAACCAGGCGGGATGCTTCGGATAGCCGCCCTTGGAGGCGACGATCACGACGTCGTCCCCGTCGCGGAAGTAGAGGAGGGGGGAGGTGCGCTCGGCGCCGCTCTTCGCACCGACGTGGTCGAGCAGCAGGATCGGGCCGGATAGGCCAGGCAGCCGCTGCCCGATCCGCCCGCCGCTGGCCCGGTAGACCAGCGTATGCAGCCCCATCGCCCTCCAGATCAGGGGCCAGGTCCGGTCGGCGACGTCGAGGTAACTCATCGAAAGAAACCTATCGAGACATCGCCGACCGGTTGCGGCGTCCTTACGTGTACATCCCGCCGAACATGCCCCCGGTGATGTTGAGGACCTGGCCGTGGACGTAGTTGGCCAGCGGAGAGGCGAGGAAGAGGACCGGGGCCGCGGCCTCGTCGGGCCGCGCCGGGCGACCGAGCGGGATGATCGCCGCGGCCATCTGGCGCATCTGCTCCGGGATGCCAAGCTCGATCTTCTCGCCGGTCGGCGAGGTCATCTCGCCGCCGCTCTCCTTGGCGGCGGTCAGCCGCGTTTCGACGAAGCCGTAGGCGACCGCGTTGACGTTGATCTTGAACTGGCCCCACTCCTTGGCCAGCGTTTTCGTCAGGCCGACGACGCCCATCTTGGCGGCCGAGTAGTTGACCTGGCCGGCGTTGCCCATCATCCCCGAGGTCGAGGAGACGTTGATCAGCTTGCGGAAGACCTCCTTGCCCTCGTTGCGCTCCGCCTTCGCCGCCTCCCGCCAGTGCGGGGCAAGAGCCCGGGCGACGCGGAAGGGCACGATGGTGTGGATGTCGAGCATCGCCTGGAACTGCTCGTCGGTCATCTTGTGGGCGACGCCGTCCCAGGTGTAGCCGGCGTTGTTGACGGCGATGTCGACGCTGCCGAAGGCGTCGACCGCGGCGGCGACCAGCTCGTCGGCGGCTCCCTCCTTGGTCAGGTCGCCCGCGATGACGGCCGTCTCGCGGTCGATCTCGCCCGCCGCCTGCTCGGCAACGTCGGCGTCGAGGTCGTTGATCAGGACCTTGGCGCCCTCTTGCACGAACAGCTCAGCGGTGGCGCGGCCGATGCCCCGCGCCGAGCCGGTGACGATCGCCGCTTTCCCATCGAGAAGTCCCATCGATCTGTGTTCTCCCTTCCAGGTCGTGAAGTCGGGGCGGGAGGCTATACGCAATCCGGCCTGGTTGACTGGCCAATCGGGCACCCCATCGCCGGGTGGGAGCTGCTGGACGCTTGTATTAAGGAAATCGCCATCTCGTTCCACTTCCGCCTGACAGCGACCGAATACAGCCGTTCTACGGATCGGAAGAAGCAAATCTTCCAATGCGGGGCTCTGTTGAAGGCAGGGTCAAGCTTCTCTCATAGACAGACAAAAGGGGACAGTGGAATGAGTCGGTTTCGAAACAGCCTGATCGTCGCCCTCGGCGTCGCGGCTCTCGTCATCCCGGCGGGTGCCATCGCCAAAGGCGGCGAAAACCACGGGAAGGCCAAAGGCCATGGGAAGACCCACGCCGTGGCCTACGTCTTCAAGGGCCTCTACGCCGGCGAAGGCTCGGTCGAAGTCAAGGCCGGCAACTCGCGCGTCCGCAAGGGCGGCTTCGTCGGCACCACGGTGAGCTTCGACCTCACCAACGCCCGCATCGTCGTCGCCGACACCAACGGCGACGGTCAGCGGACGCTCGAAGACGTCGCCACGGGCGACAAGGTCCTGATCAAGGCGATGCTGCCGCGCAAGGAAGCGGGCAGCCAGCCGTTCGCGGCGAAGCGCCTGGTCGACCAGACGCAGCCGGCGAGCTAAGCCGCCTTCTTGCCATGCGAGCCGGGCGGGTCGCCCTTGCGGCGACCCGCCCGGCTTTGCTTTTCAAGGAGTGGTCGAGCGCTTCCGCCGCCGGTTTAGGCGGCGAGGAAATCGCGGAGCGCCTCGCGGCCGCCGCCGATCAACGGCTCGCCGTGGGCGAAGAGGAGGTGCTCGAACTCCTCGTCGAGCAGCGCCGCGGCCTTCTCGCGGATCAGGCGCTTGACGGCGTCCGGGTCGTCGCCGAGATGGCGGTCGGAGACGAAGCCGATCCCGCCGTAGTCGATGAGGCTGTCGGCGAAGAGCAGCGCCCCGCCGCCGGCCTCGATGCGAAGCACGGTGTCCTCCGGGCAGATCGCGTCCATCTCGATCGCGACGACGTCTTCGGCGAGCCGGTCGCCGAAGGCGAAGCCCTCCACCGCCGGGCCGCCCTCGAACTCGTGCAGGCCCGCCTCGTGGCAGAGGATCGGACAGCCGAAGCGCTCGGCGATCTCCGGCGCCTGCCGCAGGTGGTGACGGTTGGAGAGCACGACCCGCTCCACACCCCGCTCGTCGAACCACTCGATCCCCTCCTCGGGCAGCAGCGGGTCGATTGCCGTCCTCGAGCCGGCGACGAAGTGGCACCCCACCTCGATCTTGATCCTCGGATGGACCGCCTTCCAGTGGAAGACCCCGGGCAGGACCTCTTCCATCGGGCAAGGGTAGTGGGTCGACCCGGCGCCGCTCAGCAGGGCCCCAGCCGCCGCAGCCTGCGGCGGTAGATCTGCATCGACTGGTGTTGCCAGTCGGAGTGGGTCTGGTGGCGCAGGCTGGGGACCAGCTCGCGGTGGAAGGGCGAGCTGAGGCTCTCGTTGTGGCCGAGCACGTTTCGCAGCCTGATGTGGAAGCGGCAGCGCAGGTACTGGGTGAGCTGGAGTGAGGCCCGCATCTGGCGGCTGTTGTCGAGGACGTCGGCGTCGCTGAAGCCGGTGTGCTCGATGCCGATCGCCGTCCAGTTGAGGCCGACGGTGTGCCGGCAGCGGATGCTGAGTGGGACGAGCTGGTAGATGCGCCCCGACGAGGAGACGACGAAGTGGGAGCAGACGTTCGGCAGCTCGTGCAGCTCGGGGTCCGGGACGTCCGGCGCGAAGGTGTTGTAGACGGCGGCGGCGCTGCCCGCCTCGGCGACGTGCTCGACGATCACGTGCGGGTGGGTCAGCCGCCAGGTGCGTTCGCCGTAGTGGCGCTCCGAGTAGTTCGCCATCTGCAGCTTGCGCCTGGGGGGGAACGGGATGAGCCAGCGGGCGATCGGGGGGCGGACCGCCTGCGTCAGGGCCGGCGCCTGTCCCGCGCGGGCGGGCCCGACCACCGCGTACAGGCAGGCTGTCGCCGCGAGCGCGGCGGCGGCCAGCAGCGTGCGCCGCTTCGCCCAGGGCCCGATCCGCCTGCCGGCGATCCCTCGCATGAGCCCGAGCATGGCACGATCGGGCGGCGGGTCGGTCGCCGGCGTTGCCTTGTGCTGTTCGGCGCGACGATCCTCGGCGAGGGAGCGAAGCACACCCGGCTGTCGCGGCTCGCGATGGCGGCAGCCAACCGCCGTGGCGCGATGTCGAACCGGGACGATCGCCTCGCTGACCTCGACGCCGCCCTCGGCCGCGTCTTTGCCTCGCATGAGACCCGGATCGTGGGAGCGGTGGCGCTGTTCCACGCGCACGCGCCGGCCTGAGCGAGCGCTACAGCCGCAAGGCGACCGGGGGCAACCGCCGAATCACGGGCTCGCGTCTTGAAAGCCCGCCTTGCCTGATCTACGACGCGGCTCGACCATGACGATCTGAATCCCCCGGCGATCGATCCCCGAGCAGCCTGCAAGTTGCTCACGCTGATCGATTAGAGCTTCCCTTCCGCACAAGGCGCTCGTCGGCGTCGAGCGCGAAGCCCGGGAGCGAGAAGCGCGTGGCAAGCAGCTCCGGTATGGCCTCTCGTTCGAGCGGCGTCACGCTCGTGCCCGCTGGTGCTTCCTCGCTGAGGGATAGCTCACTCCAGTCGCACAGCAACGTGCCCGTGCCGTCATCGCCACGAACGCCCACGATCAGGCCGCTGACGAACAGCGAACGCGGATGAGTGGAGGTCCACCAGTTGGCGGTCTCGACGTCAACGAGCGGAACCGGCTGCGGTCCTCCACATCCAGCGACACCGGCAGGCCCTGGTGCGGGTCGAGGTTCTCGAAGGGGATCGAGGTCAGCTGCGCCCTGTGCACCTGCGCGATGCTCGGGCGCCCGTCCAAGCCGATCCGCTCCAGGTAGGCGTCCAGGTCGAGCATCGCGGCGGTCACCTCACGGGGCTTTGTGCTGTCGTTCCAATCGAGCTTCGAGATTGGCACGTACGGCCGGCCACTCGTCGTCGATCACGCTGTAGAAGGCCGAGTCGCGCACGCCGACCCCAGGGATCTTGATCTGCTTGCGCAGAACGCCCTCGAACTGAGCGGGCAGTGCAGCCAATGCGGCGCGTGAGCGCTCGTTGCGCGCGTCGGTCTTGAACTCGACCCGCACGCATCGCAGATCCTCGAACGCGTGGCCCATCATCAGGAGCTTCGTCTCGGCGTTCGCTCCGCTTCGCCAGAAGCTCGGGTTGAGCCAGGTCGAGCCGATCTCGATCACACCATCCTGCGGGCGGTAGTGGTGGAAGGTGGAGCTGCCGATCGGCTCTTCACTCGCACAGTCGATGGTCGTGAACGTGTACTTCTCGCCGCTCTCCGCTTCGCTCATTCGGGCGGCAACCCACGCGTCGAAATCGGCGCGCGTATCCGCGATATGGGTCGTCCAGCGCCAGATCTCCCTCGGCTGCGCGGCACGCCAAAGACCCTCTCGATGAGACTCGCAGAGGGGCTCGAGGACGACGAGGGAACCCTCGAGTCGAGTGGCAAAGTTCTCTGCGGTGGATGGGTCCACGGAAGCGCGAAAGACTACCCGCCGAAACTGTCCGTTCCTGCTGCATCAGCCAGGCGTGTCGATCCAGCGGATGATCCGCCCATCCAGTAGCTCGTGATAAGCCGGAGGCGCCGGCGGCGGATCTTCGGAAAGACATGCGATCACGGCATCGGGGCCAAACAAGTGCTCCTCTACCGCCGTCGTCCAGTGAACCTCTGGGTGAAGCAGCCGCCGAAGTCGCCCCCAGTTCCGACGTTCAATCGTGTCGAGCACGTCGCAGACGACTGGTACCTGCTCTGCCACCTACGGTGTGCCCTCCATGATCTCCTTCAGGACGCCGAGCCTGGAACGGGCGGACAGGCCGGATCATCGGAGGGCAAGGACCCCCTGCAAATGAAGTATGAAGCTGTTCAAGGACGAGGGCGATGCCTGTGGGTGACCGCTGGTGGACCGGCTGATGTGTCCGGATTGTGTCCGCCCGCTGCGGGCGTCGGGCATAGGATCGCCCGGCCGTGGAGATCGAGCGCTTCATCTGGACTGACCATGCCGAGCTTCGCCTCGACGAACGGGGTCTGACTCGCTTTGAGGTGGAGGAGGCGATTCGGGAGGGACATGAGGTTCGCGAAGCCAACCAGGGCGATGCGGACTGGCGCGTCTACGGCGTGCGATCTGACGGCCGCAGGTTCGCCGTCATCTACGACAACCCGTCTCGAGGGGATACGGGGACTGCCCGCGTTGTCAGCGTGTGGCCGCTGCGTGGAAGCGGCGATAGCCATTAGTCAAGAACCGCGGCCGGAGCTATCCTGAGCAAATGAGCGCAAGGTTCGCCTACTACGACCGAGATGCCGATATCGCGTGGCTGCCCACCGGGGATTCGGAGGACGTGGTCAGCGAGGAGGTCGAATGGGGTCTCATCGATCACGATTCGGGCACGGATGAGGTCGTGGCGATCGAGGTTTGGTCAGCCAGCAAGCGCCTGCCCGCCGAGCTGCTCGCCGCACTCCCCACTCCGGCGAGCACCCACGGTGCCGCCGCCTGATCAGCAAGAGCCCGAGGCCCTACAGGTTGCGGACTCGCCGGCCGATCTCGCGATCCTGCGGATAGCCAGCGGACTCCCAGAAGCCTCCCGCTACCTCGTCCTCAAAGGCGACCAACGCGGTCACGCGACGGACGCCACACTGGCGTAGATAGTCCTCGCCGGCCCGGGTCAGCGCCAGCCCGATGCCCTCCCGCCGATGCCCGTCGCGGACGGCGAGTCGGTACATGTTGCCCCGCCATCCGTCCCAGGCGGCGATTAGGGCACCGACGATCTCCCCGTCCCGCTCGGCTACGAGGAGTGCGGCCGGGGACTCGTCGACCAAGCGCTCAACGTCATCGAGGCGGTCGGGCGTGCTTGCATGCTCGCTTCGAGCCTGCGCCCACAGGGCCAACACTGCCGGCACGTCGGACTGTCTGCATCGACGTACGGTGATCCCCTTGCCGGTCAAGTGCGGAGCATAACTTCCGGCTCACAAAGTATCCGGGGCCCCGCTGAGATCGTCTCGGCTCGCCCTACAGCCCCATCAGCTTGCCGAGGATCTCCTTCATGATCTCGTCGGTGCCGCCGCCGATCGGGCCGAGGCGGGCGTCGCGGACGGCTCGCTCTATGCCGTACTCCCGCATGTAGCCGTAGCCGCCGTGGATCTGGAGGGACTGGTCGGCTATGTCGAGGACGGCGCGCTGGGTTACGAGCTTGGCCATCGTCACGTCTTTGATGCAGTCGTGGCCCTCGTGGAAGAGGCGGAGGGCGTTGTAGGTGAGGGCGCGGGCGGCCTCGGCGCGGGTGGCCATCTCCGCCACCTGGTGGCGGATCGCCTGGAATTTGCCGATCGGGCGGCCGAAGGCTTCGCGCTCCTTCGCGTAGCTCACCGTTACCTCGATCAGTCGCTGCATCGCCCCCACCGCGCCGACCGCCATCAGCAGCCGCTCCCAGGCGAAGTTGGCCATGATCAGCTTGAAGCCCCCGTTCTCCTCGCCGAGCAGGTTCTCGGCGGGCACCTCGACGTCGGTGAAGGAGAGCTCCCCGGTGTCGGATGAGTGCCAGCCCAGCTTCTCCAGCTTGCTCGTCACCTCGTAGCCGGGCATCTCGCGCTCCAGCACGAGGAAGGAGATGCCGCCGTGGCCGCCCCCCTCTGTCGTCTTGCAGGCGCAGACCAGGAAGTCGGCGCGGACGCCGTTGGTGATGAAGGTCTTGGCGCCGTTGACGACGTAGCCGCCGTCGACCCGCCGCGCGAAGGTCGAGATCCCCGCCACGTCCGACCCGGCGCCCGGCTCGGTGATTCCCAGCGCGCCGATCTTCTCGCCGGCGATCCCCGGCGCCAGCCAGCGCCGCTTCTGCTCCTCGGTGCCGAAGTTGAAGATCGGCGGCATCGCGATCGAGGTGTGCGCGTTGAGGCCGGCGGCGACCCCGCCCGACCCGCCCGAGCGCGCCAGCTCCTCCACCCAGACCGCGTCGTGCAGGTGGCTGCCGCCCTGCCCTCCGTACTCCTCCGGGAACTTCAGCCCGAGGAAGCCCAGCTCGGCGCAGCGCCGATAGAGCTCGCGCGGGAACTCGCGCGCCACCTCCCACTCGTCGACGTGCGGGGCGATCTCGCGCGAGACGAAGCGCCGCACCGTCTCGCGCAGCTCCTCGTGCTCCTCGCCGAAAGGCGGCAGCACCGCCCGCACCCCGCTGTCCTTGATTACGTTCATCCTCCCTCGGCGCCGATTCTCCCATCGCGATGGACAGCAAGCTCCTCAGCCTGATCACGATCCCACTCTTCACGGGCGGCATCGGCTACGCGACCAACTGGAGCGGCGTCTGGATGCTCTTCTATCCGATCCGCTTCCGCGGCATCCGCGTCCCCGGCCTCAAAGCCCTCGCCAACGTGC
>DASTHF010000137.1:0-7154 GCA_035605615.1 Solirubrobacterales bacterium
AGAAGGAAGACGGCGATTGACGACATCACGTTGGCATACGTGAGCCGCTTGCGGATCTGTTTCAAGAGCTTCTCCCCTGTATTCACGTTTTGTACGAGCAGCGAGCCGGTACCGAATACAGGTCGAAGAGCCTCTTGTCAATTAGGCATACCTAACAGTTTATTGGTCGTTCTACATGAAAAAGGGGCGGGGAATTCCCCGCCCCTCAGTTAGATTGGCTGACAGCTCAGCCGATCGCGTATCCGCTGACCTCGCAACCCCCTGTGCCGAAACCGTCCTCCTCGGCAAGGTAGACAACGCTGACAACTGTGCCGCCTGGCTGCATGTAAGTAAGAGTTCCCTCGACGGAGTCACTAGCCGTTTCCGCATTTGCCAGGAAATCGAGGTTTTCGCCGGGGCTGAACGTATCGTTCTCTTCGTAGAACGCAGTCGGGAAGCCCGAGACGCCAGATGAGTGGATGATCGAGTTGGCCACTGACGTTGTGGCGTTTGCGGACAATTCATCCGCTGTACATGTGGCAGTAAGGGTGAGGCCGTCCAGGGAGAGAATTGTTTGCGTTGGGCTAGTTTCCCCGCTGCGGTAGAAGATCCGCTGAACTGCATTTCCGCCGACGGTATTTGCGTTTGCGGCTTGGTCGGCGTTGGTTGCGTGATCGGCGCTGGCTGCAGATGGGACCTTACCGAGCGTCGAAAGCTTCAGCTTGGCACCAGTCACCGCGCCATTCTTGATTTTGGGCGTCGTCACGGCGTTCTTCTTGATCTGCTTGGTGCCGACGCTGTTCTTCGGCAGCTGGGTGGCGGCAAAAGCGGCGCCGCCTCCGACGAGAAGGAAGACGGCGATTGACGACATCACGTTGGCATACGTGAGCCGCTTGCGGATCGGGTTCATGAATTCTCCTTGGTCGAGACTGGAACAAGGAGCAAAAGCCGCGTCCACAGGTGACGCATGCTCTCCCCGATTTGCTCAGTGTAACCCTTTCAAATTGGGACAGCGATTGTCAAGGAAGCGAAGCGGGAAGCCAATTCGGCTCCCCGCTTGCCTAGTCGTGTGCGTGGCGAGTCGGTGCTGCTCAGCCGCCGAAGACGGCGACGGTGCCGACGATGCAGGAGTCGCTCGCAAGGAACGGGCCGTTGCCGCCGGGAGGGTTCCCGTGCTTGGCGCCCGTGCCGCCCGCCAGCCCGGTGATCTCCGTGCCGTCCGACGCGGAGGCCTGGAACTCCTCGTCGGAGGAATCTGCGCTGAATTCATCGACTTCGGCTTCGGCTTGGTTCTCCAGCGCCCGTTTGTTCTCGGGCGTGGCGGGGGTCAGGTAGCCAGCCGTGTTCGAGTCGAATTCAGCAGCGTCCTCGGAGTCGAGGATGGCGGTCCCGCTCGTCAGTTCGACGTACGTCTTCTCGATCACTTTGCCGCCTTCTTCGAAGCATTTGCCGTAGAAGTGGAACGGCCCGACCGACCCCAGCTCGACCTTCGGGCTGGTCGCTTCCGTGCCCGCAGCCGCGACGGCGCCCGCCTTGAACACCTTGACGAACTGCGTGTGCGAGTTGCCGACGGCGTTTGCCGCGATCTGGGTCGACCCGACGGCGTTGGCGGCGATTTTGGCGCTCGTGACCGCCCTATTGCTCAGCTTCGCGGTGGTCACGGTTCCGTTCTTGACCTTCGCCGTCGTGACCGCGTTCTTCTTGATCTTCGCCGCGGTCACGGCGTTCTTCTTCAGCTGCTTCGTGCCGACGCTGTTCTTCGACAGGTGAATGGCGGCGAAGGCGGTGGTCCCGCCGATCACCAGGAAGACGGCGATCGACGACATCACGTTGGCGTACGTAAGACGCTTCCGTAGGTGTCCCACTGGCACTCCTTTCGTGTCGCGATCGGGGACCCGCCCGCGTTTGGCGAGCGGCGATCCCCCTGCGAATGTCCGGAAGTGCCCCGCGTACCCGATTCGCGAGGATCAAACCAGAAAGTTGCACCTATTACGTATGGGATGGAGCGAAGCCCCGCTGGGCGGGAAAAGAGCCCCGCTCAGCCCCGCCGCTCGGCCTCCTCGGCGGCCTCGGCGAGGCGCTCGACGATGCGCGCGAAGTACTGGACGCCCTCGTCGACCTTGCCGTAGCCACCCGCCGTGTAGCGGGCGTAGACGCCCTCGAGGATGATCGCCAGCTTCCAGTAGCCGAGCGCGACGAAGAAGTCGAGCTGCGCGAGGTCGCGCCCGGTGCGCTCGGCGTAGCGGGCCTTCAGCTCCTCCTGCGTGGGGAAGCCCGGAGCCAGGTTCGCCGGCTGGCCCAAGGCGAGCACCTCCTGGCCGCCCCGTTCCGGCCAGTAGACGATCAGCAGGCCGACGTCGGCGAGCGGGTCGCCCAGCGTGCAGAGCTCCCAGTCGACCACCGCGGCGACCTCGCCTCCCTGCGTCAGGATCATGTTGTCGAGCCGGTAGTCGCCGTGCACGATCGTCGCCGGCCCCTGCTCGGGGATACGGGCCGCGAGCCGCTCGTGCACCGAATCGATCGTCGCCAACTCGCGCGTCTTCGACTTCTCCCACTGCCCGTGCCAGCGGCGCAGCTGGCGGGCGACGTAGTCCTCCTTGCGGCCCAGGTCGCCGAGGCCGACCGCGTCGGGGTTGACGGCGTGGATGGCGACCAGCGTGTCGACGAGCCGCTCGCCGATCGCCCTCCGGTTCGCCTCGTCGGGGAACGCCTCCGCCTCGGCCAGGCCGCGCAGCACCGGCCCTTCGACGAACTCCATCACGTAGAAGGGCGCGCCGTTGACGCTCTCGTCCTCGCAGAGGCCGACCACCGGCGCCACCGGCACCTCGGTCGGTCCCAGCGCCGAGACCACCTTGTGCTCCCGGCCCATGTCGTGGGCGGAGCCGAGCCGCTTGCCCAGCGGCGGCCGGCGCAGCGCCCAGCGGCGACCGGCAGCGTCCGTCACCCGGTAGGTCAGGTTCGAGTGGCCGCCGGAGATCCGCTCGAACTCGAGCGGCAGCCGCACCCCCTCGACGCGCTCCGCGAACCACCCTTCGACACCGCTCCGGTCGATCCCCTGCGGCGCCTCCGCGACATCGCCCGCGGTGCCGGTAGCCTCGTCCCCCATAGCGGCGCAAGCATATTCCCGAAGACGCTTCCGGCTCAGCCCGTCGCTCGCCAACCGGCTGACGATCGGCTTCGCGATCGCCTTCGCGGTCCTGACCGGCCTCGCGGTGATCGGCGTCGCGCGCTTCATCGAGCAGCGCCAGCACTTCGAGAACGCCACCGCTCACTCCTACCAGGCGGAGATCGACGCCCGGGACCGCCTTGCCGCCGGCGAACAGGCCCCCGCGGCGGCGCGCGCCTCGATCATCGCCCAGCAGCAGCGCCGCCAGAGCCTGCGCGACGAAATCTCCAGCCAGACGCGCGACACGGCGCTACTGGTCGGCGCCGGCCTGATCGCCGGCCTGACCGGCGCCGCGCTGCTCTTCAGCGGCCTGATCTCCTCGATGCGGCGGCCGCTCGAGGAGCTGGTGGAGGCGTCGGGGCGCCTCGCCGGGGGCGACCTCGACGCCCGCGTCAAGGTCGGCGGCCTCTCCGAGACGGCCGCGCTCGGCGCCGCCTTCAACGAGATGGCCGGGGAGCTGCAGCGGCGGGCCGGCGAACGCGACCAGCTCGAACGGATGAAAGACGAGTTCGTGCTGACCGCCTCGCACGAGCTGCGCAGCCCGCTCACCTCGGTGCAGGGCTTCGCCGAGCTGCTGATGCTGGAGCGGGAGAAGCTCAGCGGCAAGCAGGCGGAGACGGTCGAGATAATCCTCGACAACACCCGTCACCTGGGCCGCCTTCTCAACGATCTCCTCGACCTCGCCCGCAGCGACGCCGGCCGCCTGCAGATCAAACCGGCGCCCACCGACGTGGCGACGCTGGTCGAGGACGCGGTGCGGACGATGCGCGCCCAGACCGAGGCGGGCGGCCAGACCCTGATCGAAGAGGTCGAGCCCGGCCTGTCCCCGGTGAACGCCGACGCCGACCGGATTAGGCAAGTTCTGGTGAATCTGCTTACGAATGCGCATGAGTACTGCCCGGAGGGAGCGTCGATCCGGGTAACGGCGGCGCGCGCCGGCGCCGAAGTCGAGATAGCCGTGATCGACGACGGGCCGGGCATACCGAAGGACCAGCTGGAGCACGTCTTCGAGCGCTTCACGCGCGGCGACGCCGGCCTCACCCAGCATGTCGGCGGCACCGGTCTCGGGCTGGCGATCTCGAAATCGCTGGTCGAGCTGCACGGCGGCACGATCGCCGCCGAGTCGATCGAGGGTCACGGCTCCACCTTCCGGGTGCGGCTGCCCACCGCGGCGGCGCCCGACCGGGCCGGCGCCGGTCAGGCCGCGGAGGCGCGCTGATGGCCAGGGTCCTCGTCGCCGACGACTCCGAGACCATCCTGCTGCTGCTGCGGACGCGGCTGGAGATGGAGGGCCACGAGGTGGAGACGGCGGCCGACGGCCGGCAGGTCGTCGACGCCGTGCGCAGCGCCCCGGCGGGCCCCGACCTGCTGCTGCTCGACGCGATGATGCCGCGCATGTCCGGCATCGACGCGCTGCGCGAGCTGCGCGACGACGGCTTCGACATGCCGGCCCTGATCGTCAGCGCCCACAAGCAGGGTGCCGACGGGGACGGCGAGGGCGAGCTGGCGATCAGCGGCTACGTCAACAAGCCGATCGACTTCGAGCGGCTCTTCGAGCGGATCGCCGAGCTGACGGAGCGCTAGCTCCGGGCGATCTCCAGGCGGATCTCCTTGCCGTGCAGCTTGGTGCGGTCGAGGAACTCGACGGTGCGCTCGGCCTGGGCCGGGTCGACCTCGACGAAGGAGAAGCGGTGGAGGACGCGGACGTCGCGGATCGCCTCCTCGGGCAGCACGGCGCCCTCGCGCAGCGCCCAGCGCAGGTCCTCCTCGGTGATCCCGCTGCGCTCGCCGCGGTTGACGAAGAGCTTGACGCTGTCGGAGGCGGGCGCCTTCGCTTTCGTCGTCGGCGCCGCGTCAACCGTCGGCCGCCGCTCCCGGCGGCGCGGCCGCGGCGCGTGCTCCAAGCGATCCTCCGGCCTCTCCCACTCGCCGATCGAGGTCTTCACGTCGCGCTCGATGCGGTCGATCTCCTTGCGCTGCGACGGCGTGACGAGGGTGATCGCGCGCCCAGTCCGGCCAACCCGCCCGGTCCGGCCGATCCGGTGCACGTAGACCTCCGAGGAGTCGGGGACGTCGTAGTTGATGACGTGGGTGACGTGCTCGATGTCGAGCCCGCGCGCGGCGATGTCGGTCGCCACCAGCAGCCGCACCCGGTGGCTCTTGAAGGCGATCATGACGCCGTCGCGGGAGCCCTGGCTCATGTCGCCGTGCAGCGCTTTGACGTCGAGCCCTTTCTCCTTCAGCGCCTTCTCCAGGCGCGAGGCGCCGATCTTGGTGCGGCAGAAGATGATCGCCTGCTCGGGCTCCTCAGCCTTGAGCAGGTCGACCAGGCGCGCCGCCTTCTCCTTGGCGGGAACCTCGAGGAAGGCCTGCTCGATCGCATCGACCGTAAGCGTCTTCGGCGTGATCGAGATCGTCGTCGGCTCGTACATGTAGCTCTCGGCGAGCCGCTTGACCGGCGCCGGCATCGTCGCCGAGAAGAGCGCCGTCTGCCGGCCGCTCGGACACATCCGCAGGATCTTCTCGACGTCCTCGATGAAGCCGAGGTCGAGCATCTCGTCGGCCTCGTCGAGGACGACGTAGCGCGCCGCGGTGAGGACCAGCGAGTGGCGCGACATCAGGTCCATCATGCGGCCGACCGTGGCGACGACGACGTGGGCCCCGGAGCGCAGCTGCGCCTGCTGGGAGCGGATCGGCGCGCCGCCGAAGACGGCGACGACCTCGACGTCGAGGTGCTCCGCGTAGGCGCGCAGCGCCTGCGTCACCTGGATGCAGAGCTCGCGCGTCGGGGTGAGGACGATGGCCTGGACCTCCGGGTCGGCCGGGTCGAGGTACTGGAGCAGCGGCAGGCCGAAGGCGGCCGTCTTGCCGGTCCCGGTCTGGGCCTGGCCGATCACGTCATGGCCGGCCAGCAGCTCGGGGATCGCCCGCTCCTGGATCGGCGTCGGCTCCTCGTAGCCCAGCTCGTCTAGCGCCTGCTGGATCTCCGCCGCCAGCCCCAGCTCTCTGAAGGCACTCACCGCGACGGGTCCAGCAGCAGCTTGCCGGAGGTGCGCCGGGCGATCAGGTCTTCGTGGGCGCGCGCCGCTTCGGAGAGCGGGTAGACGCCGCCCACCGTCACCTCCAGCTCGCCGGCCGCGACCGCGCCGAACAGCTCGCCGATCATCGCCGGCAGCAGCTCGGGGCGGGCGAGCAGGTGGGCGAGCCAGAAGCCGATTACGGCCTTGGAGCCGCGCAGCAGGGCGGCGGTGGAGACCTGGCGCTGCTCGCGCGAGGCGATCCCGAAGACGACCATCCGCCCCAGCGGCGCCAGCGCCGACAGCTCGGCGTCGAAGGCGTCGCCGCCGCTCATGTGGAGGACCGCGTCGACCCGCTTGCCGTCGTTGGCGGCGAGGATCGCCTCGCGCAGGTCCTCGGCGCCCGAGTCGACCGTGGCGTCGGCGCCGAGCCGCTCGACCAGGGCGCGCTTCTCCTCGCTGGAGGCGAGCCCGATCACCTTCGCGCCGGCCCGCTTCGCGAGCTGCACCGAGAGCGAGCCGGTACCGCCCGCCGCCGCCTCGACCACCACGGTCTCGCCCGGCTCGACCCGTGCGCAGCGGCGCACCAGCGCCATCGCGGTCAGGCCCTGAAGAAGCAATCCGGCCGCCTGGTCGTCGTCGACCTGGTCGGGGACGGGGACGAGCCAGCCCTCCGGCGCCACCGCCTTCTGCGCGTAGCCGCCCGAGGGGAGGATCGAGGCGACCCGGCGGCCGTCCTGCGTCCGCCCGCTCACCTCGACCCCCGGGATCAGCGGCAGCGCCTGCTCGGCCAGGTAGTCGTTGCGGGTGGCGTGGGTGTCGGCGAAGTTGATGCCGCTGCGCGCCACCTCGATCGCCGCCATGCCGTCGCCGGGCACCGGGTCCTCGACGTCGACATACCGGAGCACCTCCGGCCCACCGAACTCCTCGATCCGAATCGCCTTCATGGGCGGGGAACCATACGCGCAAAGGGGTCGGGGGGGGGGGGGGGG
>DASTHF010000140.1:0-4911 GCA_035605615.1 Solirubrobacterales bacterium
CTCGCGACGTGGACGACCCGCGAGCCCCCCGAGCGCGCCGGCGGCCGGCGCGGGCCGCCCGCGCCCGGCAGCTGCGCAGGCGCCGGCTCCTCGCCCTGCTCGCCGTCGGCGCCGTCGCGATCGTCGTCCTCGTCGCGCTAGGCAGCTCCGGCTCGGGAGGCGGCGGAGGCGGCACGGCCTCGCGAGCGGACGCGACGCGCACGGTCCTCGTCGCCCACTCAGCCCCGCCCCTGCCGGCGCCGATCTCGGGCGAGTCGGCGGTCGCGGTGCGCGGCGGGCTGCTGATCCTCGGCGGCCTCGACTCCTCGGGCGCCTCGGCCAGCGGCGTCTTCCGGCTCGACGCGGCGAGCGGCCGCCTGACGCCGGCCGGCTCGCTGAGCGGGCCGCTGCACGACGCCGCGGCCGCGATGCTGCCCGGCCACGTGCTGGTCTTCGGCGGTGGCACCGAAGCGAGCACCGACACGGTGCAGGAACTGGCGGCGCCGGGCGGCGCGGTCGCGGCGGGCGCCACGGCGCAGCTCGTCGGCCACCTGCCCACCGTGCGCTCCGACCTCAGCGCCGTCACGGTCGGCGGCAGCGCCTACCTGCTGGGCGGCTACGACGGGCGGGCGCCGATCCCGACCGTGCTGAGCACCGCCGACGGAGCCAGCTTCAGCCAGGTGGCGACCCTCCCCACACCCGCCCGCTACGTCGCCGCGGCGGCGCTGGGCGGACGGATCTACGCCTTCGGCGGCGAGACGGCGAGCGGCGCCCCCACCGACGCGATCCGCGAAGTCGACCCGCGCGGCGGCACCGCCCGCATCGTCGCCCACCTCCCGGAACCGATCTCGCACGCCGCGGCGGTCGCGCTCGGCGGCTCGATCTACGTGCTGGGCGGCGAAGCGGAAGGCGGCCCGGTCGACCGCGTCTGGCGCTTCGACCCGGGCAGCCACCGCGTCGCGCCGGCCGGGCACCTGCCGCTCGCCGTCGCCGACGGCGCCGCGGCGACGGTCGGCGACACCGCCTACCTGGTCGGCGGCGAAGACTCCGGCGGCACGGCGCTGCGCACGGTCGTCGCCCTGCGCCTGCGCCAGGTCCATGCCACTCCGTCGCATCCCCCGGCGGAAAGCGCCGAAAAGCATCCCGCGTCCGCTGGCCCGCCGCCGCCCTTCGAAGGCCGCCTGATGATCGCCGACCGCGGCAACAACCGGCTGCTCGTCGTCGACGCGAAGAAGCACGTCCTCTGGCGCTTCCCCTCCCACGCCCACCACGCGCCGCGCGGCGGCTTCTATTTCCCCGACGACGCCTTCTTCACCCACGGCGGCACGCAGATCATCACCAACGAGGAGCAGAACGAGCGGATCGTGCGGCTCAGCTTCCCCGCCGGCAAGGTGCTCTGGTCCTACGGGCACCCGGGTGTCTCCGGCTCCGAACCGGGCTACCTGCACGAGCCCGACGACGCCTACCTGTGGCGCAACGGCACGATCTCGGTCGCCGACGCGCAGAACTGCCGCATCCTCATCATCTCGCCGCGCAAGAAGGTGCTGCACGAACTGGGCAGTCCTTCCTCCTGCACGCACGAACCGCCCCGCTACCTCGCCTCGCCCAACGGCGACACGCCGCTCGCCAACGGCGACATCCTCGTCTCCGAGGTGAACGGCTCCTACATCGACGAGGTGACGCCGGGGGGCCGGCTCGTCTGGAGCGTCCAGCTGCCGATCGCCTACCCCTCCGACCCGCAGCAGCTCGGCCCCGACCGCTACCTGGTCGCCGACTACGCCGAACCGGGCGGCATCTACGAGTTCAACCGGCAGGGACGCATCCTCTGGTCCTACCACCCGTCCTCCGGCAACGGAATGCTCAACCATCCGAGCCTCGCCGAGCGGCTGCCGAGCGGCCTGATCGCGGTCAACGACGACTACCGCCACCGGGTCGTGATCATCGACCCGCACACGAAGCGGATCGTCTGGCAGTACGGCAGGACCGACCATGCGGGCCGCGGCCCCGGCCTGCTCAACACCCCCGACGGCTTCGACCTGCTGGCGCCGAACGGCGTCACGCCGACGCATCCCTATACCGGTTGATACAGGCTGACCGCTGTACGTCCGTCCAGCGGTCTTGGCTCTTCGCGTAACCGGTCCTAGGCTCGCCGCGCAAATCAGCGTTGGGAGGAACGATGAAGAAGGCGGTTAGGGCGAACTCTCCGGCGGTGGCGATCTCGCTGACGGCGCTGTTCCTGGCGCTGGGCGGGACCGTCTACGCGGCCGGCAAGGCGCGGGTGAACGGCAGGACGATCGTCGTCAAGTCGCTGCCCGGCAACCGGCTGAAGCTGCACTCGGTGGCCGCCAACCGGCTCAGGCCGGGCGCCATCTCCGCGTCCGCGCTGAGCGGCCAGCTGAGCGGCGCGCAGATCGACGCGCGCACGCTGGGCCAGGTGCCGAACGCCGGCCACGCCGTCAGCGCCGACAGCGCCGACAACGCGGCGCATGCCGAAACCGCGGACAGCGCCCAGCACGCCGCCGAAGCGGACATGGCGCTCAACGCCGTCAACGCGATCGCCGCCGAGACGGTGAACGGGCACGAAGTGGGATGCAAAACGGGCACGGTCCCGTTCGCCGGATCCTGCTGGCAGACCTCGCCGGACGACTCGGCGCCCGACGAACCTGAAAATCCCCCCGTCACCGCTCCAAAAGCCGCCGAAAACTGCGCCAAACAGGGCGGGACGCTGCCTGGCGCCCTCGAATTGGCGGCATTCGCCAAACGGCCGGATGTGACCTTGGATGCCGGGGATGAGTGGTCGAGCGACCTGACGAACTTTTCGGGACCGAATAGCTATGCGATCGTGACGGTGTCTGCCACTGGCGTCTTGAACTCTGCTGCCATGAACTTGGGTAGGCGATATCGCTGCGTCTTCCCCCTCGTCCACTGAGCGGGCAGCGCCGCCTCCCCCGCACCGCCCTCTATCCTCATCTCCGATGCGACGGCGCCCGCCAACCGTCAGGTCGCGCGTCGGCGGCGCCCTCGCCGCCCTCGCCTGCCTGCTCGCGCTCCTGCTCGCCGGACCGCCCGGCGCCCTCGCCGCCCGCCTCCACCCCGCCGCCTCGCCCGGCGCCGCCGAAGCCGCCCGCGTCGAGCGCTTCTGGACGCCGGCCCGGATGCGCGCCACGCCGCCGCTCGACGCCGCCCGCGGCGGCGCCGCCCTGGCGACCGCCAGCTTCGCCCCGGTCGCCGAACCGAGCGCCCTGCCCTACGCCGTCGAGGGCCGCATCTTCCTCCGCCAGGGCGACGCGCTCGGCTACTGCTCGGGCACGGCGATCGACAGCCCCTCGCGGCGCCTCGTCCTGACCGCCGGCCACTGCGTCAACTCCGGCCCCGAAGGCTTCGCCGGCCGCAGCGTCTGGTCGCGCTACATGGAGTTCGTCCCCGCCTACAGCGAAGGCGTGGCACCCTTCGGCGCCTTCGTCGCCCGCCGCAACAAGGTCTACGCGCTGCCCCACTGGGTCAAGACCGGCAACCCCAACTACGACGTCGGCGCCCTCCTCACCTCACCCAACGCGGAAGGGGTGAACGTCGCCGACGCGGTCGGCGGCGGCGCCCGCCTCGCGCTCGACCTGCCCCGCCAGCAGCCGCTGTTCCAGACCTTCGGCTACCCGCGGCCGAGCCGCTGGATGCAGGCCTGCGAATCCCCCTACGTCGGCGACGACGCCCGCACCTACCGCATCCCCGGCCCGCCGACCCAGGCGATCCGCTGCCACTGGGCGCCCGGCGCCAGCGGCGGCGGCTGGCTGATCGAAGAAGGTCACGCAATCGACGGCCTCACCAGCTACGGCCGCCCCCACGACCGCATCCACACCTTCGGCCCCTACTTCAGCAGCAAGACCGTCGGCCACCTGGTCGCCGGCCTCTAGGTCCCGAGCTGTTCTCTGTAGAAGCGGTAGTCGCGGCGCTCGGGGCGCAGGTTTGAGGCGAGCGCGAGGTGGTGGCGGGCGCGCTCGGTCTCGCCGGTCTTGGCGAGGGCGCGGCCGAGGCAGAAGTGGGCGTAGTCGTTGACCTGATGGGACTCGACGACGGCGCCGAACTCGACCGCGGCGGCCGCGAAGCGGCCCATGCGGAAGTAGGCGCGGCCCAGCGCCTCGCGGATCGAGGACTTCTCCGGGGCGCGGCGCGCCGCCTGCTCGAGCGGCACCGCGGCCTGCTCGAAGTCCTCCTCGGCGAGCAGCTCGATGCCCCGCCGGTAGAGCGTGAAGGTCGAGTCCCGGTCGCCTGTCGAGGGCATCGTCCCAGTGTAGGGACGGCTCAGCCGCGGCCCAGCAGCTCGATCTCGACCTTGGCGCCGGCGGGCAGCGGGCCGCTCTCGCGCGGCAGCAGCGCCAGGCAGTCGGCGCCGAGCATCGAGGTGAGGACGTGCGAGCCCTGGCGCTCGAACGGGTGGGCGAGCCAGCCGTCCTCGCGCAGCTCGAGACGGCAGCGCAGCGCGTGGGTGCGCCCCGGCTGCTTGTCGTAGTCGCGGGCGAGCCGCGCCGTCGTGCGCAGGCGCTCCGGCCGGGCGCCGGCGAGCACGGCCAGCGCCGGCCGCACCAGCAGCAGGAAGGTGACCATCGCCGAGACGGGGTTGCCGGGCAGGCCGAAGACGAGCGTCTCGCCGCGCCTTCCGAACCAGGTCGGCTTGCCCGGCTTCAGCGCCACCCGCCAGAAGCGCTCCTCGACGCCGAGCCCGGCCAGCGCCCCCTTGACGTGGTCGTGCGCGCCGACCGAGACGCCGCCGCAGAGCACGACGACGTCCGCCTCCTCCAGCGCCGGCGCGATCGCCGCCCGCGTCGCCTCCCGGTCGTCGGGCGGCGAGCCGGCGAAGCTCGCCTCCGCCCCCGCCCACTCGGCCAGCGCCGTCACCGAGAAGGCGTTCGAGTTGCGCACGCCGCCGGGGCGCATCGG
>DASTHF010000170.1:0-6030 GCA_035605615.1 Solirubrobacterales bacterium
CGGTCTCGGGCGGTGCCTCGCTGTCGCTGCACGACGCGGGCGAGATCGCCGACGTGATCCGCGAGGCCGCCGACCCGGACTGCAACATCATCTTCGGCGCGACCGTCGACGAGGCGCTCGGCGACCAGGTCTGGGTGACCGTGGTGGCGACTCGCTTCGACGGGCGCGCGGCATCGACACGGCGGCCGGCCGCGGCCGAACCGACGATCCGCCGCACCAGGGACACCGGGCGCGGCGCCCCCGCCCGGGGCGGCCGCTCCGAGCTGGACACGCTGGACGTTCCCGAGTTCCTGCCCGGGTAGCTCCCTCTCGGATGAGGGGCGTCGTCGCCGCGGGCCACCCGATCACCGCCGAGGTGGGGGCGGGCGTGCTGCGCGAGGGCGGCAATGCGGTGGATGCGGCGGTCGCCGCCGTGCTGGCGTCGTTCGCGGTCGAGAGCCCGCTGACCGGCTTCGGCGCCGGCGGCTTCATGATGGTCCACGGAGCCGGCGAGACGGTCCTGATCGACTTCTTCGTGGCGGCCCCCGGCAAGGACGGGATCGAGCGCGGGGCGGAGCTGGTGCCGGTGCCGGTCGAATTCGACCCGGAGACGATCCAGACGTTCTACGTCGGGCCGGCCTCCTGTGGGGTGCCGGGCACGGCGGCGGGCCTGGAGCTGGCGCTGCGGCGCTTCGGCTCGGCGCCGCTCGCCGCGCTGGCCCGGCCGGCGATCGCCCTGGCCCGCGAAGGCGCGCCGGTCAACGCCGAGCAGGCCTACATCCTCGACATCCTCTGGCCGATCCACCGACGGCTGGAGGGGACGCGCGAGCTCTACGCGCCGGGCGGCCGGCCACTTGGGGAAGGGGACACGTTCCGCTTCCCGGAGCTGGCCGAGGCGCTCGAGCGCTTCGGCGCCGAAGGGGCGGAGCCGTTCTACCGCGGCGAGGTCGCGGCGGCGCTGAGCGACTTCGTCGTGCGGGGCGGTGGCACGCTCGGCCCGACCGACCTCGCCTCCTACGAGGCCGTGCCGCGGCGGCCGATCGGCGTCCGCTTCCGCGGCACCGAGGTGCTGACCAACCCCCCGCCCTCCTCGGGCGGCATCCTGATCGCCTACTGCCTCGGCCTGCTGGAGCGGCTCGGCGAGCGCAGCGGCGTCGAGCAGCTCGTCGCCGCGATGGGCGCCGCCAACGCAGCGCGCGACAAGGCCTTCGCCGAGGCGCTCTACGGCGAGGAGCTGCACGCGGCGCTGCTCGACCCGGAGCGGCTCGACCTCAGGGCCGGCGACCTGCTCGGCTCGACCACCCATATCGCGGTGCTCGACGACGCCGGCATGTGCGCCAGCGTCACCTGCTCGAACGGCTCCGGCTCGGGCGTGCTCGCACCCGGCACCGGGGTGATCCTCAACAACATGCTCGGCGAGGAGGACCTCAACCCGCTCGGCTTCCACGCGATTGCGCCGGGGCGGCGGGTGCCGTCGATGATGGCGCCGACCGTCGTGCTGCGCGACGGCGAGATCGAGCTCGGGCTCGGCAGCGCCGGCTCCAACCGGATCCGCTCGGCGATCCTGCAGACGATCGTGCGGGCGGTCGAGGAGGGGATGGGCGCCGGCGAGGCGGTGCGGGCGCCGCGCCTGCACTTCGAGCAGGGCATCGTCCAGGCCGAGCCGGGGATCGACGAGGAGGCGCTGGCGCGGATCGAGGCGCGCGGTGTCCCCGTCTTCCGCCGCCCCCGCATCAACCTCTTCTTCGGCGGCGTGCAGGCGGTCGCCCGCGACGCGGCGAACGGCGACTACAGCGGCGGCGGCGATCCGCGCCGCGGCGGCGCCGTGGCCCTGGCGTAGCTAAAAAGCTCGCTCTGCGGTCACTCGAGCAACAGGTTCCTGTGCTCAGGTGACCGTGAGGCCGAGGCGCCGCGTCCGGTAGAGCTTGACGCGGGCGTCGAAGCCCTTGAGGCGCCGTTCGCCGGCGAAGGAGTAGGCGAAGGCGTCGGGCGCCGCCTCTTTGGTCGCCTCGTCGACCAGCACGCTGCCCGGCTTCGCGATCGCCGTGATCCGGCTCGCCAGGTTGACCGGCCGCCCGTAGAGATCGCCCGCCTGGCTCAGCGTCGTGCCGCGCGCGATTCCGGCCCGCAGGCGCGGGAACTCCTCGGCTTCCTCGTCGGCCGCCTCGACCAGGGCGAGCGCCGCCGCGATCACAGGCTCGGTCTCGGTCGAGACGAGCATCGCCGCGTCGCCGATCAGCTTCACCATCCGCACCGGCGGCTCGGTCACGGCCGTCGCCATCTCCTCCAGCCGGCCGGCGACGCCGCCGAGCTGCTCAGGCGGGATCTCGTCGCCCAGCTTGGTGAAGTCGACCAGGTCGGCGAAGCAGATCGACATCTCGGAGGTGGCGCCCATCTCGCCCGAGGCGAGGTCGGCGGCGCCGATCACGTCGCGGCGGATCTGCGCGAGCATGTGGGCGCGCAGCGCGTAGACCAGGACCGGCTCGACCAGCGGTTGCATGTACTCGGCGGCGGCGGCGAAGCGCAGCGCCAGGTCGCGCTCGGTGTCCCCGGGCTGCATCAGCGCCCGGATGCCCAGTTCGCGGTTGGCCTCGGCGATCCGCGCCGTCGCCCGGCCGATCGTCCGCGCCACCTGGAGGATGCCGTCCTCGGGCAGGCCGGCGTCGCGCAGCGTCTTCATGCGGCGCGCCGCCTCCAGGTCGGCCTCGTTCAGGCCCTTCTGGTCCGGGTCGGGATAGGGGATGCCGAGCGCGCTCGCGGCGCTTTCCAGCAGGTCCAGCTCGACGCCGGCCGCCGCCGCGACCTCGCGCGGCGTGTACTGGGGGCCGACGCCGCCGAAGGCCCGCTCGACCGGCAGCAGGGTAAGCCGCCCGGCGTCGACAGCTGCCCGCAGCTCCTCCAGCGGCACCCCTTCCACGGCGAGCCGCTCGAGCAGCTCCTGCCGCGCCGTGCGCGCCTTGCCGTCGAGCCCGTCGAGCAGGCCCGCCGCCTTGAAGTCGATCTTGCCGCTGGCGTCCGCCACGCCTGCATTCTCGCTAAGCCGGCTTGCGGCCGGAGACGAGCAGGTTGTAGAAGAGCTCGGCAGGGAGGCGGGGCTCGAGCAGCCTGGTGTCGAGCTTCTGCAGGGCGATGTAGCTGTTGAAGGCAAAGCGCCGCCAGCCGAAGGGGACCGAGTCGGGCTCGGCGGTCGACTCGAGCGTGCGCAGCCCCCATCCCCAGGCGTTGGCGAGCAGCTCCTCACCGCCCACCCGGCGCTGCTCGAAGCCGGCCTCGCGCAGCAGGCGCCGCAGGTCGGCGGGGGCGAAGGCGTGGACGTCGACCTCGCCCTCCAGCGAGTGCTCCTCCGACTGCTCGCCCTCGGCGACGGCGCGGGACCGCGCCTTGAGCAGGCCGCGCCATGCCGGCGCGGCGAGCAGGCCGGCGCGCTTCGGGATCGCCGCCAGGCGGTCGCCGTAGCGGGAGGGCTCGCCACAGAAGGCGATCGCGCCGCCCGGCCGCAGGACGCGACGGAACTCGGCGAAGGCCCCGGCGAGGTCGGGGATGTGGTGGAGGACGGCGTGGCCGAAGACGATGTCGAAGCTCTCGTCCTCGAAGGGGAGCCGCTCGGCCTCGGTCGGGACGGTCGCGACGTCCAGGCCCAGCGCCGCGGCGGTCTCGGAGAGGCGCTTCAGCATGCCCGGGGAGATGTCGGTCGCGGTGAGCCGCTCGACGATCCCGAGCTGCATCAGGTTGAGCGAGAAGTAGCCGGTCCCCGAGCCGATCTCCAGGCCGTCACCGAAGCGGCGCCCGTCGAGCCCGCCGAGCGCCTTGGCGAGCTTCAGCCGCACCTGCTGCTGGCCGGTGGCGCCGAAGTCGATGCCCCACTTGGCGTCGTATTCGGCCGCCGCCGCATCGTGGTAGCGCGTGTTGACGTCCTTGATGTGCTCGGGGGTGGCAGTGGGGGAGGCCGGCATCGGGCGCGGAACTCTACGCAGTCCCGCCCACACACCCGGGCGCGGTCGTCATTTCTTCCGCTATGCGAATGAAAAGACGACCGCGCTATACGGTCCTGGGGTTGTGGAACGCGAGTTCGTTCAGGAAAACCAGCCGGAGGGGGTGCCGCCGCTGCCGCTGACCGGCGAGCGGACGCTGCCCGACGTGCCGGCCGAGAACTACTGGTACCGGCGCCACCTGGCCGTCTACGAGTGGATCGCGGCGCGGGTCGCCGGCCTGCGCGTTGTCGACATGGCCTGCGGCGAGGGCTACGGCTCCGACCTGCTGGCCGGAGAGGCGGCGAGCGTGGTCGGGGTCGACGCCAACCCCGAGGCGCACGAGCACGCGCGGCTGCGCTACGTGCGGCCCAACCTGCGCTTCGCGCGCGACCTGGTCGAGAGCTTCGCCGAGCCCTGCGACGCCGTCGTCTTCCTGCAGACGATCGAGCACGTCCAGGACGCCGGCGCGATCCTCGAGCACTTCAAGTCGATGCTCGAGCAGGGCGGCGTCGCCTACGTCTCGACCCCAAACCTGCTGACCCTGGCGCCGCCCGGCGCCGAGAAGTCCGACAACCCCTGGCACGTCCACGAGTACCGCGCCGCGGAGTTCCGGACGCTCTGCGAGGCGCACTTCGACCGGGTCGAGCTGCTCGGCCTCTTCCACGCCCGCAAGCTGCGCGCCCACGAGATCGCGATCAAGCTCGGCTGGGACCGCGTCCACAAGGCCCTCCATCTCACAAAGCCCTTCTACGACCGCTTCACCCCCGCGATCGCAGCTTCCGACTTCAGCCTGAAGGCCGAGAACCTCGACGAGGCGCTCGACTTCCTCGCCGTCTGTCATGCCTGAGCAGACCGCCGGCGACCTGGCGATCGTCCTGCACAGCCACATGCCCTACGTCGAGGGCTTCGGCACCTATCCCTTCGGCGAGGAGTGGCTGTTCGACGCGGTGATCCGCTCCTACCTGCCGGTGCTGGAGGTGGCGCGCGACCTGACGATGACGGTGACGCCGGTGCTGGCCGACCAGCTCGAGGACGCGGCGGCGATGGCGCGGCTGCGCGAGTTCCTGGTCCGCTTCCGGATCGGCGCCGCCGAGGCCGACGCGGCGCAGGTCCCGGGCGAGTGCCGTGCCGCCTGCGAGGCCGAGCTGGAGCGCTACCGGCGGGCGCTGGAGCTGTTCGACGGCGCCGGCGGCGAGCCGCTGAGGCTCTTCCGGGAGGCGCGCGACTCGGGGCGCGTGGCGCTTGCCGCCTCGGCGGCGACCCACGCCGTGCTGCCGCTGCTGGCGACGCGGGCTGGGATGCGCCTCCAGATCGACGCCGGCGTCCGCTCGCACAGGCGCCGCTTCGGCTGGGACGGCGGCTTCTGGCTGCCCGAGTGCGCCTATTCGCCGGGACTGGAGCGGCGGCTGTCGGAGCACGGCGTCGAGTGGTTCTGCGTCGACCAGAGCGCCCACGCCGAGCCGCTGGAGGCGCTGACGCCGGTCGCGACCGAGGCCGGGCCGGTGGCGCTGCCGATCGATTGGGAGGCGGTGAGCTGGCTCTGGTCGCTCGACGGCTACCCCTCCGACCCTGCCCACGCCCAGTTCGCCGGCAAATCGCTGCGCGGCATCCGCATCTGGAAGGTCGGCGGCGGCGCCTACGACCCGGCGGTGGCGGAGCGGACGGCGCGCCGCCAGGCGGGCGAGTTCCTCGCCGCCGCCGCGGACCGCCTGCGCGGCTTCGCCGCCGGGCGCGGTCGGCGCGGCCTGCTCGTCTTCGCAATCGACACCGAGCTGCTCGGTCACTGGTGGTCGGAGGGGGCGATCTGGCTGGGCGAGGTGCTGGACGGCGCCGCCGCCGCGGGGATCCGCCTGCTCACCGTGCCGCAGGCGCTCGCCGAGCACGAGCCGCGGCCGCGACCGCTGGCCGCCTCCACCTGGGGCGAGAACAAGGACTTCCGCACCTGGGACTCGCCGGCCGTCGCCGACCTCGCCTGGGCGGCGCGCCGCCTCGAGCTGCGCATGCTGCGCGCCCTCTCGACGGGGCGGCGCGGCCCCGCCGCGAAGCGCGCCGCGCGCGAGCTGCTTGCCGTCCAGTCCAG
>DASTHF010000219.1:0-4310 GCA_035605615.1 Solirubrobacterales bacterium
ACCGGGCGGTCATCACCGGCCCGGCCAAGCTCGTCGGCCAGCGATTGGAGAGCCCCGACATCCGCGCCGGCATGGCGATGGTGATCGCGGCTCTCTGCGCCGAGGGGCGCTCGACGATCGGCAACATCCGCCAGATCGACCGCGGCTACGAGCAGATCGACGAGCGTTTGCGCAGCCTTGGCGCCCAGATTGAACGGGTCTCTGCCGAGGTCGCGGCGTAGCAGGGCTTTCCCGCCGCTTCTCGTAAGGTCCGGCGGATGATCCACCCGATCCCGCCAGGCACCAGGGACGTGCTCCCGGATGAGATGCGTGAGCTGCGGCGGCTCGAGCGCGCCCTGATGGACGTGTTCGAGAGTCGCGGCTACGGCGAGGTCGCGACGCCGGCTATCGAGTACGACGAGGTGCTGGCGCGCGGCGACGGCCGCACCGCCGGCAGCGCCTACCGCTTCTTCGACGAGAGCGGCGAGCTGCTGGCGCTGCGCTCCGACATGACCGTGCCGATCGCGCGCCTGGTCGCGACGCGCTACGCGAACGCCGAGGGACCGCTGCGCCTCTGCTACCTGGCCAACGCTTTCCGCGCGGTGCGCCCGCAGCGCGGCCAGATGCGCGAGTTCGCGCAGGCCGGGGTGGAGCTGATCGGCGCGCCCGCCCCGGGCGGCACGGGCGAGGTCGTCGAGGTGCTGGAGGCGGCGCTCGACGCGGCCGGCCTCGACCGCGCCGTGATCGGGCTCGGCGACGCCGACCTCTTCCGCCAGCTGCTGGCCGAGCTGGGCGTGGAGGGGGAGGCCCGCGAGTCGGTCCTGGCGCGGCTTGCGACGCACGACCTGGTCGGCCTCGAGGAAGAGCTGGCGGCGATCGAGGGGATCGGCGACGAGCAATGCGAAACCTGCCTCGCCCTCTCGCAGCTGCGTGGCGGCAGCGAGGTGCTCGAGGAGGCGCGCGCGGTCGGCGGCGCCGCGGTCGAGCGCGCCACCGCGCGCATCGGCGAGACCTTCGAGGCGCTGGAGGCGGCGGGCGCCGCCGACCGCGTCCAGATCGATCTCGGCCTGCTACGCGACCTCGGCTACTACAGCGGCGCCATCCTCGAGGTCTACGACCCGGCGCTCGGGCACGTGCTGGGCGGCGGTGGCCGCTACGACGGCCTGCTGAAGCGCTTCGGCGTCGACTTGCCGGCGGCCGGCTTCGCGCTCTACCTGGAGCGGGTCCACGTCGCCCAGCTCGAGGAGGAATCGCGAAGGGGTGAGGGTCGGTGAGCGAGCCGCTGAAGCTGGCGGTGCCGCGCGGCGCCCTGTTCGCCGAGACGCTCGACGCGCTCGACGCCGCCGGCGTCGACACCTCGGAGGCGCGCGGCGAGTCGCGCTCGCTGATCTTCCCGGCGGGCGAGGTGACGCTGGTCACGATGCGCCCCTCCGACGTGCCGACCTATGTCGAGGCCGGCGCCGCCGACGTCGGCATCACCGGCAAGGACGTGCTCCTGGAGCAGTCCGACCGCATGGTCTACGAGCTGCTCGACCTCGGCTACGGGCGCTGCCGCATGGTGCTGGCCGGGCGCAAGGGCGACGAGCGGCTGGGCGAATCGCAGCGGCGGCTGGGGATGATGCGGATCGCGACCAAGTACCCGCGTGTCGCCGAGCTCCACTTCGAGGGGACGGGTCGGCAGGTCGAAGTGATCGAGGTGAAGGGCTCGGTCGAGCTGGCGCCGCTGGTCGGCCTCGCCGATGGGATCGTCGACCTGGTGGCGAGCGGCCGCACCCTGGACGAGAACGACCTCGAGGTGCGCGAGGAGATCGTCGAGTGCACGGCGCGCTTCGTCGCCAACCGGGTGGCCCACAAGCTGCGGGCGCGCGAGGTCGACGAGCTGACCGCGAGGCTGCGCGAGGCGACGAGCCGATGAGGATCCAGCGCTTCGAGTGGGAGGGGGCGGCTCCTACCGCCGCCGAGTTGCGCGCCTGGGCGGAGGAGTCGGCGTCCCCGGTCGACATCGGTGCGATCGAGCGCGGGGTGCGCGCCGAGGGCGACGCGGCCGTGCTGCGGCTGACGGCCCGCTTCGACGCGACGGGGAGCGTTCCGGTGTCGTTGCGGGTGGACCGCGCGGAGGCGAGGAAGGCGCTGGCCTCGCTCGATCCCGCCCTGCGCGAGGCGCTGGAGGTGGCGGCGGCGAACGTCCGCGCCGTAGCCGAGGCGCAGCTCGGGTCGGGCACGCGGAAGGTCGAGCTGCCGCAGGGGCAGACGGTCGAGATACGCGAGGTGCCGGTCTGCGCCGCCGGCGTCTACGCGCCCGGCGGCCGGGCCGCCTATCCCTCCAGTGTTCTCATGTGCGCGATCCCGGCCCGCGTCGCGGGCGTTGAGCGTGTGGCGCTCGCCTCGCCGCCCGGCGCCGATGGCCGCCTCGATCCGCTCGTCCTGGCGGCGGCCGAGCTGTGCGGGATCGATGAGATCTACGCGATGGGCGGCGCCCAGGCGATCTTCGCGCTCGCCTACGGCACCGAGACAGTCGCGCCGGTCGACGTCATCGCCGGCCCGGGCAACGCCTGGGTGCAGGAGGCGAAGCGAGCCGTCTACGGGCAGGTCGGGATCGACTCGTTCGCGGGGCCGTCGGAGCTGATGGTCGTCGCCGGGCACGACACCGACCCCGAGTGGGTCGCCCTCGAACTATGCGCCCAGGCCGAGCATGGGCCGGAGGGCCCGCTCGTCGCGGTCGCGGTCGAGGAGGCCGTGATGGACGCGATAGCAACGGCCACCGAACGAGCCACCGGGGAACGTCCCGGGGTCGGCGACGCTTCGCTGGCGCTCGTCCAGGTGCCTGATTTGAGCGACGCGATCGAGCTTGCCAACGCCTACGCGCCCGAGCACCTCGAGCTGCTCAGCGACGACGCCGCCCTCCTGGCCGAGCGCGTGACGACGGCCGGCTGCGTCTTCGCCGGCCGCCACAGCACCACCGCCTTCGGCGACTACGCGGCGGGCTCGAACCACGTCCTGCCGACCGGCGGCGCGGGGCGCTTCGCCGGCCCGCTCGGCCCGGGCGCCTTCCGCCGCGGGATCGCCACCGTGCAGGTCCCCGCCGCCGCGGCGGCGAAGCTGGCACCGCACGTCGATGCGCTCGCCCGCGCCGAGGGATTCCCCGTCCACGGCGAATCGGCGATGATCAGGACCGAGGGGAACGCTTGAGATGAGCCGGACAGCCGCAAGAGAGCGCAGGACCGCGGAGACGCAGATCCGTCTCTCGCTCGACCTCGACGGGGGCGCCGAGTCCAGCGCCGTCACCGGGGTCGTCTTCCTCGACCACATGCTCGACCTGCTCGCCCGCCACGGCCGGCTCGGCCTGCTTGTGGAGGCGAGCGGCGACCTCGAGACAGGCGCTCACCACACGGTCGAGGACGTCGGCATCGTGCTCGGTCAGGCGCTCGACGAGGCGCTCGGCGACCGGGCCGGCATCCGCCGCTACGGCTCGGCGCTGGCGCCGATGGACGAGTCGCGGGCCGAGTGTGCGATCGACGTCTCCGGCCGGCCGCTCTGCGTCTTCGACGCCGACCTGCCGATGACCTCGATCGCCGGCTTCGACACCGAGCTGACCGAGGAGTTTTTCCGCGCCGTCGCCAACGGCGCCAAGCTGACCCTGCACCTCTCGGTCCGTTACGGGACCAACGCCCACCACATGATCGAGGCCTGCTTCAAGGCGTTCGCACGGGCGCTGCGCGTCGCCGTCTCGCTCGATCCGGAAGAGAGCGGCGTGCCCTCGACCAAGGGGACGCTCAGTGAGTGAGGCGGCCCGTATCTGCATCCTCGACTACGGGATGGGTAACCTGCGCTCGGTCGAGAAGGCGCTCGAGCACGTCGGCGTCGCGGCCACGATCGGCCATGACGCGGACGGGGTCCGGGCTGCGGACGGGCTGATCCTGCCCGGCGTCGGCGCCTTCCCGAAGGCGATGGAGCGGATCCGCGAGCTCGGGCTCGACGAGCTGGTCGCGGAGCGCCGCGAGGCCGGCGTGCCGATCCTCGGCATCTGCCTCGGCCTGCAACTCCTCTTCGACAGCTCGACCGAGCTGGGCGGCGCCGCCGGTCTCGGCCTGCTGCCGGGCGATGTTTCCGGGTTGGAGGCCGACGGCCTCAAGGTCCCGCACATCGGTTGGTCGCCGGTCCGCTGGGAGCGGGAGTCGTCGCGGCTGACCGAGGGGATCGCGAGCGAGACGCCCTTCTACTTCGTCCACTCCTTCGCGCCGCGCCCGGCGCCGGAAGAGCTGCTCGGGACCGCCGCCTACGGCGCCCGTTTCGCCTGCGCCGTCGAGCGGGAGAACGTCTTCGGCGTCCAG
>DASTHF010000231.1:0-9717 GCA_035605615.1 Solirubrobacterales bacterium
CTTCGAGGCGCCGCCTTCCTTCGCGGTGCTCGGAGCCGTTTCGGCGGTCGAGGCGGTCGAGCTCGAGCCGGAGCCGCCGCCGCAGGCGGCGACCCCCACCGCCAGCGCCAGGAAGGCGAAGAGCACCGCGACCTTCGCTCCGATCTTCACGCGCGACAGGTTAATGGGTGGGGGATAACGCAGGAAACACGCTCCGCCAGCCGAACGTGCAGGCATGGACATGGCGTGGCGGCAGACGAGCCGCGAGCGCTGGCTGCGGCGCGCGCAGCACGCCAGCGACGCGTTCGGCTTGGTGCTGCTCCTGGTACTGGGCACCTATGCGCTGGGCTCGCTCGTCTCCAACCGGAACTGGGGCGCGGTGCTGCTGAGCGCGTTCACCAGCGCCACCTCGATCGTCGCCCTGACCAGCGCCCACGCCAAGCGCACGACGGTGAGGCGCGCGCTGCCCATCGCGGCGGCGGCGGTCGCCCTGGCCCTCGCCGGCGCGATCTCCGGGGGCCGGGGCTGGGTCGGCCTCGCCTCCCTCCTGGAGATCGGCCTGCTGTTCGTTGCGACGGGCGCCGTCCTGCGCCGCGTCGTCAGCTCCACCGAGGTCTCCTTCCGCACCATCCTCGGCGCGGTCAGCGTCTACGCGGTCCTCGGCATCCTCTTCACCTGGGCCTACGGCGCGATCGACCGGATCGAAGGCGGCGGCTTCTTCGAAGGCGTGGCGCACGCCAGGGGCAACGACTTCATCTTCTTCAGCTACACGACGCTGACCACCACCGGCTACGGCAACCTCGTGCCCGCCGGCCACGTCGGGCGCATGGTCGCGGGCCTGGAGATGATGGCCGGGCAGATCTTCCTGGTCACGCTGGTCGCCGGCCTCGTCGCGCTCTGGCGGCCGGGCCGCGGAGTGGCCCGCTAGCCGCGGACGACGAAGGCGACCGGGACGCCGAACGACTCGGCGCGCTCGTGGCGCGACAGCGCTCAGGCGTGCGCGGCGAGGCGGCGGATGCCGAGATGGAGACGGCTGGCTAGAGCCTGACCAGGTTCTTCTCCTCGATGCCGCGCGTGACGCCGCGGAAGTCGAGGACGAGGGGAGCGAGGGACACGATCTCCCGGTAGTCGAGATGCGGATGCGCGGTGACGATTGCCGCAAGGTCCGTTGAGCGGAGAGCTTCGTCGAGCGGCACCGAGGCGAGCCCGAGCTTCGGCAGCTCCGGAACGTGCGGATCGTGGTAGGAGACGTGGGCGCCGAGCTCGCGCAGCCGCCCGACGATCTTCAGGGCAGGCGACTCGCGGATGTCGCCGATGCCGGCCTTGTAGCTGACCCCGAGCACGAGGACCTCGGCGCCGTTCACCGCCTTGCCGGCGTCGTTGAGGGCGCGGGCGATCCGCTCGACGCAGAACTGCGGCTGCGACTGGTTGATCTTGCCGGCCAGCTCGATGAACTCGGGATAGAAGTCGTGTTCGCGCGCCTTG
This sequence comes from Solirubrobacterales bacterium, assembly GCA_035605615.1. Taxonomy (GTDB): domain Bacteria; phylum Actinomycetota; class Thermoleophilia; order Solirubrobacterales; family 70-9; genus VRUE01. The sequence continues at coordinate 1,465 of DASTHF010000231.1, forward strand.
AAGGCGAGGTAGAAAGGGTCGACCGGCAGGCAGTGGCCGCCCATCCCCGGGCCCGGCTCGAAGCGCATGAAGCCGAATGGCTTGGTCGCGGCGGCGTCGATCACCTCCCAGACGTCGACGCCAAGCCGGTCGCAGAGCTGCGCCAGCTCGTTCACCAGGGCGATGTTGACCGAGCGGAAGATGTTCTCCAGCAGCTTCGACAGCTCCGCCGCCTCGGGGGAGGAGAGGACGACGACCTCGTCGCAGATCAGCGAATAGAGCTCCCGGGCCCGCTCGGCGCAGTCCGCCGTGACGCCGCCGACCAGCTTCGGCGTCGTGCGGATCGTGAAGTCGGTTCGGCCCGGATCGATCCGCTCCGGTGAGAAGGCGAGGTGGAAGTCGCGCCCTGCGGCCAGCCCCGACTCCTCCAGCAGCGGTGCCAACCGCTCACGCGTCGTGCCCGGGTAGGTCGTCGACTCCAGCACCACGAGCTGCCCAGGCTGCAGCACCTGCGAGAGGGCGGTGGCGGCCTCGAGCAGGTAGGTGAGGTCGGGCTCGCGCGACCCCGTGAGCGGCGTCGGCACGCAGACGATCAGCGCTTCGCAGGAGGCGAGGTCGGCGTGGTCGGAGGTCGCCCGCAGGCGCCCCTCGAGCTCCGCGAGCGCCGAATCGGGCACGTCCTCCACGTAGCTCCGACCGTGTTCCAGCGCCTCCACCTTGCGCGGGTCCACGTCAAGCCCGACCACCTCCTGGCCGGCCTCGGCGAAAGCGACGGCGAGCGGCAGACCGACGTAACCCAGCCCGACGATCCCGATCTTCATCCGCAGCAGTCTAGGGACCGGGAGGGGATAGACAGCGCGGGGGTCCTGCCCTACGCTGAGGGCATGGATTCGTCATCCGCATCGAATCCACAGAGCCTCGGTGGACGGAGGGCATTGCCGCGGGCCTACGCGGTGAGGTCGGAGCGCGAGCAGCTGCTGGAGGCGATGGTGCGGGTCGCGGCCGAGAAAGGCTACGAGGCGGCGACGGTGAGCGACGTGGTCGAGCTGGCCGGGGTCTCGCGGGCGACCTTCTACGAGAACTTCGAGGGCAAGGAGGACTGCTTCCTCGAGGCCTACGACGCGGTGATCGACGTGCTGGTCGCGCACGTGACGACCGCCTTCGAATCGGCGACGGGGGAGCCGTGGCCGCGGCGGATCGCGGTGGGGCTGGGGGCGCTGGTCGAGCTGCTCGCCGCCGAGGCGGACATCGCGCGGATGGCGATGGTCGAGGTGACGGCGGCGGGCGACGACGCGCGCGAGCGCTACCGGGCGGCGCTGGCGCGGTTCACTCCCTTCCTGGAGGAGGGGCGGACCTACTCCGGCCAGGGCGACGCGCTGCCGGCCGACACGGCGCGCTTCGCGGTCGGCGGCGCCACCTCGATGATCTTCGACGAGATCCGCGCCGGGCGCGGACCGGAGCTGCAGCGCGTCCTCCCCGACCTCGTCTTCGCCGTGCTGATGCCCTACCTCGGGCCGGAGGCGGCCGAGGAGGAGATGCGGCGGGTGACGGGGGGAGAGCGGGCCGAGGACTAGACGCCCTCGCCGTGGCGGCCCTCGCCGGCGGCGAAGCGGGCGGCGCCGCGGACGGCCACCTCGAGCACCTCGACGCCGAGGCGGGCCTCCAGAGCGAGGCCCTCGGCGAGCGGCAGGCCGACGCCCTCGAGCGCGGCGCGGCGGTCGGAGAGCATCGTCTCCTGCGGGAAGGAGGCAATCCGCTCGGCCAGCTCGAGGGCGCGCTCCAGGTGGCGGCCGGGCTCCGTGAGCTCGTTGACGAGGCCGATCCGCAGCGCCTCCTCGGCGTCGACGGGGCGGCCGGTGAGGATCAGCTCGAGGGCGCGGCCCATGCCGATCGTGCGCGGCAGGCGCTGGGTGCCGCCGTCGAGCAGCGGCACCCCCCAGCGGCGCTCGAAGAGGCCGAAGGTGGAGGCGGGCGTGGCGATGCGGAGGTCGCACCAGAGGGCCAGCTCGACGCCGCCGGCCAGGCACCAGCCGTCGATCGCGGCGATCGCCGGCTTGGCGGGGGTGAGGCGGGTCGGACCCATCGGCCCGTCGGGATCGGTGACGTCGAGGTCGAGCGCCCTGAGGTCGGCGCCGGCGCAGAAGGCCTCGCCGCCGGCCCCGGTGAGGACGAGGACGCGCGCCCCCTCGTCGGCCTCGAACTCGCGCAGGCCCTGGCGGAAGAGCGCGGCGGTGGCGCCGTCGATGGCGTTGCGACGGTGGGGGCGGTCGATGGTGAGGACGGAGGCCGCACCTACCCGCTCATAGCGAAGCTCGCTCCCCACGGTCGCATCCTCCCACACCCCACTCACTCCACTGTTGAACGAACCGGCGGGGTTCCCTACGGGCGCAGCTCGGCCGCCGCTGCGCGCTCCCACGGCCGCGCCGCCTGCAGCGCCGCCAGCACGGCGCGCGTCGCCGGCGCGCGGTTGAGGGCGATGAAGTGAATGCCGGGCGCTCCGGCGAGCAGCAGCTCGGTGCACTGCTGCGCCGCGTAGGCGACGCCCAGCTCGGCCTCGGCCCGCTCGTCGCCGGCCGCGGCCCGGAACGCTTCCTCCAGCCGCGGCGGGATCGTCGCGTCGCACAGCTCGCAGATCCGCTTCGTCTGCGCGAAGCTGGCCACCGGGATGACGCCGGCCAGGATCGGCACGTCGATCCCCCGCTCGCGCGCCGCCGCGACGAAGTCGAAGTAGACGCGGTTGTCGAAGAAGAGCTGGGTGATCAGGAACGAGGCCCCCGCCTCGACCTTCCTCTTCAGGTAGGTGAGGTCGGTGTCGAGGTCGGGCGCCTCGGGGTGGACCTCGGGAAAGCAGGCGCCGCCGACCGTGAAATCCCAGCCGGCGGCGATGAAGGCGGCCAGCTCGGCGGCGCTGCCCAGCCCTCCCTGCGGCTGGACGAAGTCCGGCTGGCCGCGGGGCGGGTCGCCGCGCAGCGCGAAGACGTTCTCGATGCCGGCGGCCGCGATCCGGTCGAGGGTCGCCGCCAGGCCCTCGGTCGTCTCGCCGACGCAGCTCAGGTGGGCCATCGTCTCGTAGCCCAGCTCCTCCTTCAGGGCGCGGGTTATCTCGACCGTGCCCTCGCGGGTCGAGCCGCCGGCGCCGTAGGTGACCGAGACGAAGTCGGGCTCCAGCTCGCGCAGGGCACGGGCCGTCGCGAACAGCTGCTCGGTCGCCTCGGCGCTCTTCGGCGGGAATAGCTCGACCGAGAAGACGGGCCGCTTCGAGGCGAGGATCGCGTCGATTCGCATCCGGGCAGGGTAACCCGCCTGCTCCGCTGCGCGACTAAACTGCCGGCCGCCGATGGCTAACCGCAGAGAGGAAGAGAGGGAGCGGCTGCGGCAGGCGCGCAAGGAGCGCGAAGCCGAGCAGGCGAAGTCGGGACGGCGGCGGATGACGATCGTCTACGGGGTCGCGGCGGCGATCGGGCTGGCGGTGGTGGTCGGGATCGTGGTGGTGGTCGCCTCCTCGGGAAGCGGTGGCGGCACCAGCGGCGGCGCGCACATCGAGTCGTCGAGCGGCTCGACCAACGGGGTGAAGCCGGACGAACGCAGCGGGCCGAAGCCGCCGGCGGTCAAGGTGGCGAACCTGCGGCAGGCGGCGAGGCAGGCCGGCTGCCAGCTGCGCCTTCACCTCAAGGACACCGGACACGGGCACATCGGGCCGACCGCTCCCACCCCCCACTACAGCACCAACCCCCCCACCTCGGGCCCGCACGTCGAACCTCCCTACCAGCAGGCCGACGGGGCCTACCTCGAAATGCCCAAGGAAATCGACTTCCTGCACAGCCTCGAGCATGGACGGATGGAGATCCAGTACAGCCCGAGCCTGCCGGAAAAGGAGCAGCTCGAGCTGAAGGGGCTCTACGACACGATGTACGGCGCGACGCTGCTCTTCCCGAACGAAAACATGCACTACGCGGTCGCGGCGACGACCTGGACCAACCTGCTCGGCTGCGGGCAATACCGGGGGGCGATCACGCTCGACGCGATCCGCGACTTCGGCAAGGCGACCTGGGGACGGTACGGCGGCGAGAACGCGGAGGCGTTCGGAGTGCTCGGCCCAACGCCGCGCGAACCCCGCTGACGCGCGTGGCACGGCGCATATCGGCGTCCTCAGTCGCCCTCCTCGGGTCGCGCACCAAACTGTGCGCTCCCCTCGTCGGACTCCCTGCGTCCTTGATCTGCTTGACCACGCACGCCAGCGGAACGGTAAAGGGGGAAAAAATCACTCTTTTTACATCCCGTTGAAAGGCGGTCATACGTTTCGGGGTCGCAGACGATCTCCGAGGTGTGCCAGGGCTGCTCGCGGTTGGCGAAGCCGCGCTTGAACTCCTCGAGCCGGTCGCCGGGGGAGATGCCGCCGCCGAGGTTGAGCGGCAGGGCGAGGTCGGCGGCGAAGTCGACGAGGGCGGCGACGACGTTCTTCATCGGCGAATCGCGCAGGTGGGAGTCGGCGCTGCCGCTCAGGTAGTAGTGGAGGAAACCGTCGCTGCGGACGGCGATCGAGGCGGCGGCGACCTCGCCGCTCGGGGCGTGGGCGAGGGCGAGCCAGGCCTGGGGCGATTCGAGGACGCGGTCGAACCAGGCCGCGCCGAAGAAGTAGCGGGGAGCGGCGCCGGTGCGGCGCATCGTCTGCTCGTAGGCGGCGAGGAAGCCGGCGCGCTCGGCGGCGGTCGTCTCCGGTCCGGGGACGATGCGCATCTCGTAGCCGGCGCGACGGTTCCTGTTGATCTGGTTGCGGTCGCTGGGGCGGCGCTTCGGCGGCAGCTCCGGATCGGCGATCTGGACGACGTTGCGCGGCCGGGCGCCGGTGAGCGGCGGCGAGCCGAGCGCGTGGCGGATGAAGAGGGAGACGAGTCCCGTCCCTCCCCAGTCGATTTCCCCCGGATCCAGCGCCGCCGCCCGCGTCGCACCCCCCGGCACCGCCCTTCCCGTCGCCCCTCCCCTCGCCCGCTCGAACGCAGTTTCGCTCGCATAGCGAGACGAGCTGCGTTCGAGCGCAGATGTGAGGCCCGGATAGCCGTACGGGGAGATGGCATCGCGGAGGTCGCAGTCGGGGATGTCGCGGACGATCAGGGGAGCGACAAGGGCAACCTGGTCGCCGGCGGCGGTCGCGCCCTCGATCCGCAGCGTGTGGGTTACCTCCTCGGCGTCGAGGAAGGGACGGGAGCGGAAGAACTCGTCGCCAGCAGCGACCTCGCCGCAATCCTCGATCAGCTCGGCGACAACCTTCACGCCAGCAGGTCCGCGGCGGCGGCGTGGAACTCGTCCGGCCCCACCGCCCAGATCTCGAGGTCGAAGCGCTCCCCGCCGCGCTCGCCGCCCTCCGGCAGGGTCTCCACGTAGCTCCAGCCGAGGCCGGCGACGGTGCGCTTCGCGACCTCGTTGAAGGAGGGGATCTCACCGTAGACCCGCCGCGCGCCGAGCTCGTCGAAGGCCCTGGCGATCGTCAGCGCCTCAGCGCGGCGGCCGACGCCTTTGCCGCGCACCTCGTCGCCGATCAGCGCGCCCAGCTCCGGGCCGGACTCGCGCGAGAGCCCGTAGAGCGCCGTGAACCCGACCGGCTCGTCGTATCCCTCGACCTCGATCGCGTACTTGCGGTCATCACCCGAGTCGTCCATCGCACTGGCAACCCATGCTTCGGCTTCCTCGATCGAAAAGCTCCGGCGCTGAACCACAAGCGTGCTCGTCGCCTCGCGATTGTTGAACCAGCGGTGGACGGCGGCCGCGTCGCCGGGCTCGAACGGGCGCAGGCTGACCTTTGGCGGCGCGGCCATCGTCCGGAACCCTAATCGGGGGCGAGCCCGTGACCGGTTACCAGCAGCAGGACCGTCCGGGCGAGGATGCGGAGGTCTAGCCAGGCGGTGCGATGGTCGACGTACCAGACGTCGAGCTCGATCCGCTTCTCCCAGGGGATGCCGGCGCGGCCGCGCACCTGGGCCCAGCCGGTGATCCCGGGGCGGACCTCGTGGCGACGGTGCTGGCGGGGCGTGTAGTCGGCGACCTGGGCGGGGATGGTGGGCCGCGGGCCGATGATCGCCATCTCGCCGCGCAGCACGTTGACGAGGTTGGGGATCTCGTCGAGCGAGGTGCGGCGCAGGACGCGGCCGGCGCCGGTGACGCGGGGGTCGTCGCGGGTGACGACGGTGCCGACGCCAACCGGGTCGGAGCCCTCGGCCATCGTGCGCAGCTTCAGCATCTCGAACTCGCGACCGTCGAGGCCGACGCGGCGCTGGCGGTAGAGGACGGGACCGCGACTCCCCAGCTTGATCGCGATCGCCGCGATCAGCAGCAGCGGCGAGAGGGCGGCGAGCGCAACGGCGGCGACGGCGATGTCGAAGGCGCGAGGCACGTTCAGCGGTCTCCTCCAAAGGAGAGCGCTCGAGGATGCAGATGCGCGCCGGTCACAGCCGTCATCTGGTCCCCTCTGCCTTCTCCCAGGCGCCCGGGGGTCCGTAGCGGGCGCGGTCCCAGAGGCCGAGGGCGATCGAGGCGGTCGTCATCACGTAGTAGCGGGCGACTCTGAACGGGGCGAGCGGCAGCCGGCGGCCGAGCAGCGCCGCGGCGAGCAGCGCCAGCTGCGCGGCGAGCGTCACCGCGTAGGCCCAGCCCTGGCCGAGCAGCGCAAGGTTGGCGGCGAGCGCGATCAGGTGCAGCAGGGGGCTGAGGTAGCGGAGCAGCCGGTGCGAGGCGAGCTCGAAGGCGTAGAGCGGCGGGTAGCCGCGTGGGAGCAGCATCCCTTCGCCGACGACGATGTCCCAGAGGCCGACCATCATGCGGCGCTTGCGGGCGAGCTCGCCCTCCAGGGTCGGGACCATCTTCTCCTCGGCGCGCGCCCAGGGAGCGTAGAGGGAGCGCAGGCCGCGCTTGGCGAGGCGGAAGGGGAAGGAGAGGTCGTGACTACCGGAGGGCGGCAGCGCCTCGTAGGCGTCGCGGCGCACCGCGTAGATCGCCCCGTTGCCGGCGGTGACGCCGGCCAGCGCCGACTCCGTCTCGCGGACCGCCATCTCGTAGCGCCAGTAGGCGCCCTCGAGGTTGTCGCCGGCAGCGTCGAGGAAGCGGACCTGGCCGCAGACGTAGCCGACCGCGGGATCGGCGAAGGGCTCGACCAGGTGGCGGAGCGCGTCCGGCGCCCAGGCGCTGTTGGCGTCGGAGAAGGCGAGGATCTCGCCCGAGGCGCGCTCGGCGGCGGCGTTCTGGGCGACGACCTTGCCGCCGCGCGGCAGCTCGAGGACGAGGTCGGCGCCGGCGGCGCGGGCGCGCTCGGCGGTGGCGTCGGCGGAGCCGTCGGAGGCGACGATCAGCTCGAGGCGGTCGCGCGGATAGTCGAGGGCGAGCGCGTTGGCGACCTTGGCGGCGATCGACTTCTCCTCGTCGAAGGCGGCGACGATCAGCGAGACGCGCGGCAGCTCCTCCCAGGCGCGGGGCGGCGCCAGGGTGGGACGGCGACGCGCCGCGAGCAGCGCCCACAGAGCCAGCGGATAGCCGACGTGGGTGTAGAGGATCAGCGCGACGGCGGCCCAGAAGACGATGGCGAGGTCGATCACGGGCCGATTATCTGCTTCCGGTGCGCCTTATGTGCCTTATAGGCACATAAGGCGCACCGGAACGGCCTGCCTATTCCAGGAGATCGCGGTAGAGGGCGAGGGTCTGGCGGGCGGTCTCGTCCCAGGAGTAGGGACCGGCGGCAGCGGCGCGGGCGGCGGCGGCGAGCGGGGCGCGGGCGGCCTCGTCGCGGGTCAGCTCGGCGAGGGCGGCGGCGAGGGCGGCGGGGTCCTCGGGCGGAACGAGGCGGGCGGCGCCGGTTGCCGCCACCTCGGGGAAGCCGCCGACGGCGCTGAGCAGGAGCGGCTTGCCGAAGGCGAGGCCGGCGTAGAGGACGCCGGACTGCTCGGCGTCGCGATAGGGGAGGACGAGGAGGTCGGCGCGGCGGAAGATCGCGGGGATCTCGGCGTCCTCGACGAAGCGGGCGAGGAGGCGGATGCGGCCGCCCGACTCGGCCGCGGCGCGGCGCAGCGGCGCGACGTCCATGCGCGGGTTGCCGACGATCCACAGCTCGGCGCCCTCGACGCGGCGGAAGGCGTCGAGCAGCGTGTCGAGCCCCTTGTAGGGGCGGAGCAGGCCGAAGAAGAGGACGACCGGGCCCTCGACGCCCTCCAGCTCGGGGAGCAGCGGCTTCTCCGAAGGCAGGCGCGTCAGGTAGTCGAAGGCGCCGTGGAGGATGACGCGCAGGCGGGC
>DASTHF010000253.1:0-11654 GCA_035605615.1 Solirubrobacterales bacterium
GCCAGGCCGAGCTCCTCCCGGTAGCGCCGGGCCCGTGCCTCGGGCAGCTCCGGCAGCGACTCGCGGGCCTCGCGGATCATCTCCTCGGTCGGGGCCAGCGGCACCAGGTCGGGCTCGGGGAAGTAGCGGTAGTCGTGCGCCTCCTCCTTGGAACGCAACGGGTGCAGGCTGCCGTCCTCGGGATGGAAGTGGAGCGTCTCCTGCACCACTGTCCCCCCCGCCTCGATCAGCTCCCGCTGCCGCTCCAGCTCCGCTTCGATGCCGCGTTCGAGGAAGCGGAAGCTGTTCATGTTCTTCAGCTCGGTCTTCGTGCCGAGCGCCTCGCTGCCGGCCGGCCGCAGCGAGACGTTGGCGTCGCAGCGCAGGCTGCCCTCCTCCATGTTGACGTCGGAGACGCCGAGCTGGCGGATCGTCGTGCGCAGCAGCCGCGCCCAGGCGGCGGCCTCGGCGGCGCCGTGAAGGTCGGGCTCGGTGACAATCTCGACTAGCGGCGTGCCGGCGCGGTTGAAGTCGACCAGCGAGGCGGCCGAGCCGTGGATCCGCCCCGACTCGCCGACATGGATCGTCTTCGCCGCGTCCTCCTCGAGGTGGGCGCGGTGGATGCGCACCCCACCCAGCCGCCCCCTGACCGCGAGCGGCTCGTCGTACTGGCTGATCTGGTACGCCTTCGGGTTGTCGGGATAGAAGTAGTTCTTGCGGTGGAAGATCGAGCGCGGCGCCACCTCGCACTCCAGCGCCGCGGCGATCCGCAGCGCGAAGCGGATCGCCTCTTCGTTGGGCACCGGCAGCACGCCCGGGTGGGCGAGGCAGACCGGACAGGTGTGGACGTTCGGCTCGTCACCGAAGGAGAGCTCGCAGCCGCAGAACATCTTCGTGCGGGTGGATAGCTGGACGTGGATCTCCAGCCCGATCACCGGCTCGAGCTCAGCCATCGCCGTCCTTCCCCGGCTTCGCCTCGAAGCCGATCGCCTGCTCGAGCGCGAAGGCCGCCTCCAGCAACCGCTGCTCCTGGAAGGCCGGCGCGGCGATCTGGAAGCCGACCGGCAGGCGCGGCCCTCCGCCGTCGGGCTCGGCGAGGCCGGCCGGGATCGAGATCGCCGGGATGCCGGCAAGGCTGACCGGCACCGTGAAGAAGTCGTTCATGTACATCGCCAGCGGGTCGTCGGTCTTCTCGCCGAGCCGGAAGGCGACCGAGGGCGAGGTCGGCGTGACGACGAAGTCGAAGCCGGCGAAGGCGGCCGCGTAGTCCTCGACGATCTTCGTACGCACCCGCTGGGCGCGGCCGTAGTAGGCCTCGTAGTAGCCGGCCGAGAGCGCGTAGGTGCCGAGCATGATGCGGCGCTTCACCTCGGCGCCGAAGCCCTCGGCCCGGGTCGCCTCGTACATCTCGATCAGCTCGGCGGCGCCGTCGACCCGCATCCCGTAGCGGACGCCGTCGTAGCGGGCCAGGTTGGAGGAGGCCTCGGCGGGCGCGATCACGTAGTAGGCGGAGATGCCGTGCTCGGCGTGCGGCAGCGGCGCCTCGGCGACCTCACCGCCGAGCGCCTCGATCCGCTCCAGCGTCGCCTCGAAGACCTCGCGCACCCCCGCCTCGACCGCGTCCGCCGAGAGCTCGGCGGGAACGGCGAAGCGCAGGCCCCTCAGGTCCTCGCGGTGGGGAAGCTCGACTCCGCCCTCGATCCCGACCGAGGTCGAGTCGCAGGGATCGCGCCCCTGCATCGTCGCCAGCAGCAGGGCCGCGTCGGTGACGTCGCGGGTCAGCGGCCCGCACTGGTCGAGCGAGGAGGCGAAGGCGATCATCCCGTAACGGGAGATCGCGCCGTAGGTCGGCTTCAGCCCGACGATCCCGCATAGGGCGGCGGGCTGGCGGATCGAGCCGCCGGTGTCGGTTCCGATCGCGCAGGGGGCGAGACCGCCGCCGACCGCCGCCGCCGAGCCGCCGGAGGAGCCGCCTGGGACCCGCTCGCGGTCCCAGGGGTTGAGGACGGGGCCGTAGGCCGAGTTCTCGTTCGAGGAGCCCATCGCGAACTCGTCCATGTTGGTCTTGCCCAGCAGCCGCGCGCCGGCCTCGGCGAGGCGCTTCACGGCGGTCGCCGTGTAGGGCGGCCGGTAGCCCTCGAGGATGCGAGAGGCCGCCGTCGTCTCCACCCCCTCGGTGCAGAAGATGTCCTTGACCGCGACCGGGATGCCGGCGAGCGGTCCGGAACCGGCGCCGTGCCGGTCGCCGTCCTCGGCCCGCCACAGGTAGGCGTTCAGCTCGTCGCCGGCGGCGGCCTCCCGCCACGCCTCGAAGTACTCCTCGCCGGAGACCTCTCCCGCCGCGATCTTCGCCGCCGCTTTTGCGACGCTCAGCTCGAGCAGCTCGCCCATCTACGCCTCGGCCTGGGGCGACGGCACCCGGAATGCCCCGCCGGCCGGGTCGGGCGCCTGCGCCAGCACCACGTCGCGCGGCCAGCTGGGCCGCGGCTCGTCCGCCCGCAGCACGTTCTCGAGCGCGACCACGTGCGATGTCGGCTCAACCCTCTCGAGGTCCAGCTCCCCGATCCGATCGACGTGCCTGAGGATCCCGGACAGCTCCCCAGCCATCCGCTCCATCTCTTCCTCACTCAGCCGCAGGCGCGCCAGCCTGGCGACATGGAGCACGTCCTCTCGCTCGATCACGCGCCGGATTCTAGGCGGAGGGCGTTTGGCCAGCCAGCCAGTTATTGTCCCGGCGCGATGCGGGGACAGGCAGCGGAGAGATTCGTCGTACTGAGCCTGCGGCTCCTCGCCATCAGTTTCGCGATCGTCGGCATCCTCTTCATCGCCGTCCCCAACGGCGTCCTCGACGTCATCTCCGATTTCGGCGAATCGATCGGCGACTTCAGCCGCGCCCCGCACGGCACCGAGCAGCTCTGGCTGGCGCTCGGCTTCGCCTACATGGTCGTGATCGCGCTGATCTGCGTTGTCGCCCAGGCCGACGTCGTCCGCTACCGGGCGCTGTTGCTGATCCTGGCGGCCGGCAAGACGGCCTCCTCGCTGGCCGCGCTGGGCTTCTACCTCTTCGACCGCGACGTCTTCGCCTACCTGCTGAACTTCATCGTCGACGGCCTGCTGGCGCTGACGGCACTCTGGCTATGGTCGCTGGCCGGCAGGGTCGGGCGCCCGGCCGACCCCGGCTGAAGGCGCGCGCCGGGGCTGTCGGCCGCCGAGCAGCGCACGCTGAGCGCCGTCTGTGAAGCGATGGCCCCCGGCCACGACGGCCTGCCACGGGCTGAGCGCGACGTCGACGTCTCCGGGCCGGTCGCCCGCTACCTGAACACGGTCTCGCCCGCCCTTCGCGGCCGCATCAAGCTCGGCCTGCGCGCCTTCGAGTGGCTTCCCTTCCCCTGGCGCTTCAGCCGGCTCGACCTCGCGACCCGCGAGGAGTTCCTGCGCCGCATGGAGGAGGGCTCCAGCTCCGGGCTGCGCCATGAGCTGCTGCTGATGGCGAAGACCTTCACGACGATCGGCTATGCGAGCGACCGCCGCGTCGAAGAGCGGCTCGGGCTGGAGACGAGCTGCCGCCTCGCCGACGGCTCACTGCCGGCGCCGGCCGGGCCGCTCGGCGACACCGCGCCGCCCGAGGAGGACGAGGAATGCGATGTGGTCGTCGTCGGCTCGGGGGCGGGGGGCGCCGTCGCCGCGGCGACGCTGGCCGAGGCCGGGCTCGACGTGATCGTGCTCGAGGCCGGCGACAGCTACGACCGCGACAGCTACCCGAGCGACCCGCTCGAGGCGGTCGCCTCCCTCTACCGCGAAGGCGGCCTGACGATGGCCGAGGGGAAGCCGCCGATCCCGGTCCCGGTCGGCCGGGCCCTCGGCGGCACCACCGTCGTCAACTCCGGCACCTGCTTCCGCGCCCCGCAGCCGGTGCTCGAGCTCTGGCGCGAGCGCTACGGGATCGCCTGGGCGCGCGACCTCGACTCCGACTTCGCCGAGGCCGAGGAGTTCCTGCGCGTCACGCCGCTTGACCCCGAGCGGATGGGCCGCAACGGCCAGCTGGCGATGGAGGGGGCCGAAGCGCTTGGCGCCTCCGGCGGACCGATATCGCGTAACGCGGGCAGCTGCGTGCAGTGCAGCGCCTGCCCCTACGGCTGCCGAATCGACGCCAAGCGCGGCATGCACGTCAGCTACCTGCCGCGCGCCGTCGCCGCCGGGGCACGAATCCGCGCCGGCGTCGAAGCCCGCCGCGTCCTCGTCGAGGATGGCCGCGCGGTCGGCGTGCGCTGCCTCGCCCGGCCCGCCGGCGCGGCAAACGGCAGTCGCCGTCCCTACACGGTGCGCGCCCGCCGCGCCGTGATCACCGCCGGCGGCGCGCTGGGGACGCCCGAGCTGCTGCTGCGCTCGCGGCTCGGCGGCGCCCAGGTCGGCCGCAACCTCCACATGCACCCCGCCTGCTGGGTCGGCGCCCGCTACGAGGAGGAGGTGCGCGGCTGGAATGGCGTCATGCAGAGCTACTACGTCGACGAGTGGGAGCCGCAGCGCGTCCTGCTCGAGGCGACCTTCACGCCGCTGCCCTTCGGCGGCGCCTGGCTACTCGGGGCGGGTCGCGAGCACCAGGAAGCGATGCTCCGCTTCGGCAGCCTCGGCTCGATCGGCGTCCACCTCTCCGACGAGTCGGCCGGCCGCGTCGGCTTCGGCGGCGACGGCTCGCTCCGCCTCACCTACCGGCTGAGCGACGACGACGCCCGCCGCCTCGTCTTCGGCATTGCGCGTGCCGCCGAAATCCACTTCGCGGCCGGGGCGACCGAGGTCTACCCGAACATCGGCCGCGTCCCGGTGCTGCGCCGGGAGCGGCTCGCCGAGTTCGAGGCGACGGCGTTCCGGCCCTCCGAGCTGCGCCTCGAGGCCTTCCACCCGATGGGCACGGCGCGGATCGCCGCCGACTCGCGTGAGGGCGCCTGCGCCGCCGACGGCTCCGTCAACGGCGTCGCCGGCCTCTACGTCGCCGACGCCTCCCTCTTCCCCAGCTCGGTCGGAGTGAACCCGATGATGACCATCATCGCCTTCTCCAAAAAAATCGCCGCCGGGATCGCCGACGGCCCCGGACCGGCGTAGGGCGTTGTCCTCGGTCGGCCTCCTCGGGTCACGCACTAACTAGTGCGCTCCCCTCGTCGGCCTCCCTGCGTCCTAGCCCTACTTGGTCCGGAGCTCGTCGGAGCCGTCTCTCAGTTCGAGGGTGGAGGCGGCGGAGGTACGGTCGAAGACGGCGGGGGCGGAGGTGGGGGTGCCGAGCCGCCGGGGCCGGCGCTGCGGCCGGCGGAGAGGCGGCTGGCCTCGTCGGCGAAGGAGGTGCCCTCTTCCTGCATCGCCCGGTAGCCGCCGTAGGCGATCCCGGCTGCGGCGATCAGCCCGAGAAAGAGGCCGAACTTCCGTGTCGCTTCGACCGAGACGCCGGCGTAGCTGGCGAAGGTCGGCGGGTCGATGACCCGGAAGAGGACGAGCAGGGCCGCAAGGATGCCGAGCGCCGCCACCACGGCGTTCAGCGAGACGGCCGGCTCGAAGTCGGCCTCGATCAGGCGGACCATCGCCACGCCGAGCGCGGCGGCGATCGCGATCACGAGGAAGATCGGGATCACGTCGAGCGCGTCCCAGGCGTTGCCGGCCGCGCCGGGGACGCTGCCCCCGAAGCCGCCTGCGCCGGACACCTTGACGCCGAACCAGTCGAAGAACATGAAGACGAAAAGGAGGATCGCCGAAACCGCGGCGATCTTCTCCCCCCTGCTGAGCCTGTCGAGATCCATCTACGTATCCCTCCTCCGTGGGATAGGGGTCGGGGCGACCCTACATCGCGGCGGGGCGGATTCCGAGCGCCGCTAGGGCCGCGCGGCCGGCGTGCGGGCGCGGGCCGCCTGCATGGTGTTGGCGAGCAGCATCGCGATGGTCATCGGGCCGACGCCGCCCGGCACCGGCGTGATCGCCGCGGCCACCGCGGCGGCGGCCTCGAAGTCGACGTCGCCGCAGAGGCCGTCCTCGGTGCGGTTCATGCCGACGTCGATCACCACCGCTCCCGGCTTGACGGCGTCGGCTCCCAGCAGGCGCGGAACACCGACCGCCGCGACCAGCACGTCGGCGCGCCGGCAGACGGCGGCGAGGTCGCGGGTGCGCGAGTGGCAGACGGTCACGGTCGCGTTGGCGGCGAGCAGCAGCCGCGCGACCGGCACGCCGACCAGCTTCGAACGGCCGACGACGACCGCCTCGGCGCCCTCCAGCTCGGTGCCCTCGCTGCGCAGCAGCTCCATCACGCCCGCCGGCGTGCAGGGCACCAGGCCCGGCATGCCGTGGGCGAGCAGGCCGGCGTTGAGCGGCGTCAGGCCGTCGACGTCCTTGCCCGGGTCGATCGCGGCGACGATCCGATCGGGGTCGATCCGGCCGGGCAGCGGCAGCTGCACGAGGATCCCGTCGACGTCGTCGTGCAGGCCAAGCTCGCCGACCAGCTCCAGCAGCTCGTTCTCGGTCGTCTCAGCCGACAGCCCATGATGGACCGAGCGCATGCCCGCCTCCTCGCACGCCTTGTGCTTGTTGCGGACGTAGATCTGCGAGGCGGGGTCCTCGCCGACGAGGACCGTGGCGAGCGCCGGCGTGCGCCCGGTCTCCTCCGCGTAGGCCGCCACCTCGGCCGCCACCCGCTCGCGCACCGCGGTGGCAACCGCCTTGCCGTCGATGACTCTCATGAATGGCCCTCGCCCGCGAATCGCCACGACCGGTAACCACCGGAAGTCTTCGTGTCGATTTGCGGGTTCATGCTTTCACCTTCGGCGGATGGGAGCGTAATCGGCCATCAGCTTGCGCTCCGAGCCGTCTCCGGCGAAGCGCACCACGACGATCCCGCCCGGCTCGACTCCGGTGACCACCCCGTCGCCGAAGCTGGCGTGGACGACGTCGTCGCCCGCCTGCAGCTCCAGCGCCGGGCCGGGGGCGATCGGGGTCGGCGCGGCCGCGGTAGCCGGCTCGCCCACCCCCCCCACCCCGACGCTCCAGCCGACGGCGCTGGAGTGCCGCTCGGTCAGATCGTCCGGCAGCTCGCCGACGAAGCGCGAGGGCAAGTTGCGCTCGGCCCGCCCGAAGAGACGCCGTTCGCGCGCCCAGGTCATGTAGAGGCGCTTGCGGGCTCGCGTGATGCCGACGTAGCAGAGACGGCGCTCCTCCTCTTCCCCGCCCTCTTCCAGCGCCCGCATGTGCGGGAAGCCGCCGTCCTCGCAGCCGACGACGAAGACCGTGTCGTACTCGAGCCCCTTGGCGTTGTGGAGCGTCATCAGGGTGATCAGCGACTCGTCGCGGAGGCCGTCCTGCTCGCTGTAGAGGGAGATCTGCTGCAGGAACTCCTCCAGCGGCGGCATCTCGCCCTCGCCCTCGATGCGCCGGTTGGCGTCGAACTCGGCCGCGACGCCGACCAGCTCTTCCAGGTTCTCCGCCCTCCCTTCCGCCTCGACGGTCCGCTCCGCCGCCAGCGCTTCCAGGTAGCCGGTCTCGTGCAGGACCGCCTCCAGCAGCTGCGCGACCGAGCCCGACTCGGCGCGTTCGCGCAGCCCCTCCATCGTCTCGTGGAAGCGGGAGACGGCCTTGATCGCGGCGGCGCCGAGTCCCGGCACCTCCTCCGCCATCCCCGCCACCTCCCAGATCGGCAGCCCGGTCGTGTTGGCGTAGGTGGCGAGCCGCGCCTGGCTGGTGCCGCCGATGCCGCGCCGCGGCGAGTTGACGATCCGCGCGAAGGAGACCTGGTCGGCGGGATTGGCGATCAGGCTGAGGTAGGCGACGGCGTCCTTGATCTCGGCCCGTTCATAGAACCTGGTGCCGCCGATCACCTGGTAGGGAAGCTCGAAGCGGACCAGCGTGTCCTCCAGCACACGGCTCATCGCGTTGGTCCGGTAGAAGACGGCGACGTCCTCGCGCCGCACCCCCTCCTCCTCGCCGAGCCGCTCGATCTCCCCCGCCACCCAGCGCGCCTCCTCGTGCTCGTCGGCCAGCTCGGAGAGCCGCACCGGCTCGCCGCCGGCGATCTCCGTCCAGAGCCGCTTCGGGCGGCGCTCGCGGTTGTGCTCGACCACCGCGTTGGCAGCCGAGAGGATCGTCTGTGTCGAGCGGTAGTTCTGCTCGAGCTTGACCAGCGCGGCTTCCGGGAAGTCCTGCTCGAAGTCGAGGATGTTGCGGATGTCGGCGTGGCGGAAGCCGTAGATCGATTGATCCTCGTCCCCGACGACCATCAGGTTGCCGTGCTCCGCGGTGAGCAGCTGCAGCAGCCGGTACTGGGCATGGTTGGTGTCCTGGTACTCGTCGACGAGCACGTGGCGGAAGGCGCGCCGCCATTTGTCGCGCGCCTCCTCGGAGCCCTCCAGCAGCTCCACCGTGCGGACGAGCAGGTCGTCGAAGTCCATCGCGTTGGCCTCGCGCATCCGCTTCTCGTAGAGCGTGTAGACGCGCGCCGCGACCTCGCCGGAGAAGCCGCTCTGCACTTCGGCGAAGTCGTCGGCGCCGAGCAGCCGGTTCTTGGCGCCGGAGACCCGGGCGCGGATCGACCGCGGCGGGTAGCGCTTCGGGTCGACCTCCAGCTCCGCCATGCAGCGCTTGACCATGCGCAGCGAGTCGGACTCGTCGTAGATCGTGAAGCTGCGCGAGTAGCCGAGCCGCTCGGCGTCGGCGCGCAATATGCGAGCGCAGGCGGAGTGGAAGGTCGTCACCCACATCGCCCGCACGGCGCGGCCGACCAGCGCCTCGACCCGCTCGCGCATCTCCCGAGCCGCTTTGTTGGTGAAGGTGATGGCGAGGATCTCACTCGGGCGGGCGGCACCCGTCGCCAGCAGGTAGGCGACCCGGTGGGCGAGCACGCGCGTCTTGCCGGAGCCGGCGCCGGCGAGGACGAGCAGCGGTCCCTCGCCGTGGCGAACTGCCTCTCGCTGCGGCTCGTTGAGGTCGACGAGCAGCCGCTCGGCGCGGTCGGCGCCGGGTTCGGTCGGGGCCCCCTGAAGCTCCGCCTGCAACGTCACTCTCCGACCCGCCTGCCGTTGATCCGCACCTGCTGACCCGGGTTGCCGACGACCGTCGCGCCCGGCTGCACGTCCTCGACGACCACGGTGTTGGCGCCCACCTTCGCCCCGTCGCCGACCCGGATCGGGCCGAGTAGCTTGGCGCCGGCGCCGATCGTCACGTCGTCGCCGACGGTGGGGTGGCGCTTACCGCGCTGAAAGCCGGTGCCTCCCAGCGTCACCCCCTGGTAGATCGTCACCCGGTCGCCGATCTCGGTCGTCTCGCCGATCACGACGCCGGAGCCGTGGTCGATGAAGAACTCGGAGCCGATCTCCGCTGCGGGGTGGATCTCGACCCCGGTCACGGCGCGGCTGAGGTAGGCGATCGTGCGCGGCGCCAGCGGCACGCGGGCCTCCAGCAGAGCGTGCGCGACACGATGCGCGAGCAGCGCCTGCACCCCCGCCCAGCCGGCGAGGATCTCGAAGGAGGAAACGCCCTGTGCGGCGGGATCGCGCTCACGCGCCGCCGCGACGTCGGCGCGGATCTCCTTGAGCACTCGTCTCGACATCAGGGTGCGAAGAAGGGTAGGGACATGTAGCGCTCGCCCGAGTCGCAGACGATCGTGACGACGCGCCTGCCTTCGAGCTCCGGCCGCGCCGCCACCTGCAGCGCCGCGGCGATGTTGGCGCCGGCGGAGATGCCCGCCAGGATGCCCTCGCGGCGCGCCGCGAGGCGCGCCGTCTCCAGCGCCTCCTCGTCGCCGATCGCGATCGTCTCGTCGATCAGCGAGCGATCGAGCACCTTGGGGACGAAGCCGGCGCCGATCCCCTGGATCTTGTGCGGCCCGGGCGGCCCGCCGGAGAGGACCGGCGAGGTCGCCGGCTCGACCGCGACGATCAGCGTCTCCGGGCTGCGCTCGCGCAGCACGCTGCCGACGCCGGTGATCGTGCCGCCGGTGCCGACGCCGGCCACGAAGGCGCCCACCTCTCCGTCGCAGTCGCGCCAGATCTCCTCAGCGGTGGTGCGGCGGTGGACCTCCGGATTGGCCGGGTTGGAGAACTGCATCGGCATGAAGCCCTTGCGCTGCTCGCGGATCTCCTCGGCCAGCTCGACCGCCTCCCCCATCCCGCCCAGCGAGGGCGTCTCGCGCACCTCGGCGCCATAGGAGCGCAGCAGCTTCGCCCGCTCGCGGCTCATCCCCTCCGGCAGGGTGAGGATCAGCTCGTAACCGCGCGCCGCGCAGACCATCGCCAGCGCGATCCCCGTGTTGCCGCTGGTCGGCTCGACCACCACCGAGCGGCCCGGCGCGATCTGCCCCTTGCGCTCGGCGGCATCGATCATCGCCACCCCGATCCGGTCCTTGACCGAGCCGCCGGGGTTGAGGTACTCGAGCTTGGCGCAGACCTCCGCACCCAGTCCATCGCCGAGCCGCCGCAGCGCGACCATCGGCGTGTTCCCGACCACCGCCGACGCCTCGCCACCGATCCGCATCAGATCCAGTACATGGTCGAGGCGGCCTCCTCGGCTTCGCGATTGGCGACCTCGGCGATCGTCGTCTGACCGAAGACCTTGCGCAGGGCGTCTACTCCCTCAGCCCAGATGCCGCCCGCCTCGTCCGCCTCCTGGCCGATCTTGCCATCCAGCGTCTGCACGACCTCGAGCACGGCGATCTCCTCGGCCGGGCGGGAGAGCGTGTAGCCGCCGCGCATGCCGCGGTGGCTGGTCAGCAGGCCGGCCCGGCGCAGGGTCGAGAAGAGCTGCTCGAGGAACTGCTCGGGGATGCCGCGCCGCTCCGCCAACTCCTTGATCGGCACCGGCCGCTCTCCCGAGCGCGCCAGCTCGGCCATCGCGACGACCGCATAGCGGGACTTCGAGGTGATGGAGATCATCGCGACCTTTCTACCGCACCGCCCGGACTCGGCTCGGCTAGGATCGGTCAGGCCGGGCTCCCGAGCGGACGGGAGCCTCCAGTCCAGTCGAAAGATCGGGAGCAGGTCCTGAGCGAGCGTCCACAGTGCCTTGTGATCGACGGCCATCCGCTCGTCCGGATCGGCGTGCGCAGGGCCCTGCAGGACGGCTTCGAGGTGCACGAGAGCCCCAGCCGCACCGAGGCGCTGGAGCTGATCCGCGACGTCGGCAGCATCGACGTGGCGATCGTCGACCTGCGCAGGAGCACCGACGATGACGGAGCGCTCAACGGCCATGAAGCGATCAAGGCGCTGCGAAAGCTCGAGCCGAGCCTCGGCATCGTCGCCCACGGCGAGCGGGCGGAGCGGCACCTCGCCGCCTCAGCCCTGCAGGCCGGCGCCACCGCCTATGTCGCCCGCACCGCCGGGCCCGAGGAGCTGCTCAGCGCCGTGCGGGCGGCGCTTGCCCAGGAACGCTTCGTCGACCCCGCCGTCCCGCCAAGAGGCAGCCGCGGTCTGTTGACCTTCCGCCAGCGCCAGATCCTTCAGCTGCTCGCCGACGGCGAGCCGACGACGGTGGCGGCGGGGCGGCTCGGCCTCAGCGAGGAAACGGTCAAGACCCACACCAAGAACGCATTGGCCCGGCTCGGCGCCCGCAACAGAACGCATGCAGTGGCAATTGCGCTCAGAGAGTCACTCATCGAGTAGGCAATCAGCGAGCGTCACGATCTGATTCTTCGCGAGCGGCGCCGATATGGCGAT
>DASTHF010000016.1:0-4535 GCA_035605615.1 Solirubrobacterales bacterium
GGCGGCGCTGCGGGAGGGAACGAGATGAGGCGCTGGCTGCTGCCGGTCCTGGTCCTGGCGGCGCTGGTCGGCGCCTGGCAGATCGCCGCCGACACGCACGCGATCGCCGGCGCGCTGGGCATCGAACCGTTCCTCGTGCCCTCGCCAAGCGAAGTCGCGACGTCGCTCTGGGACAACCGCGCCCTGCTCGGCGAAAACGCCTGGGTGACCCTGCGCGAGGTCCTGCTCGGCTTCCTCCTGGCGATCGTGACGGGAATCGCCTTCGCCGTCCTCCTCCACCTCTCGGCAACGCTGCGTCGCGCCTTCTACCCGCTGATCGTCGCCTCGCAGGCGATCCCGATCCCCGCCATAGCCCCCATTCTGGTCGTCTGGTTCGGCTACGGGATCGGTCCCAAGCTGGCGATCGTCGCCCTGATCGCCTTCTTCGCGATCACCGTCAACACGCTCGACGGCCTGCGCTCGGTCGACCCGGAGGCGATCAAGCTGATGCGCACCCTCGACGCCTCCCGCTGGCAGACCTTCCGCCGCGTCGAAGCGCCAACCGCCCTGCCCTTCGCCTTCAGCGGCGTCAGGATCGCCGTCGCCGTCGCCTTCATCGGCGCCGTCTTCGGCGAGTGGGCCGGCTCCAGCTCTGGGCTCGGCTTCCTGATCCAGCAGGACAACGGCCAGCTGGAGACGGCGAGGATGTTCGCCGAGATCGCAATCCTGGCGGCGACCGCGATCGCGATGTTCGGCCTGCTCGCCCTCGCCGAGCGACGCGTCGTCACCTGGCGATAGAAATCGCGGTCGCGCAACTCGACCGGAAAGCAGGCATGAGAGAGAAGAAGGCAAGCGAGGGAGCAGGGCGGCGGCCCGCGATCGCGGTCGCCGTCGCGGTCGCCGCGATCGTCGCCGCGATCGGGCTGGCGGCGTGCGGGGCGAAGAGCGAGAGCGGCGGCGGCAAGACGCAGCCGCTCAGCCTCACGCTCGACTTCTATCCGAACCCCGACCACGCCGGCATCTACATGGCACAGAAGCTCGGCTACTTCCGCGAAGCCGGCCTCGACGTCAGCATCCACACGCCCTCCGACCCCTCGGCGCCGATCAAGCAGGTCGCCGCCGGCCAGACCGACCTGGCGATCTCCTACGAGCCGGAGGTGCTGCTCGCCCACGACAAGGGGCTCGAAGCGGTCGCCGTCGCGGCGATCGTCGATCGTCCGCTCACCTCGATGATCTGGCTGCGCAAGTCGAGGATCAAGGGGATCGGCAGCCTGCGCGGCAAGACGATCGCGACCGCGGGAATCCCCTACCAGGACGCCTACCTGAAGACGATCCTCGCCCGCGCCAACCTCACGCCCTCCGACGTGAAGAGCGTCAACGTCGGCTACGGCCTGCTGCCGGCGATCGTCGGCGGCCGCGCCGACGCGATGCTGGGCGGCTTCCTCAACGTCGAGGGAGTCGACCTGCGGCTGCGCGGCAAGCACCCGGTAGTCGTGCCGGTCGACAGGCTCGGCGTGCCCGGCTACGACGAGCTGGTGCTGATCGCCCGCCGCAAGCGGCTCGAAGAAGACCCCGAACCGATCCGCCTCTTCATCGCGGCGCTGGCCCGCGGCACGGCCGCCGCGGTCGCCAACCCGCAGGCAGCCACCAAGGCGCTGCTGGAAGCGAACAGCGCCCTGCAGCCGAGGCTGACCGAAGCCGAGGTGAAGACGACGCTGCCGCTGCTGGCGCCGCAGCGGGGCAACCACCCCTTCGGCTACATGGACCCCGCCGGGTGGCGAAGCTTCATCGGCTGGATGCGCGACAACGAACTGATCTCCTCGCTGCCGGCGCCCTCCGAAGTGATGAGCGACTCCTACCTGCCCGGCAGGATCCCCGAATAGCGGGGGGCGGAGGGCCCGAGCAGCTCCCCCAGCCGCTCGGGCGGCAGTGCCTTCGAGAAGAGGTGTCCCTGCGCGTAGTCGCAATCGAGCCGGCGCAGCTCCGACAGCTGCGCCTCGTTCTCCACTCCCTCGGCGATCACGTCCAGCGAGAGGGCGCGGGCCATGCCGATGATCGCCTCGACGATCGCCGTGCGCTCCTCCTCGACCCCGAGCGCATCGACGAAGGAGCGATCGATCTTAAGCGCGTCGAAGGGGAAGCGGTTGAGGTAGGCGAGCGAGGAGTAGCCGGTGCCGAAGTCGTCGAGGACGAGGCCGACGCCGATCTCGCTGAGCGCTTCCAGCGTCGCGATCGCGGCGACCGACTCCTCGACGAGGACGCTCTCGGTGATCTCAAGGTGCAGGTGGACCGGATCGAGGCCGGTGCGGGCAAGGATCTCGGCGACCGAGCCGGCGAGGTCGCGGTGAGCGACCTGGCGGGCGGAGAGGTTGACCGAGATGTCGAGCGGGCGCTGGTCGGGCCGCCCCTCGTGCCACTCGATCGCCTGGCGACAGGCGCCCTCCTGGACCCAGCGGCCGATCGGCTCGATCAGGCCGCTGTCCTCGGCGATCGAGACGAACTCGCCGGGATCGAGCAGGCCACGGACCGGGTGGCGCCAGCGGACCAGCGCCTCGAGCCCGGTGATCTCGCCACTGCCCAGGGCGACAACCGGCTGGTAGTGGAGGACGAGCTCCTGGCGCGCCAGCGCGTGGCGCAGCTCGCGCTCGACCTCCAGCCGGTGCACGGCGCGCGCCCGCATCTCGGCGTCGAACAGCTCGTAGCGGCCCCTCCCCCGCTCCTTCGCCCGGTACATCGCAGCGTCGGCGTCGCGGATCAGCTGCTCGGCGTCGACCGGCTCACTCGCCGAGGGCCGGCCGACGGCGATCCCGAGGCTGGCGGTGAGGAAGTGCTCGGCGCCGCCGATCGAGTAGGGCTCGGCGAAGGCCGCGGCGACGCGGTCGGCGATCGCCGCCACCTCCTCCTCGTCGGCGAGCCGGTCGATCAGGATGCCGAACTCGTCCCCGCCGAAGCGGGCGACGACGTCGCCGGGGCGCAGGTGTGCGCGCAGGCGGGGCGCCACGGCGCGCAGCAGCTCGTCGCCGGCGTGGTGCCCGATGCTGTCGTTGACCAGCTTGAAGCGGTCGAGGTCGAGGAAGAGGATCCCGACCGGCGAGCCGGACGCCGCGGCGCGGCGCAGGGCTTCGTTGAGGGAATCGACGAAGCTGAGCCGGTTGGGGAGGCCGGTGAGCGGGTCATGGAGAACGCGGTGGCGCAGCGCCTGGTCGGCGAGGTGGCGCTCGATCGCGTCGGCCAGCACGTTCGCCGATGCCTGCACGAAGTGGACGTCCTGCGGCGTGAAGCGGCTCGGCTCGGTGGAGTGGACGTCGAGCACACCGAAGGGCCGCTCCTTGCCGTCGATCGGCACCGCGAGGCTGCTGTTGACGCCAAGCGCTCGCAGCGCGGGCGGCATCGAGAAGCGGCGCTCCAGCGACCAGTCGTCGACGATCACGTGCAGGCCCGAATCGAGCGCCGCGCCGGCGTGCGAGCTGCGCGCCGCGGTCGCCCTTTCGGCGCCACGTCCGGCCGGCCCCCCGGGCCCGGCGCGCAGGCGCAGGCTCTCCCCGTCGTCCGCCGTCGTCCAGATGCAGGCGGCCTCGACGCCGTCGATCTCGGCCATCAGCGAGACCGCCTCCTTCATCAGCCTGTCGGGGTCGCCGTCCTGCAGGGCGTGGCCGCCGAGCCGGGCGACGGCGGCCTGCTGGGCGGCGGCCCGGCGCAGCTCCTGCTCGACGAGCTTGCGCTCGCCGATCTCGTCGAGGAAGCGGGTGACGTCCTTCTCCTCGGGCCAGCTCCTTCCCCCCGCCGCGCGTTCGGCCATCCTGGGCTTATCGGGCGCGGAAGCGGCTTGCTTGACGCCTACAAGATGTTCGTCCACGCGGCGGCGAGCCCGCGGAACGGCGCGTAGGGCGCGTAGAACTCCTCCACCTCCGCCACCGTGGCGCGGCGTCCGAGCCGGGCAAGGCGGCCGACCAGCTTCAGGTAGGCGAGGTCGCCGGCCGGCAGCGAGTCGGGGTCGCCGCGGCCGAAGAGCCCCAGGCACTGGACCGTCCAGGGACCGATCTCGGGGACGGCGAGCAGCCTGGCGTCGGCGGCGGGATCGCCGAGGTCGCAGCGACCGGCGGCGACCTCGCGGGCGACCCGGCGCAGGGCGAGGGCACGGCGCAGGGCCAGGCCCATCGACTCCAGCTCGGCCGGCGCCCGCCCGGCGATCAGCTCCGGCGAGGGAACGTCGCGCAGCGCCTCCGGCTCGCGACCGAGCCGCCGGCCCCAGCGGCCGACGATGCGGCGCTGGATGCGCGCCGCCGCCTGCGTCTCGATCAGCTGCTTGACCACGGCCCAGGCGAACGCCTCCCAGGGCAAGGGGCGGCGGCGAGGGCGCATGTACGGGCGGCGGCGCAGCAGCGGCCCGAGCAGCGGGTCGGCGCGGAAGCAGCGCTGGAACTCGCGCAGGTCGTCGTCGACCCCGAGCGCGAAGCGCATCCGCCGCGTCGCCTGCTCGAGCTGGGGCGGGCCGGCGGGGCGGCAGGACTGCGCCGCGGCGGCGCAGGGCGCGGCGACCGCGGCGGGGTCGACCG
>DASTHF010000022.1:0-3269 GCA_035605615.1 Solirubrobacterales bacterium
CGGCAGGATCGACACCGGCAAAGGCGGCGGCATCCGCAACACCTTCGAAGTCGTCCCCGACGCCCCGGTGAGCAGGTTCACGCTCTCGCTGAAGGGCGGCGCCAAGGGCCTGATCGTCAACTCCGAAAGCCTCTGCTCGCCGAGGGCAAAGACCCACGCGATCGCCGACTTCACAGCTCAGAACGGGAAGCTGAGCGACACAGAACCGGCCTTGAAGGTCAAGTGCCCCCGGGCCAAGAAGCGCCACGGCAGACGGGGGAGGGGGCGGTGATGAGCGGAGTGGGGGAGAGGCGGTTGCCCGCCGCTACGTCAACCGCAGCTGGTCGCAGTGGCGAGAGCCGCGCAGACCTCGTGTATCCGCTCCGGCGTGAGCACCGTGATCTCTTCGGTCAAAAGGGACTTCGGTACGGTGCGCAGGTTGTCGAGGCTGACCGCGCACTCGTAGAGCATCCCGTCTCCCGGTCCGAGTCGGACCTCGGTGGGAATGCCCCAGATGTGTGTGCTGATCGTCGCTACGACGATGTTGTCGAGAATGGGGATTGCTTCGTTGCGGGTCAGGACGCAGACGGGATGCTCGCCCTCCTGCTCCATCGTGAGCCAGAAGATGCCGCCGCGGACGGGACCTATCAAGGCTTTTCGCGGATCAGGTCTCGAGCATTGGCTCTGGCTCGGCGGTCTTCCAGCGCCCGCATCTCATCGGGTGAGAGCTTCGACTCACGCTCGAACCACGCCTCGAGTTTCGATTGCGCCTCGACAACCCGCAGGACGGCAGTTGCGGTTGCCTCGTTCCAATCGGGTGCTTCCTTCAGCAGCTGTTCCTTGGCCGTCATGCCTCCAAGAATACCGCTGACCTCCGCTATCGCCGAACGTCTGGCTGCTCGCATCTGGGTCCTGCTCCTGCACGGCAGGATCGACACCGGCCCCGGCGGCGGCATCCGCAACACCTTCGAACGACGGCCGGCCTTGTGGCCACGTGCGACCGAGGGGGCGCGTGGCCGAGCAGATCAAGGACGCAGGCCGCAGCGCTTGGTGGTGCCAAGCGCAAGGCCGAGGACGCTGAGATGCGAAGTGTGCCACGTGCGCCATCCCGGTGTGCGGGGTCGCGAGGCCGACCGTCATGTCCCCGACGCTCCGGTGAGCAAGTTCACGCTCTCGCTGAAGGGCGGCGCCAGGGGCCTGATCCAAAACTCAGAAGACCTCTGCGCCAAGCCCCAGCGGGCGAGCGCCGAGTTCACGGCGCACAACGGCAAGCTGAGCGAGCTGACCCCGACTTAAGACCAGCTGTGGCTTCGTTCACCACAAGCGGGGAGGAAAGCACCGCCGATGACCCGATGCCCTCCTAGCTCAGAGCTTGTGCTCGGCCGCCTCTTCGGGCTCGCGCTCCTTACCCAGCCCGAGCAGCTCACAAGCCTCGCGGGCGCTCAGCACCGCCACCTCCAACTCGCCTGCATGCTCCAGCAGATCCTTGTCGCCGGTGACGATTGCCTCGGCACTCACCTCACGTGCCAGCGCCAGGAGGTAATCGTCATTGCGATCGCGCAGCACGGCGTCGACCTTGGCGGGGTCCTCGCTCCTAATCGCCGCCCGCTCGATCTGCGCCACCGCTTTGCGTGCTTCCTCGGTACCGATGCGCTCCCGAAAGTACGGCTGGCGCAATGTCCTGCGCAGCTCCTCCAGGAGCTTTGGGCAGACGACCGGCTCAAAGCCGACGTTCCGAATCGCCTCGAACAGAAGCCGTGGCGGCTTGTCGCTCTCGGGATCGACGATGCCCGACGCCAGGCTGTTGGCGTCGACGACCAGGCGCTTCAACTGGCGGCTCGGCGCTTGGCTGCCGTCTCCCGCCGCACCTCGCGCACCGCTTTCACCGCTTCGCGTTCTATCTCCTCGGAGGGCACACCGCGGAAGCGCTCTCGAATCCGCTCAATCGCCTCATCGCCCTCTTTGATCACCGTCAAGTCCTCCAACAGCTCTCGCTCGCTCTTTTGCGGATCGCGTTTGCGCAGCACCCTCAGGACGCGCGCGTCGCGCTCCATCGCCTCAAGCGCCTCAACTGCCGCCGGCACCTGCTCGTCCGGCAGCTCCCTCAATAGCTGCTCGGCTTTCTCGCGAGTCGTCATGCCCCAAAGCGTAGCGCCAAAAGCGGCTGGTCCCGACCGTTTCACAGCGTGCATAACGTCAGCCGCGCGGCTTTCGTCCCACCTTCGTAACGTCAATCTTTTTGGTGTCCGCGAGCCGAGCCACGGTGCGCCGATGGCGAGTGGGGGGGCGAGCGATGCAAGGCCGCAGCCGGCGTGGCGTAGCGCTGATATGGAGCGCCGTTTGTCAAGCGGCAGCCTTCAGCCATCGCCGCCGCGACGGCATTGCCCTACCCAGCTCCCGGGACTCCCGGGCCACGATCGGAAGGCTCAGCTTGGTCGACACGTGGTCAGGCTGATATGCGAGGGCTGGCTACCTCATGACCTTCGTTCGTCGCAGGCACCGCTCTCTACGAACGGGCGCGGCCGTCGTGCGGCTGCCCAGGCGCTGCTCGCGGGCCTTGGTGCGATGAAATCTGGCCTTCACAGCGATCGTGGCGCCCCGGCAGCCCCCAGGCACTGCCGGGATGCTCGCTCAGTCGATCATCGCGGCCTCCCAGAGGAAGCCCGAGAGCCCCCGGGCGCAGGCGACGACCACCTTGCCGCCCGGCTTGCCGCGCCGATAGCGCAGGTGCGACCAGCGGGCGTGCAGCCGCCGCTGCGCTCGCCAGGCCACCGCGCAGACGCGCGGGTCCTGACCCTCCTGGCGGCGGCGCACCTCCCGTCCCACCCGCGGCAGTCGCGCGTAGTGATGGACCGCCTCGACCAAGAGGCGTCGGGCGTGGGAGGGACCTGCCTTGGTGATCGCCCCCAGCCGGCGCTTCTCATCGGAGGTCCGCTCCGAGGGCGTGATCCTCAGGTAGCCGGCCAGCGGTCCCTCGATGCGAGCGCGCGACACCTCGCCGCTGGCGACGTCGAGGACGTAGAGGTGGGTCTGGCTGGCGTGGACGTCAAGGCCCACACGGTGCAGGGTCGTAATGTTGGTCACGGTCGGCGCCTCCCAAGGTTGGGGTGTCGGCCGCAGGCCACTCCTGCGGCCCAGTCCCCGCACTTCCTTGCGCGGGGTGCCGGCCTTCTACTTCGGTCCCAGGACGGCACCTACGTCGGTCGGCGCTCCATATGGTCTCCGCGAGCCGGCGAGGACGCAGCAGGACGCCGGCCCGCCGCCGCCAGAGGGGTGCGAAGCCGAGGGGA
>DASTHF010000063.1:0-13476 GCA_035605615.1 Solirubrobacterales bacterium
ACCGTGGCCGCGCCGCCGCCCGAGGCGTTGGATGAGGCTCCTTCGCCGTAGTGGCTGCCCGTCGATTCTTCCTTCGAAGTCTGCGTTGCGGCGGTGCCTTCTCCGCTCGATCCGGACGGGCCGCCTTCGCCGGAGCTCGAGCTGCCGCTGCCACCGCAGCCCGCCACGGCCAGCGTGCCGGAGATCAAGAGGGCGATTGGAAGAGCTCTGATCACGTGTCCTCCTTAGTGCCGACTCCGAGGAGAGACGCTGCGGGCCGGCGTTGGGCGATGTCTGCCATCGCCGGGCCTACGGAACGGCGGCGGCGGCGGTTCAGGTGCGAGCGCCGATCGGTGCGACGAAGGTTCGCCGGCCCGCGTGGACGACGAGGGCGCGGGCGCCGGAGAGGTCGAGCGCCGAGCTGAGCACCGCCTCCTCGTCGTTCCCCCAGCGGTAGCGGAAGGAGCCGGCGGAGACCGCGGTGCCGTCCGCCCGGCGCAGGGAGACGCGGCAGAGGGTGCCGGAGGGGACGCCGCCCACGTACATCCTGATCTCAGTGCCGAAGGCATGCGGCTCGAGCGTCGCCGCGATCCTCACGCCGGGTGGCAGCGAGCGGAAGGCGACCCGCTGGGCAGGGCTCGGCGCGCCGCCCGGCAGGACGACGATCGCCAGCATGGCCGCCGCCGCGGCGACGGCGCCGCTCAGCGGCAGCCCGATGCGCAGCCTGCGCCGGCGGCTGCTGCGGCGCCGTTCCGCCCCGATCGCCGCCGCGACCCGGCCGGCCAGCGCCGGCGGGAGGGCCGGTGCGGTGTCGAAGCGGGCGGGATCGGCGAGCGGCAGCAGCTCCGCCACCGAGCTCAGCGAGGCCAGCTCGGTGCGACAGTCGGGGCAGCCCTCCAGGTGCGCCTCTAGCGCGACCCGCTCCTCCTCGGGCAGCTGCCCGAGCGCATAGGCGCCCAGCGACTGGCGCCATTCGCGACAGCGCTCAGCCCTCATAGCCCATCTCCTCGAGCACGACCCGCAGCGCCCGCAGGCCGTAGTAGACGCGGCTCTTCACGGTGCCCTCGGGCACGCCCAGCTCCGCGGCGACCTCTGCGTAGGGGCGGCCGCGGTAGTAGGTCTCGACCAGGACGCGTCGATGCTGGTCGCCGATCCGCCGCATCGCCTCCTCCACCTGCCAGGCGAGCAGCGCGTCGTCGAGCGGCTCGACCGCGGGCTCGACGCCGCCCTCGGCGACCCGTGGGCGGGCGGCGCGGGCGCGGCCCAGGTCGATCACGACGTTGCGCAGGATCGCGAACAGCCAGGTCCGCAGCGAGCCGATCTGGGGGTCGAAGCGATCGCCGGCGCGCCAGGCGCGCACGAAGGTCTCCTGCACCGCCTCTTCGGCGAGGCCGGCGTCGCCCAGCGAGCGCAGCGCAAACCCGTACAGCTCGCCGGCGTGCGCGGCATAGGCCTCGCGCACGCCGCGCTCCCTCGTCAACGCTCCTGGCGGCATCTCGCTTGGGATACGAACCGCCGTCGGCCCCGGTTCAGGGCCGGCCTATCTCTTTGGGGAAGCTCCCTATTCGAGCTTGCCGATCTTGAAGATCTTCGTGCCGCAATCCGGGCACACTCCCTGGATCGCCGGGCGCCCGTTTTTCATCGTGACCTGCTTGGCGTCTTTGATCTCGACCTTCTTCCGCTCCTTGACGCAGTAGCCCTCTGGCATCGCCGGCTCCTTTCGTCGCCTGTCGGCAAGCTCGCGCTGAGCGCGAGGTGGAATTCCGGCGAGCCTAACGCAGACGTGGGACGGCGCCGTGCCTATTCGTGCGCTTTCGCACAAGATGCCCCGCAGAGCGTCACTTCCCCGTCGAGCTGCCCGAGGAGGGTTGCGAACCGGTGGCGGAGGTCTGACCGTTCTTGGTCGTCCCGGTGGTGGCTTCGTCGCCGGGCTTTGGCTTGTTCATTTCGACCCCCTTGCCGGGTGGTGCTTCCGCTTCGCTTCCCTGGCCGGTCGAGCCTTCCATCGACGCTCCTTTCGAGGACGCGCCCTTCTTGCCCTTGCCGGCGCCTTCCTTCAGCGCTTCGACTTCCCCCTTCAGGGCCTGGACTTCCGATTCCAGCCGTGTCGCGGCGCCGGCGCCGCCCGAGGCTTCGGTGCGCACCTGGTCGATCCGTTCTTCGAGCTGCCGCTGCAGGGCCCGCACGTCGCCTTCGCTGACGGCTGTGTCGTGGGCGTCGATCGCCAGGTAGAGGGCGGCGCCCGCCAGGCCGATCGCGACCGCGGCCAGCGCCAGCATCACGCGGGTGCGGGCCCGCAGCTTGCGCTCGACCTCCCCGATCCATGCCCGCAACCCCTCCAACGGCATCGGACTAACTTAATCGAGAGGGACGGCGCCGGGTCGCGTCAACTACCCTGCGGCCCTCAATCCGCACCACCGAGAGCCAAGGAGAGGTCCCGCAATGCCCGAAGCAGTCATCGTCGACACCGTCCGCACGCCGATCGGCCGCGCCTTCAAGGGCTCGCTGTCCCAGCTGCGCCCCGACGAGATTGGCGCCTTCGTCGTCGACAAGCTGCTCGAGCGCAACCCCGAGGTTGACCCCGCCCTGGTCGAGGACCTCTTCTGTGGCTGCGGCATGCCGCAGGGCCTGCAGGCCTTCAACATCGGCCGCATCGTCTCGCTGCTCTCCGAGAAGCTGCCGCAGACGGTCAACGGGGTGACGATCTCCCGCTACTGCTCCTCCAGCCTCGACGCTATCCGCCACGCCGGCAACGCGATCAAGGCCGGCGAGGGCGACGTCTACATCGCCGCCGGGGTCGAGTGGGTGAGCCGCTACAACGAGCGCACCGAGCCGGCCGGCTTCGCCGACCAGAATCCCAACCTGCAGGGCAACGACGGCCAGCCCAACGCCTACATCGAGATGGGCAAGACGGCGGTCAACGTGGCCGAGAAGTACGAGGTGAGCCGCGCCGACATGGACAAGTTCGCGCAGCGCTCCCAGGAACTGGCGGTCAAGTCCCAGGAGGACGGCTTCTTCGAGCGCGAGATCGTCCCGGTGACGCTGCCCGACGGCACCGAGGTCGCCAAGGACGACGGCCCCCGCGCCTCCTCGACCCTGGAGAAGCTCTCCGAACTGCCCGAGGCCTTCGGGGGCGGCGGCGTCACCGCCGGCAACTCCTGCCCGCTCAACGACGGCGCCGCCGCGGTGCTGCTGATGAGCGACACCAAGGCCGCCGAGCTGGGCCTGAAGCCGCGCGCCCGCATCGTCACCGCCGCCACCTGGGGCAATGAGCCCGAGTACATGGGCGTGGCCCCGATCGGCGCGATCAAGAAGGTGCTGGAGCGGGCCGGGATGACGATCGGCGACGTCGGCACGGTCGAGCTGAACGAGGCCTTCGCCGCCCAGGTGATCCCGATCATGGACCAGTGCGACATCCCGCTGGAGAAGCTCAACACGCACGGCGGCGCGATCGCCCTCGGCCACCCCTTCGGGATGACCGGCGCCCGCATCATGGGCACGCTGCTCAACGTGATGGAGACCGACGACCACCAGGTCGGCATCGAGACGATGTGCGTCGCCGGCGGCCAGGGCAAGGCGATGATCGTCGAGCGCCTCAACTAACCGCCGGCTCGCTCAACTCGCATAGCTGGCGCGCGCAGGCTTGCGATCCTGTGCCGGAGATGGCTGCCCGCGGCGAGACGCCCCAGACCCGCCTCGGCGCCGTCCTGCGCGAAGGCGAGCGGGTGACGCCGCTGGAGCTCTTCTTCGATCTGGTCTTCGTGCTCGCCGTCACCCAGTGCACGACGCTGATGGCGCATGATCCGACATGGCCGGGCTTGGCGCAGGGACTGCTCGTGCTGGGCATGCTCTGGTGGGCCTGGACCGGCTACTCCTGGCTGACCAGCGTGCTCGACCCCGAGGAGGGTGCAGTACGCCTCGTCATGTTCGGCGCGATGGCGGCGCTGCTGATCGTCTCGATCTGCGTTCCGCACGCCTTCGGCAGCCTGGCGCTCGCCTTTGCCCTCACCTACGGCGCCGTGCGCATCGCCCACATCGGCCTCTTCATGCTGGCCAGTCCGGACGACGAGGAGCTGCGCCGCTCGGTGCTCGCCCTCGCGGCCAGCACCGCGATCGCGATCGGCCTGCTCGCCGCGGCCTCGCTTTTCGACGGCCTCGCGCAGGTGGCGCTCTGGGCGCTCGCCCTCTTCCTCGACATGAGCGGCCCCTACTTCTTCGGCTCCGAGGGCTGGAAGCTGGCGCCCGGCCACTTCGCCGAGCGCCACGGCCTCGTCGTCATCATCGCCCTCGGCGAGTCGATCGTCGCGATCGGCGTCGGCGCTTCGGGGGAGCTCGATCTCGGCATCGCCGCCGCCGCGGTGCTGGGCGTGGCGCTCACCGCGGCGATGTGGTGGACCTACTTCGACGTCGTCGCCATCGTCTCCGCCAGGCGCCTCGCCGAGGCCGAGCCCGGCCGCGTCCGCAATGAGATGGCCCGCGACTCGTACTCCTATATGCACCTCTGGATGGTCGCCGGCATCGTCCTCGCAGCGCTCGGCCTGAAAGTGACGATCGGCGGCGCGACGGCGCACCTCGATGCGGTTCCCGCCTTCGCCCTGCTCGGCGGCGTCGCCCTCTACCTGCTCGGCCACGTCGCCTTTCGTTACCGGCACACCAGGACCGTCAACCGTCAACGGCTGATGCTGGCGATCGTGCTCCTGGCTCTGGTGCCGGTGGCCACGGAGCTGCCCGCGATCGCGGCGCTGGCGGTCGTCAACGCGCTGCTCTGGGCGATGATCGCCTACGAGACCCACATCTACGGGGAGGGACGGCAGCGGGTCCGACGTCCGGAGATGGAGGCCGCGGAGGCGTAGGGCGCCGGCGCCGGAGGATCGGTTGCCGGCGAGGGTGGCGGGTGCTCGGTCGGATGGCCCGGATAGGGTGCTCGCCGCAATGAGCGCCCATCCCGATCATCGCCCACTGTTCACGCCCGAGAACGTCAAGGCGTTCCTGGGCGACAGCTTCCCCGGGCATCTGGGGATCGAGCCGCTGGAGATCGAGGACTCGCACTCCAGGGGCCGGATCCTCGTCGACGGGCGCCATCTGCACCCCGGCGGCTACGTGCACGGCGGGGTGTGGACGGCGCTCGGCGACACGGTCGCCGCCTGGGCGACCTTCCGCAGCATCCCGCCGGGCCACAACTTCACGACGATCGAGCTGAAGCTGAACGTCTTCTCGGCCGGCCTGCCGGGCGACGAGATCGTCGCCGTCGGCGAACCGCTCCACGTCGGCCGCAGCACCGTCGTGATCGAGGTGAAGATGGAGCGTCTGCGCGAGGGCTCCGACCCGCGCCTCGCGGCGAACCTCATCGTCACCCAGTTCGTCTTGCCGCCTGAGGCCGCCTGACCGGCGCATACGACCTCAGGCATAAGCCGATAGCTCAGGCCTCGAGGCGTTCGACGTAGGGCAGACGCCAGATGACGCTGGCGATGGTCAGGCCGGCGGCGGCCGAGAGAAGGGCGAGGAACCACTGGGTCGCGTCGAGCATCGCCATGTCGAAGAAGCTGCGCAGCGGGGCGATGGCGAGGATGCCGGCGAAGAGGGCGCCGAGGCCGGCTACCAGCGCCAGCATGTTGCTCTGGATCGCAATGTGCTCGCGGCCCGGGCCGCGCTCCAGCAGCAGCACGAAGCAGAGGCCGAGCACGATCAGCGTCGTCGTCGCCGCCGTTCGCCCCGCTTCCAGCGAGCCGCCCGCGACGGTGTCGACGAGGAAGAAGGAGAGGATCGAGCCGAGCGCCGTCGCCATCCCGGCCGGCGCCGCGAAGGCGGCCAGGGCGCGCAGCAGGCGGCCGCGGTAGAGCGGCCCGTCGGAGGGGGCGAGGGCCAGCACGAACGACGGGATGCCGATCGTCAGCAGCGCCGCCAGGGTGAGGTGGCGGGGCAGGAAGGGGAAGGCGAAGCCGGGCACCGCGACGAGCAGGATCAGCGCCGCCGCATAGACGGTCTTGGTGAGGTAGAGGCGCCCCAGCCGGTGGATGTTGCGGGCGATCCGCCGCCCCTCGGCGACCGCCTGCGGCAGCCGCGCGAACTCGTCCTCGAGCAGGACGACGTCGGCGATCCCCTTCGTCACCTGGGCGCCCGAGCCCATCGCCACCGCGAGCCGCGCCTGCTTCAGCGCCGGCACGTCGTTGACGCCGTCGCCGATCATCGCGGTGTAGCGGCCGGAAGCGCGCAGCGCCTCCACCAGCGCTTTCTTCTGCTCCGGCGCGATCCGGCAGAAGACCGTGTTGCGCTGGGCGGCGGCGGCCAGCTCCTCCGGGTCCTCGGGCAGCTGCGAGCCCTCGATCACGCCGGCGTCGGCAGGCACGCCGACGGCATGGGCGACGGCGGTCACCGTCGCCCGCGCGTCGCCCGAGATCAGCTTCAGGTCCACCTGCTGTGCGCGCATGGTGGCGATCGTCTCGGCGGCGTCCGGCCGCAGCGTCTCCTCCAGCACGACCAGCGCCAGCGGCGCCAGGCGCGGCGGTCCTTCGCCGGCCGGGTCGTCGGGAAGCGCCTCGCTCGCCTCACCGAAGGCGACGACGCGCCGCCCCACCGCCGTCTCCTCCTCCAGCTTGCGGGCCAGCGCCGGCGTCAGCGTCAGCGCTCCGGCCGCCTCCAAAACGTCCGGAGCACCGAGGACGTAGCTGGATCCGCCGATTCCCAGCCCGCTCCACTTCCACCGCGAGGAGAAGGGGACTTCCGAACCGACCCGCGCCGGCTCGGCCGGGAAGCGGGCGGCGATCGTCTCCAGCGTCCGGTTGCGGTCGCCGGCGCTGGCCGCGAAGCGCCCCAGCGCCTCGTGCGCCGCCGCCGGCTGGACTCCCTCGGCGACCTCGACCCCGAGCAGCCGCAGCTCGCCGCTGGTCAGCGTGCCGGTCTTGTCGACGCAGATCGTGTCGACCGCGGCGAGGCTCTCGGTGGCGCTGATCTGCTGCACCAGCGTGTCCCTGCGGGCGAGCCGCACCGCGGCGACCGCGAAGGTGACGCTCATCAGCAGCACCAGGCCCTCGGGGACCAGCGTCACCAGCCCCGCCGTCGCCGTCTGCGCCGCTTCGACCAGGTCGGCGTGGCGCAGCTGGAAGGTGAGCAGGAGGATCGCGGCGAGTGGAGCCATCACCCAGGTGCAGGCGACGATCACCCGGTTCACCTCGTCCTGCAGTGGCGAGGGCGGGTGGCGGAAGGCGCGCGCCTCGCCGGCCAGCCGCCCCGCGTAGCTCTCCTCGCGCACCGCGTCGACCCGGCAGTAGCCGGAGCCGGAGACGCAGAAGGAGCCCGAGAGGACGCGCTCGCCCAGCCCCTTGCGGACGCCGTCGGCCTCGCCGGTCAGCATCGACTCGTCGAGCGTCATGCCGCGGCTGCGGATCGCCTCGCCGTCGGCGACGAGCTGGTCGCCGGGCTCGATCCGGACGACGTCGCCGGGCACGATCTCCTCGGCGAGCAGGCTGAGGAGGGCGCCGTCGCGCACGACCCGCGCATGTGGAGCGACCAGCACCGCCAGCTCGTCCAGCGTCCGCTTCGCCTTCAGCTCCTGGCGGATGCCGATCCAGGAGTTGACGATCGCGATCAACCCGAAGATCGAGTCGGCGAACAGCCCCAGCGCGAGCATCAGCACGAAGAAGACGCCGATGATCGCGTTGAAGAGCGTGAAGACGTTGCCGGCGACGATCGTGGAGACCGAGCGCGAGGAGGTCTCCGGCGGCGGGCCGAGCGCGTGCAGCCGCTTCGCGGCCTCCGCCGCCGAGAGGCCCTGCTCGATGGCCGCGTCGGTCATGGTCCCTATTCAATAGGGTGCGCTCCGGATGGCGCTGAAGCTGGGACTCAACCTCGGCTACTGGGGGATCGGGCCCGCCGGGGAGGACGCGGTCGAGGTCGCGCGGGCGGCCGAGCGTGCCGGCTTCGAGTCGGTCTGGGCGGCCGAGTCCTACGGCTCCGACGTGGTCAGTGTGCTCGCCTGGCTGGCGGCGCGCACCGAGACGATCAAGCTCGGCGCGGCGATCATGCAGGTGCCGGCGCGCCCGCCCGCCGCCGCCGCGATGGCCGGCGCGACGATCGACAAGCTCTCCGGCGGCCGCTTCATCTTCGGCTTCGGCCCCTCCGGCCCGCAGGTCTCCGAAGGCTGGTACGGCGTGCCCTACGCCAAGCCCTGGGGCCGCACCCGCGAGTACGTCGAAGTGGTGCGCGAGATCGTCGCGAGGGAAGGCCCGCTGGAGCACCACGGCGAGCACTACGAGCTGCCGCTGCCCGGCGGCGAGGGCAAGGCGCTGAAGCTCAACTTCCATCCGGAGCGCAACCGCATCCCGGTCTTCCTCGGTGCGATCGGCCGCAAATCGGTCGAGCTGGCGGCCGAGATCGCCGACGGCTGGATCCCGATCTTCTTCAGCGTCGACGCCTTCGAGGCGACCTGGGGCGAGCACCTGGAGGCGGGCTTCGCGAAGGGCGGCCGGCAGCGCTCCGACCTCGAGGTCTCGCCCTCGCTGCAGGTGGCGATCGACGGCGATCAGGAGGCGGCGAAGAGCGTCGTCAAGGCGGGGCTCGTCCTCTACTTCGGCGGCATGGGCAGCCGCAAGACGAACTTCTACGTCGACCTTGCCCACCGCTTCGGCTTCGGCGAGGTGGCCGACGAGGTGCAGCGCCGCTTCCAGGAGGGCGACCGCGCCGGCGCCTACGAGGCGATGCCGGACGAGATCGTCGAGGCGACCTCGCTGGTCGGCACGGAGGCGGAGGTCGCGGAGCGGATCGAGCGCTTCCGCGGCGCCGGCATCGACCGGCTGATCGTCTCGCCGGTCCACGTCGAGCGCGCGCAGCAGCTGCACACGCTCGAGCGCCTCGCCGCGCTCGCCGCCTGACGCACGTCGCGGGGACGTGCCGTCGCGACTGGGGGCGAATCGCATAGGCTTCCGCGCCGCAACCTGCCCGTATGAAGATCGGAGTGCCGAAAGAGACCGCCGAGGGGGAGCGCCGAGTCGCGCTCATCCCTGACGTTGTCGCCTCGATCAAGAAGGGCAACGAGAAGGTTGAGGTGCTGGTCGAGTCCGGGGCCGGCGAGGCCGCCGGCCATCCCGACTCCCAGTACAGCGAGGCGGGCGCCGAGCTCGTCGGCGCCGACGCCGCCTGGGGCGCCGACGCCGTCCTGCGCGTCGCCGTCCCCTCCGCCGAGGAGATCGGCCGCCTCAAGTCGGGCCAGCTTTTGATCTCCCACCTCGCGCCCTGGACCTCGGCCGAGACGAACAGGGCGCTGGCCGCCGCCGGCGTCACCAGCTTCGCGATGGAGGCGATCCCTCGTACGACACGCGCCCAGGCGATGGACGCGCTCTCCTCGCAGGCCGCCGCGGCCGGCTACGCGGCGACGCTGATCGCCGCCCGCGAGTCGGGTCGCTTCTTCGGGATGATGACCACCGCCGCCGGCACCGTGCCGCCGGCCAAGGTCCTCGTGCTCGGCGCCGGCGTCGCCGGCCTGCAGGCGGTTGCCACGGCGAAGCGCCTCGGCGCGATCGTCACCGGCTTCGACATCCGCCGCGCCGCCTGGGAGCAGATCGCCTCGCTGGGTGGGCGCCCGCTCGAACTGGACTTCATTCCCGACGCCGAGGGGGAGGGGGGCTACGCCCGCCCGCTCACCGACGAGGAGAACGCGCAGGTGCGCGAGGCGCTTGGCGAGAACGCCGCCAAACAGGACATCATCGTCACCACCGCCGCGATCCCCGGCCGCCCGGCGCCGCTGCTGATCACCGCTGACGCGGTGCGCGGCATGCAGCCCGGCTCGGTGATCGTCGACCTCGCCGCCGAGACGGGTGGCAACTGCGAGCTGACCGAGGCGGGCGAGACCGTGGTCGAGGGCGGCGTCAAGGTGATCGGCCCGCGCAACCTTCCGAGCGAGATGCCCGCTCCCGCCTCGCAGCTCTACGCGAAGAACCTCGAGAACCTGCTCGGGCTGATGATCGGCGAGGAGGGCGAGCTGAAGGTCGACTTCGAGGACGACATCCTGGCCGCCGCCTGCATCACCCACGGCGGCGAGATCAAGAACGAGAGGGCGGCGAAGTAATGAATCTGTTTGCCGAGCTGACGATCTTCGTCCTTGCCGTCTTCGTCGGCTTCGAGGTGATCTCGAAGGTGCCGACCACCCTGCACACGCCGCTGATGTCGCAGACCAACGCGATCCACGGCATCGTGATGCTGGGCGGCCTGATCGTCGTCGGCTACGCCAACGACCCGCTCGAGTACGTCATCGGCACGATCGCGATCGCCTTCGGGACGATCAACGTCGTCGGCGGCTTCCTGGTCACCGACCGGATGCTCGGCATGTTCTCGCGCAAGCCGAAGCCGAAGGCCGGCGAGGGGAAGGGCGGCTCCTGATGCCCTTCGCCGTGCTGGCCCCCGGGGGCGACGCCTCCACCGCCCTCTACATCGTCGCCTTCTCGCTCTTCATCCTCGGGATCAAACAGGGGACGCACCCGACCACCGCCAAGCGCGGCAACATGATCGCCGCCGGCGGCATGGCGGTCGCGGTCATCACCACCCTGCTGCTCGACGGGATCGGCAACTGGGGCCTGATCGTCCTCGGCTTGGCGATCGGGACCGCGGTGGGCGCGATCGCCTCGGTGCGGGTCCAGATGACCCAGATGCCGCAGATGGTCGCCCTCTACAACGGCGTCGGCGGCGGCGCCGTGGCGCTGATCGCCTGGTCGGAGCTCCGCCACGGCATCAGCGGCATCGACGCGGGCGAAATCGCTTCGATCCCGCTCGAAGAGCTGATCCCGACCCTGTTCGCGGCGATCGTCGGCTCGGTCTCCTTCTGGGGCTCCAACATCGCCTTCGCCAAGCTCCAGGACCTGATCCCGACGCGGCCCCTGGCGGCGCCGGGCCAGCAGTTCATCAACGCGGTGCTCCTGCTTGCCGCGGTGGGCGGCGCGGTCTTCATCGCGGTCAACAACGGCGACCCCTCGCAGGCGGTCTTCATCGGCATCCTGATCGCGGCGGCGGTGCTCGGCAACCTCGTCGTGCTGCCGATCGGCGGCGCCGACATGCCGGTGGTGATCTCGCTGCTCAACGCCTTCACCGGGCTCTCCGCGGCGGCGGCCGGCTTCGCCCTCCACAACGTCGCCCTGATCGTCGCCGGCACCCTGGTCGGCTCCTCGGGAACGATCCTGACGCTGGAGATGGCGACGGCGATGAACCGCTCCGTTGCCAACATCCTCTTCGCCGGCTTCGGCGGCGCCCCGGCGACCGGCGGGGGGACGACGGAGGAGCGCCCGCACACCTCGATCGGCGCCCAGGACGCGGCGATCAAGCTTGCCTACGCCGACAGCGTCGTGATCGTCCCCGGCTACGGGCTCGCCGTCGCCCAGGCCCAGCACGCGATCAAAGAGGTGGCCGACGAGCTGGAGAAGCGCGGCGTCACCGTCAACTACGCGATCCACCCGGTGGCGGGCCGCATGCCGGGCCACATGAACGTGCTGCTGGCCGAGGCCGACGTCCCCTACGAGCAGCTCAAGGAGATGGACGAGATCAACC
Source organism: Solirubrobacterales bacterium (assembly GCA_035605615.1). Taxonomy (GTDB): domain Bacteria; phylum Actinomycetota; class Thermoleophilia; order Solirubrobacterales; family 70-9; genus VRUE01. Next base: position 11,509 of record DASTHF010000063.1, read on the forward strand.
CCGAGCTGCCGCGCACCGACGTCGCCGTCGTCGTCGGCGCCAACGACGTCACCAACCCGGCGGCCAAGAACGACCCCAACAGCCCGATCGCCGGCATGCCGATCATCGAAGTCGACCAGGCGCAGCAGGTGATCGTGATCAAGCGCTCGCTCAGCCCCGGCTTCGCCGGCATCGACAACGACCTCTTCTACGAACCGAACACGTCGATGCTCTTCGCCGACGCGAAGCAGGCAGCGGCGGACATCGCCGCGGAGATCCAGAACCTCTGATTCGTCACAGCGCTGCGCGGAAGTCTTTGCAGCGTTGACTCACCCGTAGGCGCGGCGCTCCTAGCGTCGGCGCATGCGATCGCAGCGGGGCCAGGGGACCGTCGAGTGGGTGGCGACGCTGGCCGTCGTCTCGCTGCTGCTCGTCGCGCTGCTGGCTGTCGGCGTGCGGGTGCCGGGGGCGGGGCTGGCGCGGGCGGTCGCGAGCCGCATCCTCTGCGCGGCGGCGCTGGCCGACACCTGCCGCGACGAGCCGGTCCTGATCGCCACCTACGGCACCGAGATCGGCAAGCTGGCACGCCATCACATGCCGGCGGTGCTCTTCGAGCACGAGGCGCGGGCGCTGCCGGTCGACTTCCGCCGCTGCCGCAGCACCGACTGCGGCGACGGCACGCCGCGTGGCATCGTCCATCGCACCGACGTCGGCCTCCCGGTCACGGCCTTCGTGCACGTGGTCGATTGCCGGCCGGGCGCCGCCGTCAAGTCGGAAGCCAAGGGAGCCAACTGCTCGGGCTCCCGCGCCGGGAACCTCTACATCCAGTACTGTAGATGTCAATAGAGACAGCTAGGGTTTTGCCGTAGATTGGCGCTCGTACGCGCTGACTGCGGCAGCACGAGAACTTACGCCAAGCTTGCCGAATATCCGTGAGACGTGACGATCGATGGTTCGCACACTCAGGTATAGCTCCGCTGCGATCTCCCGATTCGTCCGACCGCTCCCGATTCGCTCCATCACTTCGCTCTCTCGCTCGGTCAAACCCAGGCGGCTTTCGCCCTGACGCGCGCCTTTGGGGTGGCGCGGCACGTCCCGGCCGAGTTTCCGCAGTTGCTGAGCAGCCTCGTCCGCAAAGCGAAGGGCGCCGCAATCGAGCAACCGGGCGTTTGCGGCCTCAAGCACGCCGGCCGCCGCCTCTCGATCTCCTCCGGCGGCGAGGGCAGTTCCTCGTACCACTCCGCTTCGAGCGGCTTCAACTGGCGACTGCGCTTCCGCAGCGCTTTCCTCGGAGGCAGCCGCCTCCTTTGCGCTGACCTTGAAGTCGCCCCGCGCGAAAAGGAGGAGTGCCTGGGCTCGCCGCGCTTGTGCATCGGGTAGATGTCCTCCAAGTCGTTGCGATGTCCCCACCGCCCGCTCGATGAGATCAGCCGCCCGATCGAGTTTTCCGAGCGCGAGCTCACTCCGCACAAGGAGTTCAAGGCCGAAGACCTCGAAGAGCGGAAACGGCGGCAAGTTGGGCTCCCCATCATCGGGAAACGTGAGGAGGTCGCGGCACCGTCGCGCCTCGCCGCTCTCAAGCAGCGCTGAGGCCAGCTGCACGCGCGCAAGGTCTGTCTGAGGCGTGGTTGAGGTGGAGGCGGCGGAAAGGGCCCGCTCGCCGAATTGCAGAGCCGCAAGCAAATCGCCGTTCCAGACGCTGGCCTGGCAGCGCACCGTCGATGCCCAACTCCGGTAGAGGTCGCTTGTAGTCAAAAGCGCAGCTTCCGTCACGGCCTCGGCTACGGAAGCCAGCCCCTCTCCGTCGCCTTGGAAGACAAGTGCCTGCGCCTGTACCGCAAGTAGTCCCACAGTCAGGTGACGCTGGCCGATCGAGCGGGAGATCGCTATCGCCCGCTCGAGGTGGCGGGTCGAATCACCGAATCGCTCGGCGCAGACCTCTGCCCAGCCGAGCCAGAGGCCGATTCCAGGGTCGTGGGCGGCGATCTC
>DASTHF010000098.1:0-3105 GCA_035605615.1 Solirubrobacterales bacterium
CTCCGACCCGAACCTGAAGCAAGATCGCGTACTCGACCGGCCGTGCGCTGGAGCGGCGATAAACGATCTGGACGTCGTCGGTCCCGGCGAGCGGGTGAACGCTCTCGCGATCCTTGTCCACGGCCGGGGAAGCTATCGGCCCTTGGTCTCTCTCCGCCGGGAGCGCCCACATGCGCCTGCATGGCCGCTTCCTCTGGGCAGCCGTGTAGAGGCCCACGCGACTAAACATCCATATGAGCTTGGGGAATCAGGGGGGCGAAGTGCGGCTCTCGCTCGTCTAAGGGGTGAATGGACGCAACCGCGACACACATCCCCCCAGAGGTTCCTTCGCTTTCCTCGAAGCGAAACCGCGACCGCGAGCTAATCCGCTACGTCGGCCGCCATGGCGCCGTCTCGATCGAGCACGTGATGGCGGCGCTTCGCATGGGCCGCACCGTCGCCTACCGCCGCGTCGCCGTCCTGATCGAAGCGGGCTTCCTAGCGCGGCTCTCGCTCCTTCACGCCGAGCCGAGCCTGCTCTGCGCGACCCGCGCCGGCCTGCGCTACGCGGGCCTTGGCCTCTCCCCCGCCCCCGTCTCGCCCGGCTCGGTCGACCATTACCTCCGCTGCGCCTCCACCGCGCAACTCCTCGCCGAGGAGTTCGGAGCCGAGCGGATCCTCATGGAGCGCGAGCTTGTGATGTGGGAGCGGATCGAGGCCAAGCCGATCGCCAGCGCCAGACTTGGGGAGCGACGCCTGCACCGTCCTGACCTGGCGGTCTTCGATGAGGCGGGAACGATCGCGATCGAGGTCGAGCTGAGCGCCAAGGCGCCGCGGCGCCTGGCGGCGATCATGCGCGGTTGGCGGCGGGCGAGCTGGGTCGCGGGGGTCCGCTACTACTGCGCCGCGGGAGCCGCGCGGCGCGCCGTGGAGCGAGCGGTCCTAAAGACGCACTCGGGCGAGCGCGTCTCGGTCTTCGAGGTGCTGCCCAGATGACCGGCCGCCAGGAAGACGCAGGGCTCGACATCGGCGCCCACCTCTGGGGGATCGCCTGGCCGCTGCTTGCCGGCTTTGCGCTCGGCTTCATCGTCCTGCGAACCCTGCGACAGCGCGGGCTGCGCTGGAGCTGGGCGCTCGCCGGAGCGCCGCTTTCCTACCTCGCCGTGTTCGTCGAGTGGCACCTCGGCTTCCTCTTCGCGGTCGCCACCGCGACCGCGAGCTGGCACGGCGCCCGCGCCCACACCGAAACCATCCAGCGCGGCGGTTCGGAGGCGCGCGAGCAGGCCGAGGCGCCGGGCCCCTTGCGCTGGGCGCTCGCGCGCCTTTCGGCGAGAAAGGGGAGCGAGCGTCGTCTGCGAGGCGATCGGCTGGCGCTTGGCTCGACCCGAGGGGGCGGGGTCTGCCAGGTGCCCTTCGGTCTCGATCGCGGCGTCCACGCCCTCGTCTGCGGCGCCACCGGCTCGGGCAAGACGGTCACCCAGGCGGCGATCCTCGCCGCCTACGTCGATGCTGGCTTCGGGGCGATCGTGCTCGACCCCAAGGGCGATCGCACCCTGCGCGAGACCGCGCAGCGGGCTGCGCTGGAATCGAACTCTCGCTTCATCGAGTGGACTCCGAGCGGCCCCGCCCCTTACAACCCCCTGGCGAGGGGCGGCCCGACAGAGGTGGTCGACAAGTGCCTTGCCGCGCACCGTTTCTCTGAGCCCCACTACGAGCTGGCGACCCGGCGCCTGCTCGGCCACGCGCTCGCCACGATGCAGGCCGCGGGCATGTGGCCGCCCACCCTCTCTGGCCTCGTCGCCCATATGGACCCCGAGCGCCTCGACGCGCTGGCCTCCAAGGTGGGAGGCGATACCGCCGAGCGCGTCGGCGCCTACGTCGACGGGCTCGGAGAGCGCGGCAAGGCCGACCTCGGCGGTGGGCGGGACCGCCTCGCCGTGCTGGTCGAGTCAGAGCTCGGGCGCTGGCTCGACCCCTCGCTCGGCGAGGGAGAGGAGATCGACCTGGCGCTGGCGCTTAGGTGCGGCGACGTCGCCTACTTCGACCTCGACGCCGACCGCTATCCGGGCGCGGCGAAGCTGCTTGCCGCCGCCCTTTTGATCGACCTGGTCGGGCTCAGCGCCGATCTGCAGGAGATGCGCGGTGGCGGCTTGGTCGTGATCGACGAGTTCGCCGCCCTGGCGGCCGAGCAGGTCTCCCGTCTCTTCGCCCGCGCCCGCTCTGCCTGTCTCAGCCTGCTGTTCGGCACCCAGAGTCTTGCCGATCTGCGCGGCGCGAGGCCGGAGGATCCCTCCGACACCCTGACCGAGCAGGTGCTCTCCAACATCGAGTATGCGGTCGTCCATCGGGTGGGCGATCCGGACTCCGCCGAGCGGCTCGCCCGCGTCGCCGGCACCGCCCCCGCCTGGGCGGTGACCGAGCGGGTCTCCGCCAACGGGGCGGTGCTGGCCGCCGGCGAGGGCACCCGCACCCGCCAGCGCGACTTCCTGATCGGCCCCGATCGGTTCAAGCGACTGGGGGTCGGGGAAGCCGTCGTGATCGATCCCGCCGCCAGGCACCCAGCGCAAGTGGTGCAGATCTGGCCGCCGCAGGGTCAGATTCGGAGCTGAGCCTGCATGCCCTCCCCGCGAAGAGATCGACAGGCTCGCCCTTCCATCGCAGATCGGCCCAGAAGGCCCCCGCGACGGCGCTCCCGGGCGACCTCGCAGCGAGCGGCTCTGTCGTCTCTGCGCGTCCCTGCCAGCACCGACCTCGACCGACAGACACATTATGAACGGCGAACACCTGTTCGTATTTCGCGCCTTTCGCAGCGCTCCGACTTCGGCCTTCACGCTGACTCATGGAGCATCGAGAACGGCCGCCACCCAGCTGGCCCACCCCACATGCAGGTAGGTGGGCCAGCTGGGTGGCGGCTGGGCATAGGGACAGAAGAGGGGCATGATCCTGAGACATCAGCGCCCGCCGGCGGACAGGGGAGCTGAGATGGCCCTCGCCCCCGACAGATCCGCTCCCCCGTCGAGCAACGGCCTCGCGACGATCGCGACCCGCCCGCCGATGGCCGCCAACCCCCGCATCGAAATCACTCCCTCCCCCGCCCAATACCGCCAGCTCTGCCACGACCTGAAG
>DASTHF010000139.1:0-6465 GCA_035605615.1 Solirubrobacterales bacterium
GTCCGGCTCGCCGCCGGCGTCGACCGCGACGCGACGATCGACCGCCTCGCCGAGCGCGGGATCGCCAGCAAGGCCTACCTGCCCTGCATCCACCTCTTCCCGCACCTGCGCGAGCTGGGCTGGCGCGAGGGCCAGTTCCCGGTCGCCGAAGACGTCGCGGCCCGCTCGCTCGCCCTTCCCTTCTTCCCCGCGATGAGCGAGCCGCAGGTGGCGCGCGTCTGCGAGGAGCTGGCCGCGGCGCTCGGCCAGCCGATCCTGCATGGATAATCGCCACCCGTGAGCCGCGCGTCCCGCTTCGAGAAGGGCCCCGACCTCCGCTTCTGGCGGCTGAACCGCTCGATCGAGTTCGACCGCCGCCTCGCGCCCTACGACATCGAGCAGTCGCGCGCCCACGCGCGCGCCCTGCAACGGATCGGCGTGCTCAGCGACGAGGAGCTGGAGCGGATCGACGCTGGCCTGCAGGAGGTGCAGGCGGGGATCGACCAGGCCGGCTTCGAGTTCGCCGCCTCCGACGAGGACATCCACATGGCGGTCGAGCGCCTGCTCGGCGAGGAGATCGGGCCGCTGGCCGGCAAGCTGCACACCGGCCGCTCCCGCAACGACCAGGTCGCCACCGACGTCGCGATGCTGGTGCGGGCGCACTCGCTGCGGGCGATCGAGCTGACCGGCGCGCTGATGGAGCGCCTGCTCGACCTCGCCGAGCGCCACCGCGACTGGCCGATGCCCGGCTACACCCACCTGCAGCGGGCCCAGCCCGTCTACCTCGGCCACCACCTGCTCGCCTACTTCTGGATGCTCGCCCGCGACGCGCTGCGCTTCGAGTTCGCGCTTGCGAGCGCCGGCGTGATGCCGCTCGGCTCCGGGGCCCTGGCCGGGGTCAACTGGGAGATCGACCGCCGCGCCGTGGCGGGCGAGCTGGGCTTCGAGCACGTCACCCCCAACTCGATCGACGGCGCCTCCAACCGCGACTTCGTGCTCGACTACCTGGCCGCCGCCTCGACCTGTGCGATGCACCTCTCGCGGCTCGGCTCGGAGATCGTCATCTGGTCGAGCAGCGAGTTCGGCTTCTGCGAGCTCGACGACGCCTTCTCCTCGGGCTCGAGCATCATGCCGCAGAAGAAGAACCCCGACTCGGCCGAGCTGCTGCGCGCCAAGAGCCCCCGCGTCGCGGCCGACTACGCGGCGCTGCTGGGCACCATGCACGCCCTGCCGCTCACCTACGGCAAGGACATGCAGGAGGACAAGGAGCCGCTGTTCGACGCGATCGACACGGTCGAGGCCTGCCTGGAGATGGCCGAGGGCATGCTGAGCGGGATCGAGTTCGACCGCGAGCGGCTCGCCGCGGCCTCCGGCGACGAGATGCTGGCGGCGACCGAGGTCGCCGACCTGCTGGTCCGCGAGGGTGTCCCCTTCCGAGAGGCGCACAGCGTCGTCGGCGGCCTCGTCCGCGACGCGATCGAGCGCGGCAAGTCGCTCTCCGAGCTGACCCCGGAGGAGCTGCGCGAGCGCTCCGACCGCCTCGACGGCTCCTTCTACGAGGTGCTGAAACGGGAGAGCTGGCTGGAGTCGAAGCGGATCGAGGGAGGGACCTCCTCGACAGCGCTCGAACGGCAGATCGAGCTGGCGCGAGAGACCCTCGTGGAGGTGAAGGCGTTGCTCGACGACGGGGAGGAACGTCCCTGAGCGTGGTCCCGGCGGCAACCGCGCAGCAGTCGCTGGAGGCCGGCTTCTTCGAGCGCTCCGTCCACCTGGTCGCCCGCGAGCTGATCGGCTGCCGCCTCTTCCACGCAGGCTGCGGCGGCACGATCGTCGAGACGGAGAGCTACGAGCGCGACGACCCCGCCTGCCACGCCTACGTCGGGATGACCGCCCGCAACGAGGTCCTCTTCGGGCCGCCCGGCCGGGCCTACGTCTACCTCTCCTACGGCATCCACAGCCTGCTCAACGCGGTCGCCGAACCGGAGGGGGAGGCCGCCGCGGTGCTGATCCGGGCGATCGAGCCGACCGCCGACCTGGACGGGATGCGGGCCCGGCGGGGCGGCCGCCCCGACCTCGATCTCTGCTCGGGGCCGGGCAAGCTGACCGAGGCGCTCGGGATCGGCCTCGACGCCAACGGCGCCGACCTGGCGCGCGAGCCGTTCCTGCTGCTGCCGCCGCAGCCCGGCTGGAGCGGCGAGGTGGTGACCGGCCCCCGCATCGGCATCACCAAAGCCGTCGAGCGCCCCTGGCGCTTCAGCCTCGCCGGCAGCCCGTTCGTCTCGCGCCCGCGGCCCGTGCTCGCCTAGCCGGCGGTTATCCCGCCGCCCCCGCCCGCACCACCGCCACCACCCGGTTCCGGTGCGGGAGTTGGAGCGGGGGAGGGCTGCGCCGGCGCTCCCGGTTCGGGCGCCGCGCCCGCACCGGCGCCTTCGCCCCCGGCTCCGCCCTTGCCGGGAGCCGCTTCGCTCGGTTCGGTCGACGGCGCTGTCGACGGTTCGCCCGCGGGCGGCGGCGCGTACGTTTCGCCGTGGCTGGGCCGACCGCCGTGCGCCCGGCTCGCCCTTTCGGCGGCGCGTTCGGTCTTGATGTGCTCCCAGGCGGAGGCGACGCGCGCCCAGATCAGCGCCGGGAACGTGCCGCCCATCACCGGGCCGCCGTTGTAGAGGGTGGTCATCGGCGTCGCCGTGTCGGGGTAGCCGACCCAGACGCAGGCGGTGATTTCGCCGGTCGCGCCGCAGAACCAGGCATCGACGTTGTTCGTGGTCGTCCCCGTCTTTCCCCACTGCCCCGGGGCGCCGATGTTGGCGTGGACGCCGGTGCCGCTCGTCACCACCGTCTCCAGGATGCTCTTTGCCTCCTTCGCGGTGCTCGACGAGACCACCTGGGCGTTCAGCTTGTTGTTGTCGCCGCCCTTGATCGTGCGGCCTTCGCGGCCGGTCACCTTCGTGTAGGCGACGGGGCTGTCGCCCGGTTGCGGCGCCAGCGTGCCGCTGACCCGGTCGCCGTCGTCGGCGAGCGTCATGTAGGCGTAGGCCCAGCCGAGCGGGGTCACCCCCTCCTTCAGGCCGCCGAGCACCATCGCCGGGTTGGTCGAGATCGGTTCGGTGTAGCCCATCTTGTGGATCGTCTCGGCGATCGAGCGGGTGCGGTCTTCGATCGTCTTTCCCTTCAGCCCTTTCAGGGCCAGCTGGGCGTAGATCGAGTTGTCCGAGTAGGTGGTCGCGCAGACGATGTCGCAGGAGGAGCCGAGGTAGGAGTCCTCGTCGTTGTGGACGACGAAGACTTCGCGCCCGTGCTTGCCGTAGTGGAATTCCTGCGGCGCGGATTCGTAGACCGTGTAGGGGGAGATGCCCTCTTCGAGCGCGGTGATCAGGGTGAAGGGCTTGATCGAAGAGCCGGGCTGGCGGTGTCCCTCCGTGGCCAGGTTGAAGGGCTTCTTTTCGAAGTTCGGGCCGCCGACCATCGCCATCACGCCGGCGTCGCGGTTGTTCAGCACGACCACCGAGGCGGTCGGCGGCAGCCAGCCCAGATAGGACTTCACCGCTTCTTCCGCGGCGGCTTGGAGCCGCAGGTCCAGCGTCGTCCTGATCTTCAGCCCGCCGAAGAAGGTTTTCGAGGCGCCGTAGCGTTCGACCAGTTGCTGGCGCAGCCAGGCGGTGAAATAGGGAGCCTTGGATTCGAGCTTGGGCGGCTGGATGTCGGACGGCGCCGGCAGCGCCTGCTTGATCCCTTCCCGGTACTGGGCGGGGGTGATGTAGCCCTGTTCGCGCATCTTCTGGAGCACCAGGTTGCGGCGCCCCAGCGCGTTTTCCGGGTAGAGCTTGGGGTCGTAGCCGGAGGGGGAGGCGATGATGCCTGCGAGCATCGCCGCCTCCCAGGGCTCGAGCACCGAGGCGCAGGGCTCGGCCTGGGTGCCGCAGCCGGGGTGGGCCTTGCCGAAGTAGGTGCGAGCCGCCGCCTCGACCCCGTAGGCGCCCTCGCCGAAGTAGATCGTGTTGAGGTACTCGGTGAGGATTTTGTCCTTGCTCCAGTGGTGCTCGAGGCGGTAGGCGAGGGCGGCCTCGCGGAACTTCTCGAAGATCGTGCGGCTGCCCTGGGCGGCGAGCGCGTTCTTGACGAACTGCTCGGTGATCGTCGAGGCGCCCTGTTCCGCGCTCTGGCTGAGGATGTCTTTGACCAGCGCGCGCGCGATGCCCCTCAGGTCCACCCCTTCGTGTTCGTAGAAGCGCGAGTCCTCGATCGAGACCACGGCGTTCTTGACGTTGGGGGAGATCTGCCCGGAGTCGAGCAGGATCTTGTTCTGGTCGCTGGTCAGCGTGCCGATCGGCTGCCCGTTGGCGTCGAGGACTTCGCTGTTCCTGGCGTCTTTGTACTGGGCGAAGTCGTAGATCGCCGGCAGGTCCTGGGAAACCGCCATCATCATCCCGAAGACCGTCGAGACCAGCGCCAAGAATCCGAGCCCCATCAGGACGACGAGGATGCGCAGCTTCTTGAGGCGCGGCTTGGTGCGTTTGCCCGCCAAGAGGAGGCGGCAGTCTAGCATTGCCCCCTTGAGCGTCTTCCGAGCAAACGTCCATATCTGATTCTTCGTGCAGCGAGGAAGACGCGATCCCTGATGTCTTTGGACCTGACGCGAAACGCTGTCGACGTGCTGCCGGAGGGGATGCTCGCCGAGCAGCTCGCCGGGGGGCGGCCGCTGCGGGTAAAGCTGGGGATCGACCCGACCACGGCAGACATCCACCTCGGCCACACGGTGGTGCTGGAGAAGCTGCGCGAGTTTCAGGAGGCCGGTCACAAGGTCGTGCTGATCGTCGGCGACTTCACGGCGCGGATCGGCGATCCGAGCGGCCGCTCGACGCAGCGCCCCGTGCCCAGCCCGGAGGAGATCGCGGTCAACGCGGAGACCTACCAGGAGCAGGCCTTCAAGGTGCTCGACCGCGAGCGCACCGAGGTCCGCTTCAACAGCGAATGGCTCGCGATGGACGCCGAGGGGCTGCTCGGTCTGCTCGCGACGACGACGGTGGCGCGCCTGCTGGAGCGCGACGACTTCCAGAAGCGGCTGGCCGAGAACGCGCCGATCGGCGCCGTCGAGCTGCTCTACCCGCTGCTGCAGGGCTACGACTCGGTCGCGGTCGAGGCCGACGTCGAGCTGGGGGGGACGGACCAGAAGTTCAACCTGCTCTTCGGCCGGGATGTGCAGAGCGCCTTCGGGCAGCGGCCGCAATCGATCCTGACGATGCCGATCCTGGTCGGGATCGACGGGACGCAGAAGATGAGCAAGTCGCTGGGCAACTACGTCGGCGTCACCGACCTGCCCGAGGAGATGTTCGGGCGGCTGATGCGGGTCCCCGACGAGGCGATGCCCGAGTACTACCGGCTGCTGCTGAGCGGGGAGTCCCCCGCCGGGATGCCGCCCAACGAGGCGAAGCGGGCGCTGGCGCGGCGGATCGTCGAGCGCTTCCACGACGCGGGGGCGGCGGCCGGCGCCGAGGCGCACTTCGACCGCCTCTTCGTCCGCCACGAGGCGCCCGACGAGGTCGAGGAGCTCGAGCTGGCGCCCTACGTGGGGGGTGACGACGATGACGGCCGGGTCCACATGCCGCAGCTGATGGCCGCCGCCTTTGGCATCAGCTCCAGCGAGGCGCGCCGTCTGATCCGGCAGGGGGGCGTGAAGCTGGACGGCGAGGCGTTGGCCGCCGATGCGCTCGACCTGCCCCCCTCGGCGCTCGACGGCCGCCTGCTCCAGGTCGGCAAGCGGCGTTTCCGCCGCCTCCGCGGCGCCTCCTAGCCAAGCCGCCTCCGCGGCGCTATACTCCCACGTCCTTCCGGGGTCGGCCCGGCGCCGGTCCCATGCGCGGAAAGGCGGCGAGTCCCGCCGCAGAGGCGCAGCGGTCTTTGAAAACTGAGCAGCGTGCACTCCGCAGGCCCGAGGGTCTGTGGATTGTTTGAGCCCGATCCACTCGGTGCGCCAGCGCGCCGGGTGGTCTGATTTACCCGTCATGCCGGTCGCCGAGTTTGTGTACCCGGCGATTTGCAATTTTGCCAGGCATGACAGCTCTCTGTAAGAAGTACCTTCACGGAGAGTTTGATCCTGGCTCAGGACGAACGCTGGCGGCGTGCTTAACACATGCAAGTGGTGCGACGAACCAGGGCTTGCCCTGGGGCAAAGCCGCGAACGGGTGAGTAACACGTGGGTAACCTGCCCCGATGACCGGGACAACTCGAGGAAACTCGGGCTAATACCGGATGTGGCGCACAGGCACAAGCCTGTTCGCTAAAGGAAGCTTCGGCCTCCGCATTGGGAGGGGCCCGCGGCCCATTAGCTTGTTGGTGGGGTCACGGCCTACCAAGGCGACGATGGGTAGCTGGTCTGAGAGGACGATCAGCCACACTGGGACTGAGACACGGCCCAGACTCCTACGGGAGGCAGCAGTGGGGAATCTTGCGCAATGCGCGAAAGCGTGACGCAGCAACGCCGCGTGGGGG
>DASTHF010000154.1:0-5989 GCA_035605615.1 Solirubrobacterales bacterium
GTCGACCGCACCTACAAGGGGCCGGGCGGGATGATCGTGCGCACCGCCGCGCACGGCGCCCGCAAAGCGGACTTCGAGCGCGAGATCGGCTACCTGCGCAGGCTGCACGAGGTGCTGGAGCGGCGCAGCGAGGAGACGAAGGCGCCCGGCCTCGTCTTCCAGGAGGCCGACCTGCCGGTGCGCGTCCTGCGCGACGTCTTCCTCTCCGACTTCGAAACGGCGGTCATCGACTCGCAGAAGCAGTTCGAGCGGGTGACCAACTTCTTCCAGCGCACGGCGCCGGAGCTGGTCGAGAAGGTCGAGCTCTACGAGGGCCGCAAGCCGCTGCTCGAGAAATGGGGGATCGACAAGGAGATCGAGTCGACCCTGGGGCGGCGCGTCGACATGCCCTCGGGCGGCTACCTGATCATCGATTACGCCGAGGCGCTGACCGTGATCGACGTCAACAGCGGCAGCTTCACCGGGCGCGGCAAAGGCGGCCTGGAGGAGACGATCACGCGGGTCAACACGGAGGCGGCCGAGGAGGTCGTGCGGCAGCTGCGGCTGCGCGACATCGGCGGCATCATCGTCATCGACTTCATCGACATGGCGCGGGCGAAAAACCGCGACAAAGTCCTGAAGACGCTGCGCAAAGCGCTCGACGCCGACAAGTCGAAGAGCTACGTGGTCGAGGTCTCGCCGCTCGGCCTGGTCGAGATGACGCGTCAGAACATCACCGACGGGGTGCGCGAGATCCTCACCGCGCCCTGCCCGACCTGTCACGGCGAAGGCGTCGTGCTCTCCGCCGAGACGGTGGCGCTGGAGGGGCTGCGCAAGCTGCGCGACCTCACCGAGCGCGACGTCGAGGCCTTCCTGCTGCGCGTCAACCCGAAGGTCGCGGCGGAGCTGATCGAGCCGGACAGCGGCCTCGCCGAGCTGGAGGCCGAAACCGGCAAGCAGTTCCACTTCGAGGGCGGCGACGCGCTGCCGATCGCCACCTTCGAGGTGGTCGAAGCGGGGACGCGGGCCGAGATCGAGGAGCGGGCGCTGCCCTTCAAGGTCGGCGAGGAGGTGCTGGTCAGGATCGAGGAGCCGCACATGTACAACCCCGAGGACGCGGTCGCCCGGGTCGACTCCTACGTCGTCAGCGTCACCGGCGGCGGCCCCTTCGTGGGAGAGCGAAAGCTGGTGCGGATCGAGCGCGTCGAGCGGGCGGCGGCCGTCGCCTCGCTACACTCCGGCGGCTCCGAGCCCGGAGAAGACGACGAATGAGCACCTACGCGGTCATAGAGAGCGGCGGCAAGCAGTACAAGGTCGAGAAGGGAACCTCCCTGCTCGTCGACCGGCTGAGCGCCGAGCAGGGCGACAAGGTCGCCCTGCGCGCCGTCATGTTCCGCGACGATGAGGTCGTCGCGGCGCCGGCCGAGCTGGAGAAGGTCAAAGTCGAGGCGACCGTGGCCGAGCACCTGCGCGGCCCGAAGATCAAGGTCTTCAAATACAAGCCGAAGAAGGGCTACCGGCGGCGCGCCGGGCATCGCTCCGAGCTGACCAGGCTCGAGGTGACCGAGGTCAAGCTGCTGTCGCGCAAGCCGGCGGCGGCGAAAGCCGAGAAACCGGTGAAAAAAGAGGCGGCTGCTAAAAAGGACGGCGACGATGGCTCATAAGAAGGGACTCGGCTCCAGCCGCAACGGCCGCGAATCCAACCCCAACATGCTCGGGGTGAAGGTCTTCGCGGGCCAGCGGGTTTCCGGCGGCGAGATCATCGTGCGCCAGCGCGGCACCCGCTTCTGGCCCGGCGACGGCACCGGCCTCGGCCGCGACCACACGATCTTCGCGAAGCGGGCGGGCACGGTCGACTTCAAGCCCTCGCGCAAGGGCCGCACCATCTCAGTGCTTCAGGACTAGTTCGTCCTAGCCTTGCCTTGGGATGTACGACAAGGCGAATATCTGGGTTGAGGGTGGGGCCGGCGGCAACGGGTGTGTCTCGTTCCGCAGGGAGGCGCATGTGCCGCGTGGCGGGCCCGATGGCGGCGACGGCGGGCATGGGGGGGACGTGGTGCTCGTCTGCGACGCCTCCAAGCGCGACCTGGCGGCGCTGCGGGGGAGCAAGCACTTCCGGGCCGGGCGGGGCAGGCACGGCGAAGGGTCGAACCGCCACGGGGCGCGGGGCGCGGAGCGGGAGATCCCGGTGCCGCCGGGCACGCAGGCGGAGGCCGTGGACGGCAGCAGGATCGATCTGGTGGCCGCCGGCCAGCGGGCGGTGGTCGCCCGCGGCGGGCGCGGCGGGCACGGCAACAAGCGCTTCGCGACGTCGACGCGGCAGGCGCCGCGCTTCGCCGAGAAGGGGACGAAGGGGGAAGCGGGCTGGATCGAGCTGCGCCTGAAGCTGCTGGCTGACGTCGGGCTGGTGGGGCTGCCCAACGCGGGCAAGTCGTCGCTGCTGGGGCGGCTGACGCGGGCGGCGCCGAAGGTCGCCGACTACCCGTTCACGACGCTCTCGCCTGTGCTTGGGACGATCGAGGGCGACGACCGGCAGGCGGTGCTGGCCGACATCCCGGGCCTGATCGAGGGCGCCGCGGAGGGCGCCGGCCTCGGCCACGAGTTCCTCGCCCACGTCGAGCGCTGCGCGATGCTCGTCCACCTCGTCGACCTGGCGCCGCTCGAGGGCGACCCGGAGGTCAACCACCGGGCGGTGCGCGAGGAGCTGGCCGCCTACGGCGCCGGGCTGGAGCGGCTGCCGGAGCTGGTCATCCTCTCGAAGCGGGATCTGCTGCCCGCCGAGGAGGTCGAGGCCCGGCTCGCCGCCTGGCGCGAGCGGCTCGGTGGGGAGGCGCTTGGCGTGCTCGCCGTCTCCTCGGCGACCGGCGAGGGGCTGGAGGAGCTGCGCCACGGGATCTTCGAGGCGCTGCCGGAGGAGGTCGTCGCGCGCCCGGAGCGCGGCGCGGAGGGCGCCGTCGAGTTCGAGGCCGAGCACCGCGTCTACCGGCCGGCCGGCGAGGGCGGCTACTGGATCGAGCGCGAGGGGGACGGCGCCTTCCGGATCGCCGGCCGCGGCGTCGAGATGCTCTTCGAGCGCTACGACCTCGCCAACGAGGAAGCGCTCGCCTACCTCGAGCAGCGCCTCAACGAGATCGGCGTCGTCGCCGCGCTGCGCGCCGCCGGCTTCGAGCCCGGCGACGACGTGCGGGTGGGGGAGCACGAGTTCGAGCTGCACCCCTGACGCCCCACATAAAGTGTGAGCGCATGACACTCGTGGTGAAGCTGGGATCCTCGATCGTCGCCGCCGACGACGGCGAGCTGCGGGTCGACGTGCTCGATTCGGTCTGCGAGCAGGTGGCGGCGCTGGAGCAGGGCGGCGAGCGGGTCGTGATGGTCACCTCGGGGGCGATCGCGCGCGGCATGCGACTGCTGGGCCTCGAGGCGCGGCCGCGCGCGATGGACGAGCTCCAGGCCGCCTCGGCGATCGGCCAGGGCGACCTCTTCCGCGCCTACGAGACGCGGCTCGCCGCCCGCGGCACCCGCTCGGCGCAGGTGCTGCTGACCGCCGCCGACATCGCCGCCCGCACCAACTACCTCAACGCGCGACAGACGCTGCGGCGGCTGATCGAGTGGGGCGTGGTGCCGGTCGTCAACGAGAACGACACGACGGCGACCGACGAGATCACCTTCGGGGACAACGACTTTCTCGCCGCGCAGGTCGCGATCCTGCTCGACGCCCGCCTGCTGGTGCTGCTCTCCGACGTCGACGGCCTGCACCGGGCCGACCCGCGGCTCGATCCCGACGCCGAGCCGATCGCCGAGGTGGACGACTTCGCAGAGCTCGGGAAGATGGAGATCGGCGACCGCACCTCCGCTTTTGGCTCAGGCGGGATGCGCAGCAAGGTCGCCGCCGCCGAGATGGCAAGCGAGGCCGGGATCCCGACGGTCATCTGCAACGGCACCAGCCCCGGCACGCTCGCCGCCGCCGCGGCCGGCTCCCCGGTCGGCACCCGCTTCGCGGCCCAACCCGGCAGGGCGTCGAGCTTCAAGCTCTGGCTCAAGTACGCGAAGCCGGCGCACGGGCGGCTCGTCGTCGACGCGGGCGCCGCTCGCGTCCTGCGCGAGAGCGGCTCCAGCCTGCTGCCGGTCGGCATCGTCGGGGTCGAGGGAGACTTCGCCGCCGGCGACGCGGTCGAGGTCGCCGCGGACGGCGCCGTGATCGGCAAGGGGATCGTCGACTACGCCTCGCGCGAGCTGGCACAGGTGGTCGGCATGAAGAGCGCCCAGGTGCGTGAGCTGCTGCCGCACGCGGCGGACGAGGTCATCCACCGCGACAGATTCGTATTGGTGTAGGGCTACCCTTAGCCGTCATGGCCGTGACCACGAGCAGCGTTGCCGAGACCTGCGCCGCAGCCAAGCGGGCTGCGCGGGGGATGGCGGCTGCTTCGACGGGCACGAAGGACGCGGCGCTTGAGGCGATCGCGCGGCTGCTGGAGGAGCGGACGGATGAGGTGCTCGAGGCGAACGCCGCCGATCTGGCCGACGAGCGGGCCGCCGCGCTGACGCCCGCGCTGCGCGACCGGTTGGGCCTCAGCGCCGAGCGGATCGGGGCGATGGCCGCGGGGGCGCGGGCGGTCGCCGCGCTGGAGGACCCGATCGGCGAGGAGCTCGAACGCAAGACGCTGGCCAGCGGGCTGAAGCTGAGGAAGGTCCGTGTGCCGCTCGGCGTCGTCGCCGTCGTCTACGAGGCGCGGCCGAACGTGACGATCGACTGCGCGGCGCTGACGATCGCGAGCGGCAACGCGATCGTGCTGCGTGGCTCCAGCTATGCGGAGCGCACCAACGGGGCGCTGGCCGCGATCGTCCGCGAGGCGCTGGCGGAGGCCGGTCTGCCGGAGGACGCGGCGCTGCTGCTGGCCGGCGGCGGGCGCGAGGAGCTGGCCGAGCTGGCGACACAGGACGGCACGGTCGACCTGCTGATCCCGCGCGGCGGCGAAGGGCTGAAGGCGGCGCTGAAGGAGGTCGCGACGGTCCCCGTCATCTACGCCGCCGCCGGCAACTGCCACGTCTACGTGCACGAGGACGCCGACCTGGAGATGGCGCAGCGGATCGCCTACAACGCGAAGGTGCAGCGGCCGGGCGTCTGCAACGCGGCCGAGACGCTGCTCGTCCACGCCGCCGTCGCGGCCGAGTTCCTGCCGGCGACGCTGGCCGAGCTGCGCGGCGCCGGCGTCGAGCTGGTCGGCGACGAGCGGGCGCGGGAGCTGTCCGGCGGCGTCGAGGTCGGCGCTGCCGTCGACGAGGACTGGAGCACCGAGTACCTCGACCTGAAGATGGCGGTGGGGGTCGTCGACTCGCTCGAGGAGGCGGTCGACCACGTCAACGAGCACGGCACCGGCCACTCGGAGGCGATCGTCACCTCCTCCGAGGAGGCGGCCGACCGCTTCGCCGCCGGGGTCGACGCGGCCGTCGTCTACGCGAACGCCTCGACCCGCTTCACCGACGGCTTCGAGTTCGGGATGGGGGCGGAGATCGGCAACTCGACCCAGAAGCTGCACGCGCGCGGCCCGATCGGCCTGCGCGAGCTGACCACCTACAAGTACGTCGTCCGCGGCGACGGCCAGGTGCGTGAGTAGCGCGCGCCCGGGCGCCGTCGGCGTCCTCGGGTCGGCGTTCAACCCGCCGCATCTCGGCCACCTGGCGCTGGCCCAGGAGGCGCTCTGGCAGCTCGGCCTCGACGAGGTCGTGCTGGTGCCGACCGGCGAGGCCCCGCACAAGCGGATCGCCGACGACCCGGGGCGGGAGCTGCGGCTCGCGATGACCAGGCTCGCTGCCGCCGACGATGCCCGTTTCTCGGTCTCGACGCTGGAGGTGGAGCGCGAGGGCCCCTCCTACACCCACGAGACGCTGGAGCTGCTGACGGGGGAGCGCGAGGGGGCGGAGCTCGTCTTCATCATGGGCGCCGACGCCGCCGTCGGGCTGGAGAGCTGGCGCCGGCCGGAGCGGGTGGTCAAGCTGGCGCGGCTGGCGG
>DASTHF010000156.1:0-8939 GCA_035605615.1 Solirubrobacterales bacterium
AGCCGCCGGCCGATCAGCTCGAAGACGGCGATCGCGACGCGGTCGCCGCCCAGGGCCGCCTCGGTCACCGCGCGCCCTTCGATCTCGCGCCCGTCGGCGAGCATCCTGCCGAGCGTCGAGCCGGGCTCGCGCTCGGCGGCGGCGCGGCCCTCGCGGCCGAGCGCCGTGCCGGAGGCGAGCGCCTCGACGCAGCCGCGGCCAGGGCAGCTGCCCTGACAGGGCGGCCCGTCGAAGTCGATCGTGACGTGTCCCAGCTCGGCCCCCGCCCCGGTCGAGCCGCGGTAGATCTCGCCGTTCAGGATCAGGCCGCCGCCGATCCCGGTCCCGATCGTCAGCATCACCGCGTCGTCGGCGCCGCGCGCCGCGCCATAGAGGTGCTCGGCCAGCGCCGCCACGTTGGCGTCGTTGTCGACGGCGACGGGGAGCCCGGTCCGCTCGGCGACGATGTCGCGGATCGGCAGATTGGCGATCGGCAGGTTGACGGCGGAGACGGCGAGGCCCCTGTCGTGGTCGATCGTCGCCGGGATGCCGAGCCCGATCGCGGCGGCGCCGGGCCGCGCCTCCCGCGCCTCCCCGACCTCGCGGACGAGCAGCTCGACCAGCTCCTCCTCGCTCCGCTCGGTGGAGCGCTCGCGGCTCTCCCAGAGCACCTTGGAGTCCTCGTCGAGGACGCCGAGCAGCATCTTCGTCCCGCCCAGGTCGACGCCTATCGCCTCCGTCGGAGTCATCGGGAGCGACGCTCGAGCGCGGGCATCGGCATGATGCCGGAGTCTTTCATGCCCACCAATGACGAGCAGCAGGCCGCCGGGCCGCCCGAGTACAAGGTCTTCCGGTCCCGGAAGGGCCCGCTCGGCAGGCTGCGCAAGCCCGAGCCGGCGGGGCTGCGGAACCTGGGCGGACGGCCGCCGAAGCCGCCGCGGAGGGGCCTGCGGCGCCGCCGCGGAGGGCTGCCGGGGCCACCGCGCTCGCGCGCCCGGCGCATCCTGAAATGGCTCGGCATCGCGGCGCTGGGCTGGATCCTGCTCAGCTTCCTCGCCTTCGCCGTCTCCGCCCAGCTGCAGTCCTTCAAGCTCTCCGGCGAGGCGAAGTCGGCGCTGCACGGCAATCCCTTCCTGCTGCCCACCGCGCAGACGATCCTCGTGCTCGGAACCGACGCGCGGCCCACCAACACCAAGGAACCGTCTCCGGCCGGCGGCAGCGCCGCGCCCTCCAAGGAGTGCTTCGAACAGCAGGCGCACGGCGACGCGCCGCACGGCGAATGCTCCCAGGGCCAGTTCCGCGCCGACACGCTGATGCTGATCCGGGCCGGCGGCGGCACCTTCCGCAAACTCTCGATCCCGCGCGACACCTACGCCCAGATCCCCGGCCAGAGCCCGCAGAAAATCAACGCCGCCTTCGCCTTCGGCGGCGCCAGGGCGGAGATCGAAGCGGTGGAACAGTTCCTCGGCATCAAGATCGACCACGTCGCGATCGTCGACTTCACCGGCTTCGAAAAGCTGATCGACGCGGTGGGCGGGGTCGAAGTGAACGTGCCGCACAGGCTCTGCGCGGACATCTCCGGCGGCGCCGGCCACGGCCAGGGTGGGATCACGCTGCGGCTGCACGCCGGCGAGAACACGCTGGACGGGCAGAAGGCGCTCGCCTACGCGCGCGTGCGCGAGCCGAGCGAATGCCCGGGCCCGGGCCGCAGCGCCTACTCGCTCGGCTACAGCGACTTCGACCGCGCCAAGGCGCAGCAGGCGGTGATCGCCGGCATCAAGGCGCGCCTCACCGACCCGCTGCGCCTCCCCTACAACTTCGTGATGGGGCCGATCATCGGCTGGGACGCGCCGAAGGCGTTCGTCAGCGACATGGGCTTCCTGACGATGCCGCAGCTGGTCCTGGCGGCGGCGATCGGCGGCGAATCGACGTCGAACGTGCTCTGCGCCGGCGCCAACACGGAATGCACGCTCGGCGGCCCCGGGGGCAGCATCGAAGTCCCCGAGTCGGAACGGCGCCGCGCCGTCCACCACCTCCTGAACGGGTAGCCGCAGCGCGTAGCCGACTTCGGCTCCCCTCCGGCGGGGAAAAAGTCGGAAGCGGTTAGTCCGCGGCGGCCTTGGCCTTGGACTCGCCCGACTTCGACTCCGACTTCGAATCGGAGCTCTTCGACTCCGTCGACTCCTTCGAGCCCTCGGAGGAGCCGCCGCCGTTGCCTCCGCCCTTCTTCCTGCCGTAGTCGGTGTTGTAGAAGCCGGAGCCCTTGAAGTGGACCGCGACGGGGTGCAGGACGCGCCGGGCCGGCGCCTCGCACTCCTGGCACTCGACCAGCGGCTCGTCGCTCATCTTCTGGATCACGTCGAAGACGTGGCCGTTGTCGCACTTGTACTCGTAGATCGGCATACCGTCTGCCGATTATCGCAACCGGGGTCCGAAAAGCCCGGCGCCCTATACGGTTTGGGCATGGCGACCGCGCCCGAGACCCAGGCCCGCCCCGAGGCGACGATGGAGGAGATCGTCGCGCTCTGCAAGCGGCGCGGCTTCGTCTTCCCCTCCTCGGAGATCTACGGCGGGCTCGGCTCGACCTACGACTACGGCCACTACGGCGTGCTGCTCAAGAACAACGTCAAAGCCGAGTGGTGGCGGGCGATGCTGCAGGACCGCGACGACATCGTCGCGCTCGACTCGGCGATCCTCCAGCACCCGCGCGTCTGGGAGGCCTCCGGCCACCTCGAGGGCTTCACCGACCCGCTCGTGCAGTGCCTCGGCAAGTGCAAGAAGCGCTGGCGGGAGGACCACCTGCGCGAGGCGGTCGAGGCCGAGGGCGGCGACCCGGCGGCCGAGCTGCGCTGCCCCGAATGCGGCGGCGAGCTCTCCGAGCCGCGCCAGTTCAACCTGATGTTCGAGACCCACGTCGGGCCGGTCGCCGAGGCTGGCTCGACCGTCTACCTGCGCCCCGAGACCGCCCAGGGCATCTTCATCAACTTCAAGAACGTGCTCGGCTTCGCCCGCAAGAAGCCGCCCTTTGGGATCGCCCAGATCGGCAAGTCGTTCCGCAACGAGATCACCCCCGGCAACTTCATCTTCCGCACCCGCGAGTTCGAGCAGATGGAGATGGAGTTCTTCGTGCCGCCAGCCGACGCGCCCAAATGGCACCAGGCCTGGATCGAGGAGCGCGAGCGCTGGTACACCGAGCTCGGCCTCCGCCCCGAATTCCTGCGGGTCCGCCCGCACGGCCCCGAGGAGCTCTCCCACTACTCCTCGGCGACCAGCGACGTCGAGTACCTCTTCCCGATCGGCTGGTCGGAGCTGGAGGGGATCGCCAACCGCGGCGACTTCGACCTCACCCAGCACGCCAAGTTCAGCGGCGAGAAGCTCGAGTACTTCGACCAGGGGACGAAGGAGCGCTACGTCCCCTACGTGATCGAGCCGGCCGCCGGCGCCGACCGCGCGGCGCTCGCCTTCCTGGTCGATGCCTACGACGTCGAGGAGGTGGAGGGGCGCCAGCGCACCGTGCTGCGCCTCCACCCCCGCCTGGCGCCGGTCAAGGCCGCGGTCCTGCCGCTCGTCTCCAAGGAGGGGATGCCGGAGAAG
This sequence comes from Solirubrobacterales bacterium, assembly GCA_035605615.1. Classification (GTDB taxonomy): domain Bacteria; phylum Actinomycetota; class Thermoleophilia; order Solirubrobacterales; family 70-9; genus VRUE01. Next base: position 3,574 of record DASTHF010000156.1, read on the forward strand.
GCGCGGGAGGTCTTCGAGCAGCTGCGCCGCCGCGTCCCGGCCGAGTTCGACGAGGGCGGCTCGATCGGCAAGCGCTACCGCCGCCAGGACGAGATCGGCACCCCCTGGGGGGTAACCGTCGACGGCCAGACGATGGAGGACGACACCGTCACCCTGCGCGACCGCGACTCGCTGGAGCAGATCCGCGTCCCGATCGCCGGCCTCGCCGATGACCTCGCCGCCCGCCTCGCCGCCCCCTGGCGCTCTCCGAAGCGGCCCTAGCCTCCATCAAAATACCTGCAAAAAGGCCCCTTTTACAAATCACTCACTATCCTGAGTAAAATTACTCAGCATGGTGAGTATTTCGTCTTTCAGACGTCCACTCTTCACCCGCCTCCTCAACCGCCTCGAAGCGGATGCCGAGCGCATTCAGGTGGTTTGCGGGCCCCGCCAAGTAGGCAAGAGCACTCTTGTCCGCCAAGTCCTCCGCGAAGTCGACGCGCCGTCCCATTTCGCCAGCGCCGATGGTCCGGCGCTGCGCGACGCGGCTTGGCTCGAGGCCCAGTGGGAGCAGGGCCGCCAGCTGGCTCGGCGCCGTAACGGTGCAGCGGTCCTCGCCCTGGACGAGATCCAGAAGGCCACCGGCTGGGCCGAGGTGGTGAAGCAGCTCTGGGACGAGGACCGAGGCTCTGCGACCCCGCTTCGCGTCGTACTGCTCGGATCGGCGGCACTGCTCGTACAGCAGGGGCTGAGCGAGAGCCTCGCCGGCCGCTTTGAGCTGATCCGCGCGCCGCACTGGTCCTTTGCCGAAATGCGCGACGCCTTCGGCCTCAGCCTCAACGAGTTCATCCACTTCGGCGGCTATCCGGGAGCCATCCCCTTGGTCGAGGACGAGGAGCGCTGGGCCGCATACATCCTCGACTCGATCGTCGAGACCACCGTCTCTCGCGATCTGCTGCTGTTGACCAGGGTCGACAAGCCGGCTCTCCTGCGCAGCCTCTTTCGCCTCGTCTGCGACTATTCCGGCCAGATCGTCTCCTATCAGAAGCTCACCGGGCGGCTCCAAGACGCCGGCAACACCACCACCGTTGCCCACTACCTCGATCTCTTCGCAGCGGCCGGGCTCGCCGTCGGCCTAGAGAAATACGCCCCCGGCAAAGTACGTCAACGGCGTTCCACTCCCAAGCTGATGGCGCTGAACACGGCGCTCGTCTCGGCTACGTCGGGTCGAACCCTCGAGGAGGCGCGCGGCGATGCCGAGCACTGGGGGCGCCTGGTCGAGACGGCGGTGGGCGCTCATCTCGTCGCCACCCGCGACCCCCGCACCGAGATCCTCTATTGGCGGGATCGCGGCAAGGAGGTCGACTTCGTGGTTCAGCGAGGCAACAAGCTCACCGCCCTCGAGGTGAAGAGCGGCCGCCGGCGAGACGGCCTGCCCGGCATGGCCGCCTTCGAGGCGGCCCATGGGCCGGCCAAGAAGCTGCTGGTCGGCGGCGACGGCACACCTCTAGAAGCCTTCCTTGCCGGCTCCGAGACAGCCGCGGACTGACCGCTCGGCTCTTGCTGGAGATCAGGCCCCAGGCGCGGCGCAGCTATGCTCGTCGGTGGGGATGGAGCTGAACCTGGCTTCGATCGTGACGGCCAGCGCCGGGCGGACGCCCGAGGCGGCGGCGGTGCGGCTCGGCGGGGAAGAGCTGAGCTACGCGGAGCTCGATGACCGCAGCGCCCGCCTCACGACGCTGCTGAGGGAGCGCGGCGTCGAGCCGGGCGACCGGGTCGGCGTGATGCTGCCCAACGTGCCCGAGTTCCCGGTCGCCTACTACGGCGTGCTGCGGGCCGGCGGCATCGTCGTACCGATGAACGTGCTGCTGAAGCGGCGCGAGATCGCCTTCTACCTGGAGGACTCCGGGGCGAAGCTGCTCTTCGCCTGGCACGCCTTCGCCGCCGAGGCGCGCGAGGCGGCCGCCGAGGCCGGCGCCGAGCTGGTCGAGGTCGAGCCGACCGGCTTCGCCGCGACGCTCGCCGACCAACCCTCCGGTGCGCTTTATGTGTCCCATGGACACATAAAGCGCACCGGAACGGGCGTTGCCGACACGGGCGTCGCCGAAACCGCCGACGACGACACGGCGGTGATCCTCTACACCTCGGGCACGACCGGCAAGCCGAAGGGCGCCGAGCTGACCCACGCCAATCTCGACCGCAACGCCGAGATCTGCGCGCGCACCACCTGCGAGATCGGCCCCGGGGACGTCGTCCTCGGCTCCCTGCCGCTCTTCCACTCCTTCGGGCAGACGGTCGCCATGAACGCCTCGCTGCGGGTCGGCGCCTGCCTCACGCTGGTCCCCAAATTCGACCCCGACGAGGCGCTGGAGACGATGCAGCGCGACCGCGTCACGCACTTCTACGGCGTCCCCACGATGTTCGGCGCCCTCCTCCACCACCCCGGGCGCGAGCGCTTCGACACCTCCAGCCTGCGCACCTGCATCACCGGCGGCGCCTCGATGCCGGTCGAGGTGCTGCGCGGCTTCGAGCAGGCGTTCGGGGCGATCGTGCTGGAGGGCTACGGCCTCTCCGAGACCTCGCCGGTCGCCTCCTCCAACCACCCGGACCGCCCCCGCAAGCCCGGCTCGATCGGCACCCCGATCGAGGGGGTGGAGATGCGCGTCGTCGACGAGGACGACCGGCCCGTCCCCCAGGGCGAGGTCGGCGAGATCGCGATCCGCGGCCACAACATCATGAAGGGCTACTGGCGGCGCCCCGACGCCACCGCGGAGGCGATGCGCGGCGGCTGGTTCCACAGCGGCGACATGGCTCGCGTCGACGAGGACGGCTACTTCTACATCGTCGACCGCAAGAAGGACCTGATCATCCGCGGCGGCTACAACGTCTACCCGCGCGAGGTCGAGGAGGTGCTCTACGAGCACCCGAAGATCCGCGAAGCGGCGGTGGTCGGCGTCCCCCACGACGAGTGGGGCGAGGAGATCGGCGCCGCGGTCGTCCTCCACGAGGGCGAGGAGCTCTCCCCCGCGGAGGTCAGCGCCTACGTCAAGGAGCGGATCGCCGCCTACAAGTACCCCCGCGTCGTCTGGTTCATCGACGAGCTGCCCAAGGGCCCGACCGGCAAGATCCTCAAGCGCGAGATCGAAGCGCCGGCTCCTGCGTGATCGCTCCGGGAGACGCGGCGAGCGTGCTGGCGGCGCTGCTCCTCTACGAACGGCGAATCCTGCCGCAGGCGCGCGCCGAGCTGAGGCGCTGGCGGCAGCGGGCCGAGGCGATCCCCGATCCCGCCCTGCGCGAGGCGGCGCTCTCGGCGCTGCGCGAAAAGGGGTCGAACGCCGAGGCGACGGCGGTCTTCGCGATCCTGGCGCCGCGGGCGCGCCGGCCAGGCGCGCTGCGCGCGATGACGGCCCTGCAAATCGCGGTCGACTACCTCGACACGCTCGGCGAGCAGGCCGTCGAGGACCGGCCCGGCTTGCGCCCGGCGGGCGACGATGGCGGCTACCTTGCGGCGCTCCTCGCCGCCTGCCGGGGGGAGATCGCGGCTCTGCCGGCCGCGGAAGCGGTGCTGCCTCTTTTCGAGCGGGCCGTGAGGCGCTGCGGCGAAGGCCAGAGCCACACGCACGCGGCCGCCCGAGCCGGCCAGGGGGCGCTCGAGGAATGGGCCGAGCAGCAGGAGGCGCCGCCGGGATACCTCTGGTGGGAGGTGGCGGCGGGCGCCAGCTCCTCGGTGGCGGCCCACGCGCTGATCGCCGCCGCCGCCGATCCCGGGACCACCGCGGCGGACGCGGCCCTCGTCGACGCCGCCTACTTTCCCCCGGTCGGCGCGCTGACGGTGCTGCTCGACGACCTGATCGACCGCGACGAGGACCTCGCCGCCGGCCAGCACAACTACCTGAGCTACTACGCGAGCGAGGAGGCCGCCGCGAACCGGATCGCCCTGATCGCGAGCCGCGCCAGAGCCGCGATGGCGCCTCTGCGCCACGCCAGGCGTCACCGCGCGATCCTCGCCGGCGTCGCCGGCTTCTACCTGAGCGCGGTCGCCCCCGGCGACGGATACGCTCGCCCGATCGAGGCGCGCCTGCTCGAATCGCTCGGCTCCACCGTGCGGCCGATCCTGCTGGCGATGCGGCTGCGGCAACGGCGCGCGGCGGGTGCCCCCGCCGGCAAACGACCCGGAGGGGATTGGGAGTCCCCCCCGGGCCACTGACGTTTGCCTGCAATGGACCGCGCCATACAGGGAATGGATAACGCGGCCCGGCCGGCCTACCGCGGGATCGATCTGCGGCTCAGCGCAAGGAGAGCACCGCGCCGCACGGATCTGCCGATATTAGAACAGATGTAAACCGGCACAGTCAAGGTGCCCGGTCAAATCGCTAGATAATCGAGAATACAGATAGGTCACTTACCTACCGCCGATCTCAGCGAACCCGGCAGGTCCGCACGATTTCCGTCGCGATGCCACCGCCGCCGCCCAGCCTGATCTCGAGCTGGGCCAGGCTGAAGATGCCGACGGTGAAGCGGGGTGGCACCGGACAGGAGACGGCCAGGAAGCTGCGGCGGGAACCGCGGTAGGAGAAGCGGCGCGAGAGCGTCATGGAGAACCTGGCGATGCTCGGCCGGGGGCCGAGCTCGCGGCGGGGCAGGGAGGCGAGGAGGACGGTGCCGAAGCGCCCCCGGGCATGGCGCAGCGCGAAGGGGATGACGACCGAGATCGGTGGCCTGGTCGCGTAGGCATGCAGGAGGAGCGCGGTCGCGCCGCCCCTGCCACGCCCGTTGAAGACCAGGATGTGGGTATGGATGATGAGCGGCGGCTGACCCGGGATGACCGCCTGGGCGTCGATGCGGCCGTGCCCGACCAGGGCCGGGCCGCAGGCGGCGAGCGCTTCGCGGTCGCGGGTGTGGCGGATGCGGCGCAGGCGGCAGACGGGCAGGCCGCGGGTGTCGAGCCCCCCACCGCCCCCCGCCAGGTCGAACTCAATCGCGGCGATGCGCGGCAGGGCCGAGCCGTCGGTGGTCCGCAGGGCGCCGGACAGGTGGATGGAGATGGGGACGGGACGATGGCGCGGCAGCTTCAGCGGCGCCACGCGGCCCTGGAAGCTGGCGACCAGGTTCCCCTCCTGGCTGCGCTCGGCGAGCGCCAGGCCCGTCCCGAGCGCCGCGAGGACCGTAATGGCGGCTAGGACCGCGAGCGCCCGGAGCATCTCAGCCGAATCTGGAGAACTTGAAGCTGCAGTAGTCGAAGCCGAAGGCGAGGACCACTTCGTTGGCGAGGTTGCCGTTGTGGACGAAGCGCACGGCGTAGCGCTGGTACTGGGTGATGCGGCCGGCTCGCAGCGCCGCGGCGGCCTTGCGCAGATAGGTCTCCTGGCGGCCCAGGTAGCCGAACC
>DASTHF010000158.1:0-3651 GCA_035605615.1 Solirubrobacterales bacterium
GTCGACCACCTCGGCCTCCACGACCTCGTCCTCATCGTCGGAGGAGGACGCGCCGTCGCCGGACGCCTGCTCCTGCTGCGCCGCCGCGTAGATCTGCTCCGAGACCTTCTGGAAGGCGGCCGTCAGCGCTTCGGTCTTCGAGTTGATCTCCTCGGCGCTGTCGGACTCGAGCGAGTCGCGCACGTCCTTGATCGCCGCCTGGATCTGCTCCTTGTCGGAGTCGCCGACTTTGTCGCCCAGCTCCTCGAGCTGCTTCTCCGACTGGTAGGCGGCGTTCTCGGCGAGGTTGCGGGCTTCGGCCAGCTCGCGCTGGCGGCGGTCCTCCTCGGCGTGCGCCTCGGCGTCCTTGACCATGCCCTGGATCTCCTCCTCGGAGAGCCCGGCGCCCGATTTGATCTCGATTTTCTGCTCTTTGCCGGTCCCCAGGTCCTTTGCCCCGACGTGCAGGATGCCGTTGGCGTCGATGTCGAAGGTGACCTCGATCTGCGGCAGGCCACGCGGCGCCGGCGGGATCCCGGTCAGCTGGAACTTGCCGAGGCTCTTGTTGCCGGCCGCCATCTCGCGCTCGCCCTGGAGGACGTGGATCTCCACCGAGGGCTGGTTGTCGTCGGCGGTCGAGAAGACCTCGGACTTCTTGGTCGGGATCGTCGTGTTGCGCTCGATCAGCTTCGTCATCACGCCGCCTTTGGTCTCGATGCCGAGCGTCAGCGGGGTAACGTCGAGCAGCAGCACGTCCTTGACGTCGCCGGCCAGCACGCCGGCCTGGATCGCGGCGCCGACCGCGACGACCTCGTCCGGGTTGACGCCTTGGTGCGGATCCTTGCCGGTCAGCTCCTTGACCCGGTCGCGCACGGCCGGCATCCGGGTCATGCCGCCGACCAGCACGACGTGGTCGATCTCGACGTCGCCGGCGTCGTCCAGCGCCCGTTTCACCGGGCCGACGATGCGCTCCAGCAGGTCGGCGGTCAGCTCGTTCAGCTTGGAGCGGGAGAGCCGCATGTCGAGGTGCTTGGGCTGCCCCTCGACGGCGGTGATGAAGGGCAGGTTGATCTGCGTCTCCTGAGTCGAGGAGAGCTCGATCTTCGCCTTCTCGGCCGCCTCGTAGAGGCGCTGCAGCGAGTTCTTGTCCTGCGCCAGGTCGACACCCTGGTCGCGCTTGAACTCGGCGACCAGCCACTCGACGATCGCCTTGTCCCAGTTGTCGCCGCCGAGGTGGTTGTCGCCGGCGGTCGCCTTCACCTCGAAGACGCCGTCGCCGATCTCCAGCACCGAGACGTCGAAGGTGCCGCCGCCAAGGTCGAAGACGAGGATCGCGTGCTCGGCGCTCTCTTTGTCGAGCCCGTAGGCGAGCGAGGCCGCGGTCGGCTCGTTGATGATCCGCTTCACGTCGAGCCCGGCGATCTTGCCGGCGTCCTTGGTCGCCTGCCGCTGGTCGTCGTTGAAGTAGGCGGGGACGGTGATCACCGCGCTGTCGACCGTTTCGCCCAGCTTCGCTTCGGCGTCGGTCTTCAGCTTCTGCAGGATCATCGCGCTGATCTCCGGCGGGCTGTACTGCTTGCCGCGCGCATCGACGCGGACGTCGCCGTTGGGGCCGGCGACGACCCTGTAGGGGACGATCGTCTCCTCCTCTTTGACTTCCGACTCCTTGCGCCCCATGAAGCGCTTGATCGAGAAGATCGTGTTCTCGGGGTTCATCACCGCCTGACGCTTGGCGACGGTGCCGACGAGGCGGTCGCCGGAATCGGCGAAGGCGACCACCGACGGGGTCGTCCGGCCCCCCTCGGCGTTCTCGAGAACGGTCGGCTCGCCGCCCTCCATGACGGCGACGCACGAGTTCGTAGTGCCCAGGTCGATTCCGATCGTCTTGCCCACTTGTCGCTTCCTCCAGTGGTTTCGTCTTGGCTTATAAGAAATCTAAGCGGGAGTATGGCAAATTCTTGCCGCGGCCCGAAACTGCCCGGCGGCGGCCCGCCGCATCGAAGGCCCCGCGGCCGGGTTTTGGCAGAGAGCTGTGCGGGGAGAGGAGAGAGGTTGAACGGGGTTCACGTATCGGTCCGCCGGGTGGCCCTGCTGGGCTTGGCCGCGCTGCTCGCTCTCTGCCTGCTTCCCGGTATGGCAGCGGCGAAACCGGGCCATCGCGGCGGCGGCGCGGAAGTCAGGACGATGACCCGCAACCTCTACCTGGGGGCGGACCTGGCGCCGGCGATCGCCGCGAAGAACGTCAAGGAATTCACCGACGCCACAGGCAAGGTCCTGCGCGAAGTGACCGCCAACGACTTTCCGGTCCGGGCCAAGGGCCTGGCCGGCGAGATCCTCCGCAAGAGGCCCGATCTGGTCGGGTTGCAGGAGGTGGCGCTGTGGCGGACCGGGCCGCCCAGCCTCGAACCGCTGCTCTCCGGCAGCGCCCCGACCGCCACGACCGTCCGCTACGACTACCTGAAGCTGCTGCTGCGTCAGCTCAACAGGGGCCAGAAGCGCTACCGCGTGGCGGCGGCGCAGACCGAGTTCGATTTCGAAGCGCCCGCCAACGAGAACGGGCAGCCGAACGACGGGCCCAACGGCCTGATCAAAGACGCCGAGATCAACGGCCGCCTGACGATGCGCGACGTGATCCTCGCCCGGGTCGGCGCCGGCGTCGTCACCCGGCATCCCCGCACCGGCCACTTCGCCCACCTGCTGGTCGAGAAGGTCTCCGGCGTCAACATCACCGTGACGCGCGGCTGGGTCGCGGTCGACGCCAGGGTGCGGGACAGCCGTCCCTTCCACTTCGTCGACACCCACCTCGAGGCGTTCGACGACCCCACCCAGGTGCCGAGCATCCGCGCCGAGCAGGCGGCCGAACTGGTCGCCCCCGGCGGCCCGGCGACGAGCCGGCTGCCGGTGATCCTGGTCGGCGACCTCAACTCCGACGACAACACGGTCTCGCCCGGCGACCAGCAGGCCTACCGCACGCTGCTGAAAGCGGGGATGCGCGAGCGCAGCACCGGCAACCCGCTCGGCTGTTGCCTGAAGTCGAGCCTGCTCGAAGTCGGTGCCGGCGGCAGCGTCGCCGACTTCGACCACCAGGTCGACCACGTGATGACCCGCGACCCGCGCAAGGTCAAGCTGCTGAGCTCAGCGGTGACCGGCCGTCGTCCCGTCAACGGCTTCTGGGACTCCGACCACGCCGGCCTGTTCAGCGCCCTGCGCCTGCTGCCCTAGCCCTCAATACGGCGGCAGGTCGGCGTACCAGGCGCCGAGCATGCGGAAGGCGCGCCAGAAGCGCTGCTTGGCGCCCTCCTCGTCGAGCGACTCGTCGATGTCCGGCGTGTAGAGGGCGTCGATCGTCGGCGTGAATGCCTGCACCTCGCCCTCGCGCGGCTCGATCTCGCGCGAGAGCGGCACTTGCAGCCCGTTGAGGACGCGCAGCGCCGGCTCCCCCATCACGACGACGATCTTCGGCTGCACGATCGCCATCTCCTCGACGAGGCGCCGCACGCACTCCTCGGCGGCCAGGTCCGGCTCGGCGATCGGGCACTTGACGCAGAGCGTCCCGTAGACGACCAGCGGGTCGATCGCCAGCCGCTTGAAGCTTTTCATCAGCGCGTTGCCGGACCGACCGTAGAAGGCGACCCCCTCTTCGATCTCGGCGACCCCCGGCGCGTGCTTCAG
>DASTHF010000164.1:0-2236 GCA_035605615.1 Solirubrobacterales bacterium
GAACCCCTCCAGATCGGCTCTCTGATCTCCTCCACCCAGGGCCAAAGCGCCACCCCCTCGGTCCACTTCCAGGCCGCAGGCTGCAAAGCGCTCGCCTTCAAGCCCAAGCTCACCCTAAAGCTCAAGGGCAAGACCGCCCGCAGAGCTCATCCCGCCCTCCGCGCCACGCTGACGATGAAGCCCGGCGAGGCCAACATCGCCAGGGCCGAGGTCACCCTGCCCCACGCCGAGTTCCTCGACCAGGGCCACATTGCAAACGTCTGCACCCACGCCCTCTTTGAAGGAGCCGGCTGCCCGCAAAGCTCGGTGATCGGCTACGCCAGGGCCGAGACCCCCTTGCTCGAAGCGCCCCTGCAGGGCCCCGTCTACCTGATGAGTGGCTTCGGCCACAAGCTCCCCGACCTGGCGGCGGACCTAGGAGGCCAGATCCGCATCCTCCTGCACGGCAAGGTCGACAGCGGCCCCGGCGGGGGGATCCGCAACACGTTTGAAGTGGTCCCCGATGCGCCCGTCAGCAAGTTCGTCTTGTCCCTGAAAGGCGGAAGCAGAGGCCTGATCCAGAACTCCGAAGACCTCTGCTCGCCGCGGGCCAAGACCCACGCGATCGCCGACTTCACCGCCCAGAACGGGAAGCGCAGCGACACAGAACCGCGAGTCAAGAGCGCCTGTAAGTCCGGCAGGCACAGGAAGAACCGAAGGGCCCGCCGATGACCCGAAGCGGGGGAGAGGGACAGCTAAGAGTCGCCGGCGCTCATCACCGAGCCGCCGGAGCGCCCGTCGCCGTTCCACCCCGCTCGCTCGGTATCATCGACCCAGGCGACTATGAAACCGATCCACACCGACTTCAGCGGCTACGAGGGCCAGTACGTGGCGATGGACGCACGTACCGGCAAGATCGTGATCGCCGACGAGGACCCGAAGGTGGTCCTCCGAAAGGCAAAGGGCCGCAACCACGTCGTGGTACGTGGCCGCGTCCGGTATCCCGACGAGCCGATCCCGGTCGGCCTTGGCTGAGTGGGGGCCGCTCCCCTGAGTCCCCAGCAGCTAGGAAAAGGCAATGCGCGGCAAAGCCGCGCAAAGCCTCCGCGTCAAATCTAGCATCTCTCTCCGCGCTACCCGGGCTCTTGCTCGGCGAGCGGGCGAAGGTCGTTGATCCGCGCTATTCCATAAATCGTGAACCGGGGCCGCCGCGGCAGGTCGCGGGTTGCGTCGTGGCGAAGGTCGATCGTCAGCGCCGCAAGTGCCGACATCTCCTCCCGCGCCGGCTCTTCCTGTCCGCCGAGCCTGACCGCCCAGGCGATCGTGTAGGCGACCAGGTCGGCGATCTGAACTCCCGTCGTCAGCTCGCTGTGGACGAAGAACGGCTCCGGCACGACGAGCCTGGCTCGCTCCAATCCGGTGCCGGTGTGAAGGAAGTAGCGGTGCATCTGATCGACGAGCAGGTGGCTCTGCGAGCGCTCCAACTCGTCGAAGACGATCAGGCCGACATCGCTGCCGCGATCCTCGAGAAAGTAGAAATAGCGCTCGAAGATGAACGCGTAGTCCTTGCGCAGAAAGTCGCCTGCCGGTCGCGGTGCTGCCTTCGGGATCATCGCGGCGAGCACCGCCCCACCGGCCTCCCGGGTCGCCTGGAGAACCTCGTGGCAGAAGGCGATCTTCGCCTGCGCGAGCGCCGTGATCTCCTCCCTCCTCGCCGCGCCGCCTTCGTTGAGGCACCGCTGCGCCAGCGTTCTGCGTGCTTCCGGCTCGATCGGGCCGCTTTGTGCGGCGTGCCGGTAGGTCTTTCGCTTCAGGAGCTTCTTCGCCTTCAGCTCTCGCTCGCCATCCGCGTAGCGCTGCCCGAAGTGAGAGAGCTCCAGGGCCTGGATCGCCTGGATAAGGGGCCAGAGCTGCCGGTCCTCGATCGCGATTCCGGCCAGCACCTCATACGGGGACTCCTTCTGGTCTTGGCCGGACTCGTCAAGGAAGAGCAGGTATGACACAGCGCCGGCAAGCAAAGCAGACTGGCGCCCCCAACGCTGAGATGCATCCATCTCCACTGCGCGCCGCGCTCCTCCTCGCCGCTCTCCTCTGCGCCGCCGCCGTCCTGCTCGGCGCAACGCTCGCCCTCGCCGCCGCCCCCAAAGCCTCCTGGGGCTTCGGCGCCGCCCACACCCGCCTCAAGGGCACGGTCCTCCCCGAAGGCAAGGCCACCGCCTGGTCCTTCGACTACATCCCCGACAACCTCTACCAGCAG
>DASTHF010000230.1:0-11323 GCA_035605615.1 Solirubrobacterales bacterium
GGGATGCTGAAGGAAGGCGACAGCGTCGAGGGCGAGGACACGCGCGAGGGCCTGACCGCCGTCGTCAGCGTCAAGGTCCCGAACCCGCAGTTCGAGGGCCAGACCAAGGGCAAGCTCGGCAACTCCGAGGTGAAGGGCCAGGTCGAGAGCGCGGTCAATGAGAAGCTCGCCGAGTTCCTCGAGGAGAACCCGGCCGTCGGCCAGGCGTTGATCACCAAGGCGGTCGAGGCGTCGCAGGCCCGGGAGGCGGCCCGCAAGGCGCGCGAGCTCACGCGGCGCAAGGGGCTCCTCGAGGGCGGGGGCCTCCCCGGCAAGCTCGCCGACTGCCACAGCCGGGACGCGACGGTCTCCGAACTGTTCATCGTCGAGGGCGACTCGGCCGGCGGCTCGGCCGTGCGCGCGCGCCAGGCCAGCTACCAGGCCATCCTGCCGCTGCGCGGCAAGATCCTGAACGTCGAGAAGGCGCGCTACGAGAAGCTGCTGACCAGCAACGAAATCCTGACCATGATCACCGCCCTGGGCACCGGCATCGGCCGGGCCGGCGCGACGACCTCGGGCGGCGGCGCCGACGACTTCAACGTCGCCAAGCTGCGCTACCACCGGATCATCATCATGACCGACGCCGACGTCGACGGCGCCCACATCCGCACCCTCGTCCTCACCTTCCTCTACCGCGAGATGCGGGAGCTGATCGAGGCCGGCTACGTCTACATCGCCAAGCCACCCCTCTACAAGCTGAAGAACGGCCGCCAGGAGGTCTACCTGGAGCGGGACTCCGAGCTCGAGGAGTTGCTGCTGCGCGACAAGCTCGAGGAGCTGGAGCTGGTCGACGCGGGCGGCGAGTCGCACAAGCTGACCAAGAGCCGCTGGCAGAGCTACACGCGGCGCGCCAAAGAGTACGAAGGCTGGGCCTCTTCGCTGCAGGCCGAGTTCGGCCACGAGCTCATCCGGTTCCTCGAGGAGTCGAGCCTGCTCGACGAGGAGGTCGCGACGCTCGCCGGGGCGCGCAAGGTGCTCGGCCGCGAGGCGCCCGAGGGCGAGCCGTTCGACACCGAGATCCTCGACGACGGCGAGGAGGGCCTGACCGTGAAGGCGGTGGAGCGCAAGACCGGCCTCGCCCGCACCCACCGCCTGCGCCGGGAGCTCTTCGAGCACCACGACTACCGCAAGTTCGCCGAGGTGCACGCGACGCTGCTCAAGCAGGTCGGCCGGCCCCCGTTCGAGGTGCGGCTCGGCGACCGGGAGGCAGCCGCGCCCTCCTTCGCCGCCCTGCGCGGCGCGGTGCTGGACCTGGCCCGGCACGGCACTCAGCTGACCCGCTTCAAGGGGCTCGGCGAGATGAACGCGGAACAGCTGCGGGAAACCACGATGGACCCGACCTCGCGGACGCTGCAGCAGGTGACGATGGAAGACGCCTCCGCCGCCGACCTGATCTTCTCGAAGCTGATGGGCGACCAGGTCGCCCCGCGCCGCGAATTCATCGAGGCGCACGCCAGGGAGGTCAGGTTCCTCGATGTCTGATCGGGGGGTCGCGTAGCGATGGCGCTCGAAGCCCTGACCGGCCGCATCGAGGAGCGCGAGCTCGAGAAGGAGATGCGCTCGTCCTACCTCGATTACGCGATGAGCGTGATCGTGGGGCGGGCGCTGCCGGACGTGCGCGACGGCCTCAAGCCGGTCCACCGCCGCGTCCTCTACGCGATGCACGACGTCGGTCTGCAGCCGACCCGGTCCTACCGCAAGTGCGCCTTCATCGTCGGCGAGGTGATGGGCAAGTACCACCCGCACGGCGACGCGGCGATCTACGACACGCTGGTGCGGATGGCGCAGGACTTCTCGCTGCGCTACATGCTGGTCGACGGCCAGGGCAACTTCGGCTCGATCGACGACGACCCGGCCGCCGCGATGCGGTACACCGAGGCGCGGCTGGGGCGGCTGGCGACCGAGCTGCTGCGCGACATCGACGCCGACACGGTCGACTTCGGGCCCAACTACGACGAATCGACCCGCGAGCCGCTGATCTTGCCGGCCCGCTTCCCGAACCTGCTCGTCAACGGCGCGTCCGGGATCGCGGTCGGGATGGCGACCAACATCCCGCCCCACAACCTGCGCGAGGTCGCCGCCGCGGTCGACGCCTACATCGAGGAACCGGACATCGACCTCGACGGCCTGATGGAGCACGTCAAGGGCCCCGACTTCCCGGGCGGCGGCATCATGAGCGCGCAGGGGGTCCGCGACGCCTACGAAACCGGTCGCGGCACGGTCAGGGTGCGCGCCCGCGCCCACGTCGAGCCGCTCAAGGGCGGCAGGGAGGCGATCGTCGTCACCGAGCTCCCCTTCATGGTCAAGAAGGGCGGCGACAACGGGCTTATCACGAAGATCGCCGACCTGGTCCGGGAAAAGAAGCTGGAGGGGATCTCCGACCTGCGCGACGAGTCCGACCGCTCGGGAATGCGCCTCGTGATCGAGCTGAAGCGAGGCGGTCACCCGGCCAAGGTCGTGCTCAACAACCTCTACAAGAAAACGCCGATGCAGAACAGCTTCGGCATCAACATGGTGGCGCTGGTCGACGGCGTGCCGCGCACGCTCAGCCTGCTCAAGCTGGTCCACCACTACGTGCGGCACCAGCGCGAGGTCGTCACCCGCCGCACCCAGCACGAACTTCGCCGCGCCGAGGCCCGCGCCCACATCCTCGAGGGGCTGCTGATCGCGCTCGACAACCTCGACGCGGTGATCGCCCTGATCCGCTCCTCGGCCGATCCCGACACGGCGCGCGACGGCTTGATCGCCGAGTTCGAGCTTTCGCGGGAGCAGGCGCAGGCGATCCTCGACATGCGGCTCCAGCGCCTCACCGCGCTGGAGGCCGGCAAGGTGCGAGCCGAGCACGCCGACCTGGTCGAGCGGATCGCCGAGCTGCGGGCGATCCTCGGCGACGAGGCCAAGGTGATGGGCGTCGTGCGCGAGGAGCTGGCCGAGATCGTCCAGTCCTACGGCGACGAGCGCCGCACCGAAGTCACCCACTTCGAGGGCGACGTCGGCATCGAGGACATGATCGCCGACCAGCAGATGGTGATCTCGATCACCGCCTCCGGCTACGTCAAGCGGCTGCCGCTGGCGACGTACCGCCAGCAGCACCGCGGCGGCGTCGGCGTGATGGGCATGAACCTGAAAGAGGACGACTACATCGCCCACCTCCGCATCTGCTCGACGCACGACTACCTGCTCTTCTTCACCAACCGCGGCAAGGTCTACCGGCTCAAGGTCTACGAGCTGCCGGAGGGCTCGCGCACCGCGAAAGGGAGCGCCCTCGTCAACCTTCTGCCGCTGCGCGACGGCGAGCGGGTGATGGCGGTGATCCCGACCCGGGACTTCAGCGAGGGGAAGTACCTCGCCTTCGCGACCGAACGCGGCCTGGTCAAGAAAACCGAGTTCCTCGCCTACAACACGCCGATCCGCGCCGACGGGATCATCGCGATCAAGCTGCGCGACGGCGACGAGCTGGTGCAGGTGCGACTCACCTCCGGCGAGGATGACCTGCTGCTCGTCTCGAAGTCGGGCCACGCCGCCCGCTTCTCGGAGAAGGCGGTGCGCGCGATGGGCCGCGATACCTCCGGGGTGCGGGGGATGAACGTGTCCTCGAAGGTCGGCCGCGAGCCGAACAGGGTGCTGGCGCTGGTCGTCGCCCACGACGACACCGAGCTGTTCGTCGTCACCGAGAACGGCTACGGCAAGCGCACCTCGATCGCCGAGTACCCGGTCAAGGGCCGCGGCACGAAAGGCGTGCTGACCGCCAAGCTGACCGAGAAGAAGGGCGGCCTCGCGGGCGCCCTGATCGTCCGCGAGCACCAGGAGCTGCTCTTCATCTCCCAGAACGGCATGGTGCAGCGGACATCGGTCAAGGGCATCTCCAAGATGGGCCGCCCAACCCAGGGCGTCAAGGTGATGAACATCAAGGACGACGACCGGGTAAGCGCCGTCGCCCTCGTCGTCGAGTCCGGCGAGCCGAGCAACGGCGACGAGCCGGAGCAGGAAGAACTGGAGTAGGCGCCGTCAGGCCGTCGCTGGGAGATACTCCCAGCTATGCCGAACTGCCCCGGCTTGGCCGGCCGGGACCGCGCCGGGCAATCGAGATGACGTTGTCCGCCTTGAGCGGCTCCTCCTGTCGAGCGGGCTCCCGTTGCTCCTCGGGAACGACATCGCCGACCTTCAGCTTGCGGTAGCGCAGCACCTCCGCCTCCAGCTCGGCCGCATCGAGAGGCGCGGCGGCGATCAGCATGCCGACGATCTCAGCACGTGTGGCACCGGCGTCCTCGGCTGCCTTCGCCAGGAGGTCAAGGCGATGGTGCACCGCAAAGGGAAGCGACATCGAGGTCGACTGTCGCTTCGAGTCCCGCAGCCTTTCCTCGCGAGAGAGGACGACTACCTCTTGTTCTCTGGTCATCGGCTCCCTGCCAACAGGAGGTTCAAGTTCATACGCCAAATATAGATACGCGGAACATTTAGCGCTAACAGTCGTTACGATCTCGCAACATATTTTGCTGAAATCCTAAATCTATAAAGCAAGGGCCGGTCGGAAAAAGAGGACGCAAGCCGCGATGAGGCGCTGGGGAAAAGTTCGGCAAGGGTGGGCGTCTCCCTTCCTGAGTGCGCTCGCTAAGGCTGGCGCGGTTGCGCTGGTCGTCGTCCGGCATGCGCGGATCGCGATCCTGCTTGCGGTTTCCCTCCTCCTGCTCGCGGGACTGATCCAAAGGCGGTTAGCCCAGCAGCGGAGTCGGCGCAAACGCTTGCGGCCAATGCGTCGAGAGCTCCAGAGTGAACGTGGCGTCGGCCGGCTCTGTCTCGGCGTGGGGATCCTCGTTGCTCCAATGGCCCTCCTCCTGTCACCCGCCGCCGCAGTAGTTGCAGGTTGCCTGGGCGCGACGCTTGCATTCCTGCGCACCTCCGCTGTTCTGCCTGACAGCGCGATCAGGGAAGGCGACCTAAAAATCGGAAGTTCCAGCCCTGCCCAGGAATGCACCTGTATTGAGCGGTGGGCACGGCGCCTGGCAGCCATGCCGTGGCGGTTCACAAGACGCCTGGCGGATATAGCCAGGGCCAAGCCGTCCAGCGGCGAGCTGACCAGGCTTCGAGCTCTTCCAATTGCTCTGATTGTCAACTCGCTTCTCATCTTCATCTTCATTGGAGGCGCCCTCGCTGTTGAGAACAACGCAAAGGACAGCGTTGCGGAATCGCCGCCAATCGCCGAAGCCGGATCGGAACCTGCGGCCGAACCGCCACTCAAAAAAGACACTGAACGGGACGAGGAAAAGACCTACGCCGATCTCTGCCCGGCGTTGCCCGATCCTCTCGTCATCGGCCACGGACTCGGCCAGGCTTTTCGCCACGACGGCGGCTTCAAGGCTGGCTGTGGCACCCCGGCGCGGCAGGTGCGCGAGACGGGTGCCTGGTTCTCCGCCGGAATCTGCGACGGTCAGCTCCGCTCGGTCGCAATCACATCATCGCCTACCGGGCGTGACGCGGTACTTCTTTACGGTGCGGCCGCCAGATTCGCGTGGCGCTCGGCATTGCGGGAAGAACTGGTTTCCGCCGAGGCCGCTCACCCGGCCGAAGGCGATGTCTTTCTGGTCGAGATCCTCGCTGGCACCTACGGTTTCGCCCGCACTGCGCCAAGTGGCGGCTGGGGGTCGAGCAAGGTGCACACGTGCACCGAAGTGACGGCCACCGGCCGGCCCTTCGCTGAGCTTTATCCACCGATGCTTCTGCAGTGGCGGAACCTGCTTGAACGTCGTGCCTCCTGGTCGTGGCCGCTTCGTGAAGGGCCTACTGGCGCTGCGCTCGTCTTTGCCGCGTATCCGAGCGGAACGGTAACCGCTCGCGGGACATGCCCCTCTGACTTCTACTGCTACATGTATGTAGGGGGAGCCAGGTGGTCTGGGGAAGGAACCGCCTACGTTTCGCTCGACGAACTTTCGCCGTATATGCCGCCGTCAGATCCTTGATCGAAGGTCCTTACGCAGCGACCGGTAGATAGCGCTGCCACGCCGGGGGGATGCTCGGTGTCGCCACCTGGATGAAGACTGTCGGCCCGGGTGCCTTCGGGCTCTTGCGCGGGTGCATCTGGATCTCCCGTGGGAGATGGCTGCCCTTGCGGCGGTTGCAGCTGGCGCAGGCCGCGACGATGTTCTCCCAGACCGACTTGCCGCCGCGGCTGCGGGGGATTACGTGATCCACCGTCAGTCCGGACTTGCGCGACCCGCAGTACTGGCAGGTCCACGCGTCCCGAGCAAGCACCGCCCGCCGCGTGATCTTGCGCCTGTGAGCTTGCCTTGGGATCCGCACGTAGTTGACGAGCCGAATCACATCGGGCCGTTCGAGCGACATGTGCTCGGAGTGGATCGCGCCCTCCCGGCGCTCCAGAAGCTCGGCCTTCTCCTTCAGCAGCAGCACAGCAGCTCGTCTCAACGTGCATACGTTGATCGGCTCATAGGTCGCGTTGAGCACAAGGACCCGTGCCATGTTGCTCGGGAATTCTACGCAGGCGCTCCTACCCAACCGGGTAGGAGCCCAGGATCCGCACCGATTCGGCCTTCGTGCGGAGGGCAGCGATCGCCTCGGCGATGGGCGGGTCGTCCATCGCGCCCTCGAGGTCGCAAAAGAACATGTAGCGGCCGAGCCCCCGGCGGAGGGGGCGCGACTCGATGCGGCTCAGGTTGACGCCGCGGCTGGAGAACTCCTGGAGCGCCTCGACCAGGGCACCCGGATGGTCCTCGCCCAGCTCGGAGAAGACGAGCGAGGTCTTCCAGGGCCCCTCGCCCTCGACGGCCGTCCCCGCCGGCGCGATCCAGACGAAGCGGGTGACGTTGCCCGCCTCGTCCTCGATCCCCTCGCGCAGGACGTGACAGCCGTAGAGCTCGGCGGCGGCGCGCGAGCCGATTGCCGCCCACGGCCGGCTCGACTCGGCGACCATGCGCACGGCGGCGGCGGTGCTGCTGACGCTGCGCCGTTCGGCCTCGGGGAGCTGCTCGCGCAGGAAGCGGGCGCACTGGGCGAGCGGCTGCGGGTGGGAGAGGACGGCGGCGATCCGCCCCGGCTCGAGCGGCTCGCGCACGATCAGGTGGGCGCGCACCGCGAAGTCGTGCTCGCCGACGATCGTCACCGCGTCGACGTCGAAGGCGAGCGTGTCGAGCGTGCTCCGCACCGCGCCCTCGATCGAGTTCTCGAAGGGAACGAAGGCCCGCGCCGCCCCGCCGCGCTCGACGGCGAGGATCGCGTCGTGGACGGTCGGCGTGCGCAGCGGCTCGAACGGCTCCGCCGCTGCCTCGCGGAGGGCGTCTTCGGTGAAGGTCCCGGCAGGCCCCAGGAAGGCGATCCTCATCAGTCGGTCAGCCAGCTATTCGAATTCGACCGTGTAGCTGGCCTTGTTGTTTTCGGTGATCTTCTCCCCCGGCACCGGGCGGACGTCGACTTCCAGCGTCGTGCTGCCCTTCGGCGCCGGCGTCAGCGGGATCGTCACGCTGCCTTCCGAGCCCGCTTCGATCGAGGGGATGTCCTGCTGCACGGTGTGGCCGTTGAAGGCGATCGTGACCGTCACCCCGTTCTCGGTCGATTCGCCCTGGTTTTCGACCTTGACTTCGACTTCCGGCGTCCCTTCGCTCTTCACCGCGGTCGTCCCTTCGGGCGCCAGTTCGGTGCCGTTGACGCTGGCGCCGATCAGGCCGAGCCCGTGCACGCCGGGAGTCGCCGCGCCGCTCGCCCCGCTGACCGAGCCCAGCCCCGCGCTCACCGCCGACTCTTCGAGCCAGCGCGTCCCGTCCGGCACGAAGACGCTTTTCGGCACGTCGCTGCCGGAGATCCCGTTGCTGGCGAGGACGGCGTCGATCTCGGGTCGCACGAAGGCGGCGTAGAGGACGTCGCTGGCCATCAGCGTCCGCATCCGACCGGCGATCGCCGTCATCGCGTGCACCGAACCGACGTTGCCCAGCGCCGTGCTCATCTTTTCGGCGATTTCGCCCATCGCGCCGCTGCGCAGCTGGTAGACGAGCTTCAGGTCCGCCTGGGCGCGGCTCATGTCGCCGGGCGCTCCGAGCGATTCGACCCGCGCCGCGTAGTTGTCCATCGCGCCGCGGTCGGCGTTGACCTCGGCGACGAATGCGGTGACGGAGAGGTTGCCCGGGTTGGCGAGCCTGCCGAAGAACGACTTGCTGGTGCGGTTGGTCTCTTCGACGATCTCGCTGACGTTGCGCGCGTAGCCCGACAGTTCGCTGTGCTTGCGCGCGTCGAGGCAGCCCTTGATCCCGAGCACGATCAGGATCAGGACGAGTAGGCCGGCGCCCAGGGCGAGGCCCCTGCGCAGCATGATCTGCTGGCGCTGGGGGCGCCGCGGCGGCCGCGGATTGCGCCGCGCTCGTGCGGTGGAAACCTCCAAGGTGGGGGAGTATGTCGCAGGAGGGAGCGGATTGGCGGCGAAGTCCGGGGAGATTTGGTCGGCTCGCTCGTCCTCAACCGCTTTTTGATCGAGCGCCGGATCGGCAGCGGCGGGTTCGGCGTCGTCTACGAGGCCTGGGACGGGCGCCTTGAGCGCCCCGTCGCGGTGAAGGCGATCGAGTCGCGCGGCGAGGGCAGCCGCCGCGTCCTGCGCGAGGCTCAGGCCGCCGCCCGGCTCAACCATCCCGGCATCGTGACGCTCTACGAGATGGGCGAGGAGGAGGGCAGCGCGCTGCTCGTCACCGAGCTGGTCGACGGCCGCACCCTGGCGCAGCTCGGCGACGAGGGCGCGCTCAGCGACCGCGAGATCGGCGAGATCGGCGCCGACCTCTGCGAGGCGCTCGACCACGCGCACGCGCGCGGCGTCGTCCACCGCGACATCAAGCCCCAGAACGTCCTCGTCACCGAGCACGGGGAGCCGCGCGCCAAGCTGATGGACTTCGGCGTTGCCCGGCTCGCCGACGCCGCGGCGCTGACCGCGCCGGGCGACGTCGTCGGCACCCTCGCCTACATGGCCCCCGAGCAGGCGGAGGGCCGGGCCGCCGGGCCGGAGGCCGACGTCTACTCGCTGGCCCTCGTCCTCTACGAGAGCTGGAGCGGCGAGAACCCCAACCGCCGCGCCACGCCGGCGGCGACGGCGCGGGCGATCGGCGGCCGCCACCGGCCGCTGCGCCGCCTTCGCCCCGACCTGCCGCGCGAGCTGACCGACGCGGTCGACGCCTGCCTCCACCCCCGTCCCTCGCACCGTCCCGGCCTGGAGGAGCTGGGCGCCGCGATCGAGGCCTCGCTGGAGCGGCTCGACGCCCGCCCGCCCGCTGCCGCCCGCCCGCTGGGCCTGCGGCTGGCTGCGGTTGCCGCCGCCGCCACGATCGGCGCCTGGCTGGCGCTCGGCCACGGAGTCTTCCTCCCGTAGGATTCCAGGCCGGTCCACCGCCCCAGTGCATGGCGGCCGCCTGGGAAAGGAGCCCTCGATCAGCGTCCTGCGCAACCTCGAGAGTCGCATCGAAGGCCTCGTCGAGGGCCTCTTCAGCCGCGCCTTCAGCTCCGAGGTGCAGCCGGTCGAGCTCGCCCGCAAGCTGGCCAAGGAGATGGACGCGCACAAGACCGCCGGCGTGGCGCGGGTCTACGTCCCCAACGAGTACACGGTCTACCTCTCCAGCAAGGACCGCGGGCGACTGGAGGGCTACGAGCGCGGCCTCGAGCAGGAGCTGTCCGGCTACCTGCTGGAGCACGCCCGCCGCCGCAGCTACGACCTGCTGACCCGCCCCGCGGTCGAGTTCAAGACCGACGAGCGGCTGCGGCTCGGCGAGTTCGGGATCCAGACGCGCCTCGTCAAGCCGCCCGCCCACGAGGGCGAGAGTCCAAGCCAGGGCGAGGAGGGGCACACGATGATCTACACGGCGCCGCGCCAGGCGGCGCCCCCGGCCGCCGAGGCGCCCACCCAGGCCCAGGTCGTGACGCGGGCGATCGTCGAGCTGGGCGACCGCCGCTACGCGCTGGAGGGGCCGCGGGCGACGATCGGCCGCGCAACCGACGCCGACTGCGTGCTGCGCGACCCCAACGTCTCGCGCCGACACGCCGAGCTGCGCCGCGCGCCGTCGGGCGACTGGACGATCGCCGACCTCGGCTCGACCAACGGCGTCAAGGTCAACGGCCGGCGCGTCGGCTCGACCCGGCTGCACCCTGGCGACGAGGTGACGCTGGGGACCACGACCTTCACCTTCGACGTCGAGCAGTGAGACTCCCGGGCACGTGGCCTACGATCCCGTCTCCGTCGCGCTGAAGTTCGGCTTCCTGGCCGTCCTCTACGTCTTCCTGCTCTGGATCGCGCGCAGCGCCCTCAAGGACCTGCGCGGCACGGTCGCGCCGGCGCCCGACGCGACCGGCTTCCACCCGTTGCCGGTCTACGGCGGCCGCGCCCCCGCCGCCGACGCCTGGCTGGTCGCCGAGGGTGGCGGCGGCCTGCGGGCGGGCGAGCGCTTCGACCTGATCGGCGGCCTCTCGATCGGCCGCTCCGGCGAGGCCGACCTGCGGATCGACGACCGCTATGCCTCCGGCCTGCACGCAAGGATCTTTCCCCGTGACGGCCGCACCTACATCGAAGACATGAGCTCGACCAACGGCACCCTGCTGAACGAAGCGAGCCTGCACGGCGAGGCGGAGCTGGTCGACGGCGACGTGGTGCGGATCGGCGACACGACGTTCAGGTTCGAGGGAGGTTGAGGCGGGTGCTGCGCGTCGACGACCAGGCCTTCCGCACCGACACCGGGCGGCAGCGCAGCGCCAACGAGGACTCGCTCTTCATCCGCTCGCCGATCTTCGTCGTCGCCGACGGCATGGGCGGCGCCCAGGCCGGCGAGGTCGCCTCCAAGGCGGCGGCCGAGGCCTTCGACCGCGACCTGCCCGATGCGCCGCCCGAGCAGCTGCTGCGCGAGACGATCGAGGCGGCGAACGGCGAAATCCACCGCCTCGCCCAGGCGGACCCCTCGCGGGCCGGGATGGGGACGACGATCACGGCGGCGATCGTCGACGCCGCCAACGAGGAGGTCTGCATCGGCCACGTCGGCGACTCGCGCGCCTACCGGCTACGCGAGGGCCGCCTCGAGCGGCTGACCCGCGACCACTCGCTGGTCGAGGAGATGCGGCGCAAGGGGCAGATCACCGACGCCCAGGCCGAGGACCACCCGCAGCGCTCGATCATCACGCGGGCGCTCGGCCCCGAGCCGAAGGTCGACGTCGACGTACACACCGTGCCCGCCGCGCCGGGCGACACCTTCCTGCTCTGCTCCGACGGGCTGACCACGATGGTCGACGAGGAGGGGATCCGCCGCGTCCTGGCCAC